>JBMFHN010000066.1:0-12711 GCA_049976805.1 Occallatibacter sp. | reverse complement strand
GAACGCCCCCCTATGCCCTGTCAGATCAACGTCCGTCTAAAACGCCTACTGCTATCTTGGACAGCAGTGATCTGTGGACCAGACTTGATTGGGCCGGGTGATCGCGACGCCGCGCAGCAGATAGGGATAAATCTTGTGTCCTGGCGCTGGTTTGGAGGTGTTCGGCCGGCGATAGAGAGTCTCGATCCCCATGCGCCGCATCAGCGTGCGCACGTGGCGGCGCCCCACTTCCACACCCTGTCGGCTGAGCATGTCGCGCAGCATGCGGCTGCCGGCAAATGGATAACTCAGGTGTAACTCGTCGATGCGCCGCATCAGAAGAAGATCGGCCTTCGAGACAGGTTGCGGTTTGTAGTAAATCGTGGAGCGGCTGATCTCCAGCTCCTCGGCCTGTTGGGAAATCGGTAATGCGTGTTCGGGATCGATCATCGCTTTGCGCTCAGCAAGCCCGCCTTGACAAGCGCACTTTCTAAAAAATCGTTGGCCAATGCCAGCTCCCCGATCTTGGACTGCATCCGGACCACATCGACCTTGGCCTGCTCCTCTGCCTTGTCTTCGCCAAAGATGCCGGCTGCGCCCTCCTGCAACCGCGTCTTCCAGTCCGTGATCTGATTGGGGTGAACGTCAAACTGTGTAGCCAGCTCGGCCAGGGTTTTTTCTCCCTTCAGGGCGGCTAAAGCCACCTTCGCCTTGAAGGCTGCTGTGTGATTCCGGCGTGGACGTCGTGACATCGTTGCTCCTCGTTTCTGCCATCTTAAATGGCTGGCTGGGGAACAATTCCTCCACTCATACAGCTGTCCGAATTTCCGAGACCGGCGCATTGGATGTGCTGGACAGGTAGCTGCTCTGATGGATGCGAAAGAATTTTTCTTCCGCATCCGACAGATCGGATTACAGCCTCACACAGGCTGAGAGTACAGCTTCACACGTGCTGAGATCCTGCACTCGTTTTATGGCTCCGTTCCAGCTCCCGGCCCTGCATTCCCCGGCTTTGCCCCGCTTTGCGGAGGCATAGGATGCTGATCCTGGCCGTTCGGGTTTCCACCCTCTGGCTCAGTCCCGTTCGACTGCCAGCCGCCGGGCCCCATCCAGCGGCGTCCATACGCCCGGTCTGCGCGGAAATTCTGCACCTGCTTCCACTGTTCCGGCGTCAGTTGATCGCGAATCGCCAGCAGGAATCGCGCATTTGCTTTCTCCAGTTCGGCGCGCGCCTGAGCCACTCGGTCAATCTGGGAAAGAATTTGGGCCTCGTTCGGGCGGTCAGCGCTGATCAGCGGTTCCATCGCCAGTTCTGCCTTCTCCACGCCGGCCCGCAGATCAATAAGCTTCTCGCGGTGCGCAAGCAGAATGCCGTCCATCGTCTTGCGCTGCTGGTCGGTCAGCTTCAGCCGCGCAACCACCCGGGGATTATTCCACCAGCGGCCATGCCCACCCATCATGCCGAAGGCCCGCTCCATGGGGGGTTGATGCATTCCGAATCCAGGGCACGGCCTCATGCCGTTCGCTCCCATGCCCATGCCACCACCGGGCCCCATGCCCATTCCGCCACCCGGCCCCTGCGCCATCGCCGCCGTTCCAGCCAGCAGCGCGCTGCCCAGCGCCAATGCCGACCACATTCTTCCACCGAACTTCATCATCTTTTTCTTCTCCTCGAGCTGACTCGGATCTGAGCCAGACTGCAATTCGCTCCTGTCCCAGTTACGTTTCCACAGGTTCCGGATAGGCCATGAACCGGAACCTCATCCTCGGGAGGCTTTCAAAAAAGCCTCCACTACTGAAAACCCCATTCCTCGCAAAATTCCTCTATTGCGTTTCTTCACCGTACATCAGCCGCACCAGCGGCTCCATGGCGGACGGAACTTCCTGTGATACGTCGTTGTTGATCCTGGCCAGCAGATTCTCTTCTGCATCTTTCTTCCGCTTGGCCTGCTGTGCGGCAACCATTCGTTCGTGCTCGGCCCAGCGGAGTGCAACAGCGACCCTCTGCTGCTGCTGGCGGCGCTCCCACATTCCAGCCGAAGCGAGCCCGGCAATCAAAAGGCAGACCAGCGCCCAACCCAACGCCCATTGCATGAAACGCCGGCGCGGCGCAACGGCAGGGCCGGTAGGCGAATGCTGAAAAACCGCCTCGCTCCAGGCACAAAGACTCGAGCGAAACTCCGCCAACGCCTCCTCCAATCCCGGGTCGTACGCTTCATCGGGCGTCTGGCCGGAGACACGGCAACGGTTCGCGTCCGTTTCCCTGTCCGTTGCCGGCGCCCCCAACCCGCACCGCGCCACTGCGGCGCTGCGCGTGCCGTCGGCATGGATACACCCGGCGATTTTTTTCATCCATCTCATCGCTCTTCCCCCAGTTCCGCGCGCACTTTTGCCACTGCGCGCGAAAGATGCGCCTTGACCGTGCCCTCGTTGAGCCCGGTCGCACACGCTATTTCGCGCAACTCCATCTCCTCGACATAACGCAGCAGAAAAACCGTTCGCTGCCGTTCGCTCAATCGCGCCACCGCCTTGCCGACCCGGGTGACTCGTTCGCGCGCCAGCAACTGCTGTTCGGCGGAACGATCGCCACTCGGCAGCCACTCGCTGGCCTCGTCCAGATCCACAGCATGCGTCAAGGCGTGACGCCAGAACTGCAATCGCCGATTGCGCCAATGATCCCGCTGCAAATTGGTGGCGATACGCATCAGCCAGGTCATCGCGCTCGACTCGCCACGAAAGCTCGCCCAGTGCCGGTGCGCCCTCAGAAAACATTCCTGAGTCAACGTCTCGGCCAAATCAACATCGCGCGTCGAGGCAAGCAGAAAGCGGAAGATCTGCAGCCGATGGCTCCTGACGACAGCCGAAAACTCCTCGGAAGAGAATTGCTCTGCCACGGCCATGGTCATCGGTTCCAATGCTGCGCTGTCCGCCATCATTCGGGTAGACGTGCGCGCCCGGCGCCAAGTTTACAGAGACGGTTCAATTCCTCGCGGATCGAGCCGTGGATCGGGTGGAATCCTTCCTGGATACAGAGGAGATCGCCTGGAATCTGCGGATTTCCGCGCATCCGCCTGCTGGAAAGTAACCAGCGCAACGGATGCGGCAGGAGGCCACCCGGCAACAGGCCGGAATCCATCTGAACGCAGGCGCTGATCCACTCCGGAACTCCTCCGGCAAGTTTCCATTCCACAGCCGCAATCGCGATCCGGGCAGGAACAGGCGCGCACCCCTTTTGCGCACGGCCGGATCCATACGGAGATTTTCCCCGGTTTCCGGCGCTCGAAAGCCAAAGCGTGGCAACTTATACTGTTTTTAGTATGCGAATCCCCTTTGACGTAGAGAGTTCCCTGTTTCCGGTGTTTTTCACGAAAGCGTCTCCAGAGTTGACAGAGGATTCGCCGGGGCGGGCGCTTCTATCTCGTTTTCTCTCTGGATTTCTCGCTGATTTTCTGGTATTTTGCTTCTTTTTTTGCAGATGGTAATGAACGTGCTGCAATGCGATGAGAAGTAGGGGCTTCCCTGATGGAAACAAGTCTTTTCAACCGTTTGCAGGCAACGCTGCTGGCTGTGGCTACAGTCGGCCTGGTGCTGCTGGCGGTTTGGAATTTCCAGCAGGAAAGCCATTTCCAGCAGCCCGACGACGGGGTGTGGTGGAGCGAAGCGCCAGGCGGCAACGGCCTGGTGGCCGATAAGGTGCTGCCCGGTAGGCCGGGCCAGCACGCCGGCATCCAGACCCACGACCTGTTGACCGCCGTCAACAGTGTTCCGGTGGCGCGCGTCCCGGATCTGGAACGCGAGCTTTACCGCACCGGAATCTACGGCAACGCCCATTATTCGATTACCCGGGACGGCATTCCTCTGGAACCCATGCTGCTCATTCCCGTCCCCCGGGATCGCAGCATGGCCACTGGGCTGCGCGTGATCGGACTGATCTACCTGGCCATCGGAATCTACGTCCTGTTCCGTCGCTGGACTGCGCCGCGAGCCACCCACTTCTACCTTTTCTGCCTGGTTTCCTTCGCCCTTTACGCGCTCAAGTACACGGGCAAGCTGGATACTCTGGATTGGACTGTTTTCTGGTTGAACGTGCTGGCCGAATCCTTGCAACCAGCCCTGTTTCTGCACTTTGCCCTGAGCTTCCCCGAGGAACGTCTGAAGAGACTCCGCCGCCGCTGGCTGCTGCCGCTGATCTACGCGCCGGGCGCGGGAGTCTTCGGATTGTGGGTGCTGGCCATCACCGAATGGCAGGCAACCGGGTTGTTGAAGCACCGGCTGGACCAGATCGGCACGGCTTATGATGCCGCTTTTTACATTCTGGCCTCGGTTCTTTTCCTGCTCAGTTCGCGCCGCGCCAGTACGCCCCTGCTGCGCCAGCAGTTGAAGTGGCTCACCCGCGGCGCGCTGCTGGCCGTGCTGCCCTTCACTCTGTTTTATGCCATTCCCTTTCTTTTCGAGTGGAGCATGCCGGCGCTGCTGACCAAACTGGCTGGTCTCTCGCTGGTCTTTCTCCCGCTCACCTTCAGTTGGGCCATCGTTCGCTACCGGCTGATGGACACCGACCTGATCTTCAAGCGGGGCGTTGCTTACACGCTGGCGACCGGGTTGATCCTGGGCGGGTATTTCAGCGTGATCGCGATGGCGGCCGACCTGGCTCATAACCGCCTGCCGGGATCCGCCCGAAACTGGGGTGAAGCCATCGCCATTGTGCTGGTGGCCGCTTTTTTCGAGCCTCTCAAGCGCAGGATTCAAGGCTGGGTTGACCGTGCCTTCGACCGCCATCGCTACGACTATCGCAAGGCGCTGGTCGAGTTCGGCCGCGGTCTCAGTTCGGAAACCAATCTCGACGCCTTGCTCCACTCCATTGTCGAGCGCCTGCCGGACACGCTGCTGGTGGCACGTGTGGCGGTCTTTCTGGTCGATGAGCCGGGCTGCCTTCGCCTGGTAGCCTCCCATGGGCTGCCCGCCGAGGCCCTGGCGGCACAGCAGCAAGGAACACCCCCCCGCACGGCGGAGACCGAAAAAAAGGAAACCCTGGCACTCGGGTTTCTGGACTTCGATCACGCCCCGGAACATGGCCATATCTTCTTTGAAAATGCGCAGGCGGTACTGCATCTGCCGACCGATCAGCAGCGTACCGCCGCGCTTCTCGATCTGAACTATTACCTGCCCTGCCGCGTTGCCCAGGGCCAGAAAGAGAATGGATCGGGCTCCTCCCGCACGATCGCCGTCATCGGTCTGGGCCGCACCCTGGGCGGCGACTTCCTGTCCAGCGAGGACGTCGAACTGCTCGAATCCCTCGCCAGCTACATCGGCATCGCCCTTCAGAATGCCCTCCTTTACACCCGCCTCGAAGAGAAAATCGCCGCCTTCGAGCGCCTCAAGGAATTCAACGAGAATATCGTCGAGTCGATCAATGTCGGCATTCTGGCGCTCGATCTGGACGGCCGCATCGAAAGTTGGAATGCGCAGATGGAGGCGATGTACGCCCTGAGCCGAGCCGAGGCAGTCGGTCAATCGCTCTCGGCCGTCTTCCCCACGGAGTTTGTTGAGGCTCTGGAGGGTTTTGGCAATGAGCCCGGCGTCCATCACCTCTACAAATTCCGTCTGACGACTCGTGCCGGCGAGACGCGCACCGTCAACATCGCCATCGCGCCGCTGCTCTCGCGAGACTTTGTTCCGGTCGGCCGCATTATTCTGGTCGACGACATCAGCGAACGGATCACCCTCGAAGCCCAACTGGCACAGGCTGACAAACTCAGCTCCATCGGCCTGCTGGCGGCCGGCGTGGCCCACGAGATCAACACGCCTCTGGCCGTCATCTCCTCCTACGCGCAGATGCTCTCCAAGCAGCTCAAAGCCGACGCGCGCATCGGACCGGTTCTCGACAAGATTACCCAGCAGAGCTTCCGCGCCTCGGAAATTGCCAACGGCCTGTTGAACTTTTCTCGCACATCAACGACTGAGTTCCGCGAAACCAACCTCAATCAGGTCATCCGTGATACTCTTTCCTTGCTCGATCACCAGTTCAAAACCGCGCAGATCGCAGTCGATCTCGATCTGGACGGCGAGCTTCCGCCGATCCACGGCAACCCCGGCAAATTGCAGCAGGTTTTTCTCAATCTGCTGCTCAACGCCAAGGAGGCCATGCCCGACGGCGGCCGCCTGCGTGTGGCCACGCTGGTGCGCACAGTGGATGGTTCCGTTGCCGCGCTGGTCTCTGATTCCGGAACCGGCATCGCTCCTGAACACCTGAAGCGTATCTACGATCCGTTTTTCACGACCAAGACCAAACCCAAGCCAGGCGGTCGCCGTGGTACCGGCCTGGGACTCTCCGTTTCCTACGGAATCATTCAGGAACACGCCGGCAAGATCCATGTCGAGAGTGAAATTGGTGCCGGCACAACATTTCATCTTGAGTTTCCCCCTCTGAGGAATATCGTTCATGTCTGAGGTCGAATCATCCTTGAACAACCTGCCCGCAGCCGCAATCGACAACTCCGGTCCGGCTGGCGGCACAGCCAGTATTCTGGTCATCGACGACGAAGCCGCGATTCGCGAATCTCTCGAGGTGCTGCTGACACTGGAGGGCTACACGGTTCGCCTGGCCGCAGACGGTGAGGAGGGTCTCCGGATTCTCGATCTGGAAAACTTCGACCTGCTGTTGCTGGATCTGGCTCTGCCCGGCCGCAGCGGCCTCGAGCTTCTGCCCCTGATCAAAGAGCGTCAGCCCGAGCTGCCGGTCATCATGATCACCGCCTACGGCACGGTGGAAAACGTCGTGGAGGCCATCCGCGCCGGCGCGGAAAACTTCGTTCAGAAACCCTGGGACAACGAAAAGCTGCTGGCCGACATCCGCTCCGCGGTGGCCCGCCACAAGGCCGAGGAAGAAAATCTGCAGCTGAAGCGCACCCTCAAACAGCGCTACAACTTCTCGAATATCGTGGGCAAGAGCGAGATCATGCTGAAGGTCTTCGACCTGGTTTCTCAGGTCGCACCCAGCCGCTCGACGGTTCTGATCCAGGGCGAGAGCGGCACCGGCAAGGAACTGATCGCCAAGGCCATCCACGCCAACTCACCTCGCCGCGACAAGCCGTTCGTCCCCATCAACACCGGCGCCATGCCTTCGGAACTGCTGGAATCGACGCTCTTCGGCCACGTCAAGGGGGCCTTTACCTCGGCCGTCGCATCGAAGAAAGGACTCTTCGAGGTTGCCAACGGAGGCACGCTCTTTCTGGACGAGATCGCCACCATGGGCATGGACACCCAGGCCAAGATTCTGCGTGTGCTGCAGGACCGCCGCTTCATGCACTTGGGCGGCATCCAGGAGATTCAGGTGGACGTGCGCATCCTGGCTGCGACGAACCTCGACCTGCGCAAGGAGGTACGCGAGGGCCGCTTCCGCGAAGACCTTTTCTACCGGCTGAACGTCATCACTGTCGATCTGCCCCCTCTGCGCGCCCGCCGTGAGGATATTCCCCTGCTGGCGCAGCACTTCCTGGACTTCTACGCCAAGGAAAACGACCTCGCACCCCGCCGGCTCTCGGCCGAAGCTCTGCGCGCGCTGATGGACTACGAATGGCCGGGCAATGTCCGGGAGCTCGAAAACTCGATCGAGCGCGGCGTCGTGCTCTCCTCCGGACCTGTGATCGGATCTGACCTGCTGCCCGGCCACATCACCGGGCGCAACTTTCAGGACGCCTTGCTCGAACACCACCCCAACGCCTCGCTCTTCGATATCATCGAGGACTTCGAACGCCGGATCATCGTCGAAAAACTGGAGCGCTGCAACGGCAATCAGACCGAGGCTGCCGAGCAGTTCCACATTCCTCTCTCCACACTCAACCAGAAGATCAAGCGGCTGAACATCGAAATCCGCAAAAAGGGCCGGGAATAAACTCCATTCGCAAAAAGAACAAAGCCCTTCCCCGGCCGGCGCGCGGAAGGGACGCAAACAGGCCGCCGGAACCGGCGCGAAAGGAAAAACGCCGGCACCGGCGGCCATTTTCCGGGGGGTGGGGAAAGCAAGTGCGGCAATGCCTGCGCCTGGCGGTAAGTCCCCCCGGGATCGGATCAGGCTGAGCGCCGCGTGCTCAAGCCATGGGGTCGTGCAAGGAAAACGCCAAATGCCGCCGCCACGCGCAGCTCCAGGCCCGCTTCGAACTGCAGCAGCGCTGCGCCTTTCCGTCAGTCACCGGGGCAAACCACTTCCGCGTCCGACGTTCGATCTCTTCTGATTGGGGCGGCGCACCCGCGCTTTCTCCCGCCGCTGGCCTCGTTCTCACCGAGTTTCCCAGTTTATCCGCCGCTGCTCTTCGCGCCAGCCCCTTCCTCGTCCAGTTGCTGCGCCGTTTCCCTGCCGGGTGCGCTATCCTGTCCTTGCAGCAACCATTTACCGGGCAATTTTCCTCGCCGCGCAATCCTTACCGAGGAAACTCGTCCGTTGCTTTCATCCCGTATACCGGCAAACAAGATGGCGCTACAATCGATCGACAACACCGCCAAGAACCTTGTGCTCACCGTGCAGGAGTACTCCCTGTTTGCCTGGCGCGCTGTCATGAATCTTTTCCATCCGCCCGTCTACTGGGCGGACTTTCTCCTTCAGTCGGACATCATCGGTGTTGGCTCAACCTCCATCGTGCTGCTCTCCGGCTTTTTTACCGGCTGTGTGCTGTCCCTGCAGTCGTCGGCCACGCTGGCGGCCTTCGGCGCCACCGCCATCACCGGCCGGTTTGTCAGCCTGAGCATGATCCGGGAACTGGGCCCGGTGCTCACCGGAGTGATGGTCTCCGGGCGCAATGCCTCCTCGATGGCCAGCGAGCTGGGTTCCATGGTGGTCACCGAGCAGATCGACGCCATGCGCGCCCTGGGCGTGGACCCGGTTCGCAAGCTGGTCACGCCGCGCATCTACGCCTGCATCGTCATGCTCTTCTTCCTGACCATCGTCGCCGATGCTTTCGGCATCTTCGGCGGCGCCATCGTCACCATCTTCATGAATCATCAGAATGGGACGCAGTACTTCTCCTCAGCCTGGGAGGGCCTCCGATTCCCCGACATCCTTCAGGGAATGGTCAAGCCTCTCTTTTTCGGTTACATCATCGCCTCCATCGGTTGTTTTTACGGAATGAGAACCTCGGGAGGCACACAGGGCGTGGGGCGGTCCACCATCCAGGCCGTCGTCACCGCTTCAGTGCTCATCATCTTCGTCGATTTCCTTCTCACCCAGATGCTGCTCACCCTGCTGCCCTCATGGATCTGAAACACACTTCCGCGCAACCCTCTGCCACACCGCCCCGCCCCGCCCAGACCGGCAGCGGTTCAGCCCCGATCGTCGCCTTCCGCAATGTCTCCATCGCCTTCGACGGTCCGCCTGTGCTTCGGGAGATCAGTTTCGCGGTCGAACCCGGCGAAACGCGCGTTCTTCTCGGACCGGCCGGCGTCGGTAAAAGCGTTCTGCTCAAGCTCGCCAACGGCCTGCTGCGTCCCGACAGGGGCAGCATCCGGCTTTTCGGCGAAGAGATTGCCCACAAGCCGGAAGAAGAGTTGTTCCCTCTGCGCGCCCGCACCGGCATGGTTTTCCAGGAAGGCGCGCTCTTTGACTCGCTCACCGTGCGCGACAACGTGGCCTACCAGTTGATCCAGGAACAGGTCCCGGACGAGGAGATCGACCAGTGCGTCCACGATGCTCTGCGCTTTGTGGAGCTGGAGGAGACCTTCGACCTTTACCCGGCCAGTCTCTCCGGCGGAATGCGCCGTCGAGTGGCCATTGCCCGCGCCTTGATCCGCACGCCTGAACTGCTGCTTTACGATTCCCCTACCGGTGGTCTGGATCCGGTCACCTCGACCACCATCATCGAACTGATTGTCAAACAGCGGGACGTCTTCCACACGCCCTCGCTGCTGGTCACCCATCGTCTCCAGGATGCTCTGCTCCTGTTGAACCACACTTACGACGTGCAGCTTGGCCGCATGGTTCCGCTTCCCCGAGGCGAAACCAACCACCACACCACCTTTCTCATGCTGGAAGAAGGCCGGTTGATTTTCGACGGTTCTCTGCACGAGCTGATCCGCAGTCAAAACCCATTTGTGCAGGAGTTCCTGGCGTAGAGCGGTTCTCTCTCTTCAGGTTGGTCACCGGCGGGCAGGTACGGAGGTTGTTTGCGCCGGAAAAGATCGCGGGAGATGCGGAAGTCGCGGCGGCAAAGGCGGGCATGGATGCGAAGACGGCGCGGAAACACCGGCGGATCGAGCGGCTGCCGAGTGAGCTGCCCGCTCAGTACCGAAGTCTCCATGCCGCCATCGGGCTGGATACAAGCCAAACAGCTTCTCCTTGCGGGGAGCAGGGAGGAGTTTTTTCTCTTGACCACCTTGTCGGAAAGCTCACGATGCCTGTGTGCCTCTGGCGTCTCCATACCCGCAAGACGCCTCACACAAAAACGACGTCTCCCTGCTTCGGGCCGGATCCGCAAGCAAGCGCCATGGACACTGGCGAGCCCTCTTGGCCTTCGAAACCCGGTGTAAAAGGCAGACTTTTACAGATCCTCGTCAGAAGCAAAAAAGGCCTTCGGAGCCGGCGGAGGCGGATGCTACGCTGCCTCCTCGCCGGGATCTGCCTTCTTGGATTCCTCCAGCTGCTTTTCGAGTTCGGCCCTTTTCCTCGCCTTGGTCTCTTCGCGCTTCTGGCGCTTGGCGTCCATCTGCTTTTCCGCACCCAGCAGTTCGATGAAAGCCTTTTCTGCTCCATCGCCTCTTTGAAATCCCGTCCGGACAATCCGAAGATAGCCACCTTGGCGGTCGCCGTAACGCGGCGCCACAGTTTCGAAGAGACGGGTGACAGCCTTGTCGGTCATCAGGAAGCCGAGCGCCCGGCGGCGCGAAGCCAGATCGCCCTTCTTGCCCAGAGTGATCATCTTTTCCACGTGCGGGCGAACCGCCTTGGCCTTGGCCACGGTGGTCTCCACACGGTCCTCAACAATTACGGACGTGGTCAGATTGCGTAACAGGGCGCGACGGTGGCTGGTATCGCGTCCGAGCTTGAATCCTGCATTGCGATGGCGCATGTGCAACTCTCTTTCGAAAATTCTTCAGCTTTCAGCTTCCGGTTGTCAGCTTTCTGTTGTCTTTGGCCAGGAATGGAGGCCCGCAAGTCCAGCCATTTTCCTGGCGCGACGACGGAAAGCGAATGGCTGACAGCCGTCTCTTAAAAGTTCTCCGATTCGGTCGGCAATTGCAGATCCACCGAATCAAGCGGATCGTCCTCGTCGTCGTAATGACCAAAGTCAGCAGCCAGCGTGGTGGCGGGAGGTATGCTGGTAGGGCCGGGAACGGCGTTTCCCTGTTCGTCGATCTTCATGCCCAGCGAGAGACCCATCTGGGCCAGGATTTCCTTGATCTCGTTCAAGCTCTTGCGGCCGAAGTTCTTCGTCTTGAGCATCTCCGCTTCGGTCTTCTGCACCAGCTCGCCGATGGTCTGGATGTTGGCGTTCTTCAGACAGTTATAGCTGCGGACACTCAGTTCCAGCTCTTCGACGGAGCGGTTGAGGTTGTCGTTGCGCAGCAAAATCCGGCCTTCCTCGCCACGGCCCTCGGTTTCGATCTCTTCCTCGAAGTTGATGAAGATGTTCATGTGGTCCTTGAGCAGCTTGGCGGCCAGACCGACGGCATCGGCGGGCAGCACGGCCCCGTTGGTCCACACCTCGAGAGTCAGCTTGTCGTAGTCGGTGATCTGTCCGAGACGCGCGGCCTCCACTCCGTAGTTGACACGGCGCACCGGCGAGTGAACCGAATCGACGGGAATGAAACCCAGCCCCAGGTCCGCATCGAAATTTTTGTCAGCAGAGACATAGCCACGGCCCCGCTTGAGGCGCATCTCCATATCCAGCCTGCCGCCTTCGGAGACGGTGGCGATATAGACGTCCTTATCCAGGATTTCAACGTCGCTGTCAGCTTCAATCATGCCACTGGTCACAACGCCGGGCTGATCGGCCCGCAGATAGAGCGCCTTGGGGCCCTCGCCGGCAAGCTTGAAAGGGATCTGCTTGAGATTCAGGATGATATCGGTCGCATCTTCGACCACGCCGGAGATCGACTGGAACTCGTGCAGCACGCCCTCGATCCGGATGGCGGTGACCGCGGCTCCTTCAATTGAACTCAACAGGGTCCGGCGCAGCGCGTTGCCGATGGTGGTGCCAAAGCCACGCTCGAAGGGCTGAGCACTGAACTTACCGTAAGTGTTGGTCAGCGTCTCGGCATCGACCGCCAGGCGCTTCGGCTTCTGAAATCCTCTCCACAGCATATCTTTGTCTCTTTTCCCGCGCGGCTGGATGCGTCGCGATGCACTTTGCGGCGGCCGCGCAAGTTCTCCTCGGTTTGAAATGCAGCTTTCCGCTCCCAGCCGATCGGCCTTCCGCCATGAACTCCGCACCAAAAACCTTGGAGTCTCCGGCTGAGGAAAGCTGAAGGCCAGGAGGAAAAAAGCTGAGAACTGCTACTTGCTGTACAACTCGACAATCAACTGCTCGTTAATGGGCAGGTTGACATCGGACCGTTTGGGCAGCGAGAGCACGCGGCCGGAAAGATTCTCGAAGTTGACCTCAAGCCATGCCGGGACCGGGTTCTGTGAGGCGTACTGCGCGCCTTGCTCAACGATGGCCAGCTTCCGGGCATGCTCGCGGATCCTGATTTCGTCGCCCACGCTGACCTGGAAGGATGGAATGTTGACCTTGCGGCCATTGA
>JBMFHN010000065.1:0-12892 GCA_049976805.1 Occallatibacter sp. | reverse complement strand
CGAGCTTCGCCACCCACTCGTTCAACTCCGCCACGGTCGACTCGATTGCCTGAGCCTTGCGCTCCGGCTGCACCACGTAATGGCTCTTGGGATAGATCGGCAGCCGCGCGTACTTCTGCTTGACGGTGCCAAAGAGCGGATCGATCTGAGAAAGACTCTCGATTTCGTCGCCGAACAACTCGATCCGGTAGGCCGACTCGTCATAGGTCGGAAAGACCTCGATCACGTCGCCGCGCACCCGGAAGGTTCCGCGCCGGAAGTCCACATCGTTGCGCTCGTAGAGGATTTCCACCAGCCGCCGCGTGATGTCCCGGCGGCTGATCCGCTGGCCCTTTTCGAGCAGCAGCAGCATTCCGTAGTACGCCTCCGGCGAGCCCAGGCCGTAGATGCAACTGACCGAGCTGACGATGATCGCATCCCGCCGCTCGAACAGGCTCCGCGTCGCCGCCAGGCGCAGCTTGTCCAGTTCCTCGTTGACCGTCGCTTCCTTCTCGATATAGATGTCGCCGGCGGGAATGTAGGCCTCCGGCTGGTAATAGTCGTAGTAGCTGACGAAGTATTCGACCGCATTCGAAGGGAAGAACTGCTTGAACTCGTGATAAAGCTGGGCGGCCAGCGTCTTGTTGTGCGCCAGGATCAGCGCCGGGCGGTTGGACTGCTCGATCACCTTGGCCATGGTGAAGGTCTTGCCCGAACCGGTCACGCCCAGCAGCACCTGGTGCTTTTCACCCGCCGCCAGCCCCTCGAGCAGTTCGTCAATGGCGCGCGGCTGGTCACCCCGCGGCTGATAGCTGGTCACCAGTTGAAAGTCCATACTGGATTATACCGCGCAGCGGCGAACAGAAGACGAAACAGAGGAGCATCGGCAGGGCCATCGCATTTGGATTTCGAATTGCCGGCGGGAGCGTCTTGAAAGGGCACGGCTCCAGCCGTGCCGAAGCGTGGCGCGGCAAAATAGACCGGCTTGAGCCGCTGGGGGGATGCCTTGGGGATAAAAACCCATTCCTCAGGGCCTGAAGGCCGGAGATCTTCATCATGATCTGCCCGCGGCAGGGCTGAAGCCGTGCCCTTTCAAAACAAGATCATCCCGCTCTCTGAAATGTGATTGCCCTGGGAGCATCGGTCGGATCCGGCGTCCCGGTGCGCTGAATGGCGTGGAAAGAAGAGGACGGGCCGATTGCGCCGCGTTCCGGCTTCTTCACGGTCTCCTACTGCGCGCCAGGCAGCTTGCAGCAATCGTTCTTGGGCGGCTCGTTGGCGCCCGCGTCCAGTTCGACCTTCCAGTGTCCGTCCGGCTGCTTCTGCCAGACGGTGATGAAGCGGCCGGTCGTCGTGACCGGGTGGCCGCTGGCGTCCTTGCTACGAGCCTCGAAATGGCCCCAGGCGTAACCCATGTCGCCCGAAGGGCTCATTTTGGCGTCCGTCGGCGTCCAGGTGAGTTGATAAGCCTTCGGATCCCAGGTGGCCGATTTGGCAATCGCCGCCTGGCCCACCACCGGCGCCTTGCCGTTGCTGAGCACCACGCCGTCGTCGGCGAACCAGGAGGCAAAGCCGGCCCCGCCGCGCGCGGCCACATCGCGGACAAAACGCGCCTCCAGGTCGAACAGGAGCATCTTTCCCGGCGGAACGGTCGAGTCCGCCAGTGGATTCGGCGCCGCCGGCGCCGTCGAATCCGGAAATCCCAACTGCCCTCTGGCGCTGCCCGGGGCGAAACCGAACGTCATCCCCGCCACCACCAGCCCGAAAAGAATCCTTCTCCACCTTCCAGCCACGTTTTTCACTCCCGGGCAATCCAGAACACTCTTTCCGCCTATCGTATAACACGCGCGGGCGTCTTCAGCCCCATGGCCGGGAATCGGCCTGAAAACTGCCTTGCGAGGGCACGGCCGCCATGCCGCGCAGGAGGCAGAATGAGCGGGGCGTGAGACGCTGCCGATTGAGGTCTCCGCAAACGGACCCGCCACCCGCCACTCTAGCCGTGGGAGGCATCGGCGCCTGCCGCCGCCGGAACCGCGCAGGCAGGTGCCGCCGCCGGAGCCGAACCGGACGCGGCAGCCGCAGCCGGCGTCTTGTCGGCCGATGCTGCCGCCTTGGCCGTTTCGAGGGCAGGTTCGGCCGTCCTGGCTTCCGTGGAGACCGAGCCATTCTTGCCGCCGTAGTCGTTCACATACCAGCCTGCGCCTTTGAAATGCAGCCGGGGCGCGCTGAGCGGGCGATCGAGCGCGCCCTGGCACTTGGGGCATATGCGTTCAGGCTGGGATTTGAAACTTTGAATCTTTTCAAAATGATAGCCACATTGTGTGCAGCGATACGCGTATAAAGGCAAGGCTCTTCTTCCCCTCCATCTCCATCATTTTCTGCGCTTCCATCCGAACGGCCCAAGAACACCGCCAACTGACAAGATGCGGTTCGCCGAGCGGCAGCGCCCAATCCACGGGAACGGGAGAACGGTCACGGCGCGTCGTCCCGGGAGTCGTCCTTGAAAGGACTGACTTGGTGATGAAGGCGCAGAAAATCCCGCTCGGCGCGGCGTGTGGCGGCGTTCTCCCGATACGCCCGGTATACGAAGTTCACGGCGAGCACCAGCACAACCATCAGCGCTAATAAGATCACCATGCGCTTCTCCATTGTATCGGCAATGGGGTCATGAAACGCAAAAGGCCCATCCTCCGTCCTGCCCTGCGTCTCAGTGCACGGCCAGTAGCACCGACGCCGAGCGGTTCTCCCATTCCAGCGTAAGTTTGCCGGTTGTGCCTCCCAGGGGCGTCACTTTATACGTCAAATTCTCAATTGGAGCCAGGGGGCGGCTCATGGCCATTCTCACCCGGCCAAGATCCATGGACGGATCGTAGTGCGTGCCCCACTGGCCGGTCTGTTTATTGATGATCAGCAGCCAGTGGTCCGGGTCGGCAATGTCGACGTAAAGGCTGTAATCGCCCTTGGGAACCCGCAGCCCGCCCAGGATCAGATCCGCATCGGTGTGCAGAGTGGTGGCCGCGTTGGCGCCGGCGCGCCAGATCGGATAGGTGGGGTCGTGGCCAATGAGGCCGTCCTTGTCGAAAATATGGCCGGCCCGCCCGCGCAGTCTCGGCGAACTGTAAGTGATGGTGACGGTCTTGCCGGCGATGAGCGCCGTCGCGGTTGCCGGCGGACTTTTCGGCGCCAGCATTTGTGCGGATAAGGGAACGGTGGCCAAAAGCAGCCCCGCGCAAGCCAATAGATATTTCACCATGATTGCCTCCCTGCTGCAGAATGGTCGCCGGAGCCGCTGGCTCCGACGCGCAGATTGTCGCACCGGGACGTATCGTTTGGGAAGCGCGGGCCGGTCTGGCCTCGAAATCAGCCTGAATTTCAGGCGATTGTATGCATTGATATACTGATGCTTGGCAATGCGAGGGAAAGATACCCGCCTCCGAAATTCTCCGTCCGGCTGCCCGTTTTTTCGGAGAAAGGAAGATCATGGGAACACTGCTGGAGTCCATCAACTCGCCCGCCGATCTGAAACAACTGAGCCCTTCCCAGATGGTGGAGCTGGCTGCGGAGATTCGCGAGTTTCTGATCCGGACGCTTTCGAAAACCGGCGGTCATCTCGGCCCGAATCTGGGCGTCGTCGAGTTGACTCTGGCCCTGCATACCGTCTTCAACACGCCGCAAGACAAGATACTGTTTGATGTCAGCCATCAGGCCTACACGCACAAGATTCTCACCGGACGGCGCGACCGGCTCGGAACCATTCGCCAGCCGGGCGGGCTGAACGGATTCATGCTGCGTACCGAGAGCGAGCACGACTGTTATGGCGCCGGCCATGCCGGAACGGCTCTATCCGCAGCCTTGGGCATGGCCGTGGCGCGCGACATGGCCGGCGGCACGGAGCATGTCGTGGCCGTGGCCGGCGATGCGGCCTTCACCAACGGCATCTCCTTCGAGGCCCTCAACAACATCTCTGAACAGACCCGGCGGCTGATCGTCGTGCTCAACGACAACGAGTGGTCGATTGACCGCAACGTGGGGGCCATAGCCCGCTACCTGCACCGGATGGTCACCACCGAGAATTACAGGAACCTGCACGACTCGGCGCGCCGTATCATCGAACGTCTGGGCGGCAAAACGGCCATCGAGGTTGCGCGCCGCGCCGAGGAGGCGGCCAAAAGCCTGCTCTGGCCCTCGATCCTCTTCGAGGAGTTCGGCCTGACCTATTTCGGTCCCATCGACGGCCACAACATCCCGCTGCTGGTCGAGACCTTCAAGTTTCTCAAGGCGGAAAACCATCCCGTGCTGCTGCATGTGCTGACGCAGAAGGGACGCGGCTTCCAGCCCGCACTCGACGGACAGAAAAAATTCCACGGTCTGGGCCCCTATGATCCGGAGACCGGTCAAACCCAGCCTTCCGGCCAGCCAACCTATGCCGAGGTCTTCGCCACGACCCTGGCCCAACTGGCCGGCCAGGACGAGCGCATTGTCGCCATCACCGCCGCCATGCCCAACGGAACCGGCCTGGATCTCTTCCGGTCGCATCATCCCAAGCGGTATTTCGACGTGGGCATTGCCGAGGAGCACGCCGTGGTCTTTGCCGCCGGCATGGCCACGCGCGGCTACCGGCCCGTCTGCGCCATCTATTCGACCTTCCTGCAGCGCGCCTTCGACTGTATTGTCCACGATGTCGCCTTGCAAAAACTGCCGGTGGTCTTCTGCATGGACCGCGCCGGGCTCTCCGGCGACGACGGTCCCACGCATCATGGGTTGTTCGACATCGCCTACCTGCGCGGCGTTCCGGAGATGGTTTTGATGGCTCCGAAGGACGAGGATGAGCTGGCCGACATGCTCAAGACCGCCCTCCAGCTTCCCGGGCCCAGCGCTATTCGATACCCGCGCGGCGCGGTGGCTGGCGTCAGCCGCAAGCCGGAGCCTGAAGTGATTCCGGTTGGCAAGGCCGAAGTGCTCCAGGACGGTTCCGATGTGGCCATTCTCGGCCTCGGGCCGATGATTCCGCTGGCCGCCGAGCTGGCCGCCCGTCTGGAGCGCGACGGCTACTCTGCCGCGCTCATCAATCCCCGCTTCATCAAGCCCCTGGATCGCCCGATGCTGGCCGGTTTCGCCAGCCGGGTGGCGGCCTTTGTCACCTTCGAGGATCACGTGAAGATGGGCGGCTTCGGCTCCGCGGTGATCGAGGCCTTGCAGGAGATGGGACGCCCGGTTCCCGTGGTTCGCATCGGCTGGCCGGATCAATTCATCGAGCACGGCAAGGTGAACGACCTGCGTGCCAGGTATGGCCTTACCGTTGACGCGGCGCTGTTGCAGGTCTTGCCGTTGCTCGCCAGCCGCCAGCGCCGGCCCACGCTCGCTGCCAGCTAACCTGGGCAGGGCGAATGCCCATCGGGGGTTCAGCGAAGGACTTTTGTTGGGAACAGGACACGATTTCAGGCGGAAGGCAGAATCCGATCCATTCGCCCGAGTCCGGCAGTTCGAAAAACGGTTTCAAGGGCGATCCGGCTTTTCCGTGGATCTCCCCGGCGCCCCGCCGGTTCGGGATGGGAAGTCCTCACTGGTTTCGACAGGAGGAAGCCAGGCATCCAGGGTTGGATTCCTGGCGGTTTTCACAATTGCGTAAGGAGAATCGAGCACGACCATGGCTAAAAAACTTCGCGTTGGAATTCTTTTTGGCGGGCGCAGTGGCGAACACGAGGTTTCGCTGCTGTCGGCAGCCTCGATTTTGAAAGCGATCGATGCGCGTAAATTCGAGGTTGTGCCGATCGGCATCGATAAACAGGGACGCTGGCTGGCCGGAGAAGCAGCGCGAGAACTGCTGGCTGGTGCGCAACCCGCAAAGCCGGCCCCGCCAACAGCCAGCCCATCCGCATCCAGCAGCCATACGCCGGGCGATGGTCAGGCCTGCCTGGACAGCCTGCATCTGGATGTGGTCTTCCCGGTGCTGCACGGAACCTTCGGCGAGGACGGAACCATGCAGGGGCTTCTTGAACTGGCTGGCGTGGCTTATGTTGGCGCGGGCGTGCTGGGCTCCTCGGCGGGCATGGACAAGGATGTGATGAAGCGGCTTTTTGCCCAGGCCGGGTTGCCCATCGTCCGCCACGTGACGCTGCTCAGAAGCGACTGGGAGCAATCGCCGCGCAAGGCTGTCGCCCGGGTGGAAGCGGCACTGCGTTACCCGCTCTTCGTGAAGCCCGCCAACCTGGGCTCCTCGGTGGGCATTTCCAAGGCGCATGACCGAAAGGAACTGACAGCGGCCCTGCGCCTGGCCTCCAAATACGACCGCAAACTGGTGATTGAACAGGGAGTTGGCGGCAAGAAAGCCCGAGCCCGCGAGTTCGAGGTGGGCGTGCTCGGCAACGACGCCCCCGAGGCCAGCGTCGTCGGCGAGATCATTCCCGGCAAGGAGTTTTACGATTACGAGGACAAGTACCTCTCCGAAGGCGCAGTCCCGGTCATTCCGGCCCCTCTCAGCAGGACGGAGACGAAACAGATACGGGAGATGGCCGTGGCGGCCTTCCGCGCCTGTGACCTTTCAGGGCTGGCGCGCGTGGACTTTCTGATGGAACCGGATGGCAAGCGCCGGATCTATATAAACGAGGTGAACACCCTGCCCGGCTTCACGGCAATCAGCATGTATCCCAAGCTGTGGGCGGCTTCGGGAATCGAATACAAGAGCCTCATCACGCGGCTGATCGATCTGGCGATTGAACGCCACGCGGAAAAAAGCCGAACCATCTATCGCCGCGAAGAGTAGCGGGCCGGGGGATGGTTCCACGGAGCGGTCTGAGGACGGGAACTGGCGGCACGGCAAGGTTGCCGATCTCAGGCCGGAGTCTTGGTCTCCTTCAGTTCGGCCAGCGCCTTCTCCAGAGTTGCGCCGTCCTCCACGTTCAACGATTTTTGCGCCGCGTCGATCTGCTTGAGCAGGCCGCAGAGCACCTTGCCCGGGGCCACCTCGATGAATCTTTGCGCCCCGGCGCCAATGAGCGTCTTCATGCACTCCACCCAGCGGACCGCGCCGGTGACCTGGCGAGCCAGCACATCGCGGGCCTCGGCCGCAGTCGAAACCAGGCCGCCGGTGAAGTTGGCGGCCACGGGAATGCCGGGATCGGAAAGCAAAATTTCGCCGAGCACACGTTCCACTTCCTTCTGCGCCGGCTGCATCAGCGAGCAGTGGAAGGGAGCGCTGACCGGGAGCATGACGGCCCGTTTCGCCCCCCTGGATTTGGCCATCGCGGCGGCCTTTTCCACCGCCGCCAGGGAACCGGAGATCACCGTCTGTCCGGGGGAGTTCAGGTTGGCCGTCTCCACCGTCTGACCGGTCTGCTGCGCTGCTTGACGGCAAATCTCGCCCACCTGCTCCGGGTCCAGCGAGAGAATGGCGGCCATGGCTCCCTGGCCGACGGGAACCGCCAACTGCATGGCGCGGCCGCGGGCCTTGACGGAACGGACGGCATCGGCAAACGAGATGGTTCCGGCGGCTACATGGGCGCTCCACTCGCCCAGAGAGTGACCCGCGGCCAGCGCCGGCTTGATTCCTTCGGCGGCCAGCACCCGCGTGGCGGCCACGCTCACCGTGAGAATCGCCGGCTGGGTGTTTTCCGTCAGTTTCAGATCTTCGGCCGGACCCTCGAAACAGAGTCTGGAGAGCGAAAATCCGACGGCTTCGTCGGCCTCGGCAAAGGTTTCACGGGCAACGGCAAAACGCTCCGCCAGTTCGTGCCCCATGCCGACGGTCTGCGAACCCTGCCCCGGAAAAAGAAAAGCAAGTTGGATGGACATGCCAGAACCATTTTACTGGATCGAAACAAAGAAGCTGTTCACGGCCGCTGTTTCCTACCCGCCCCCGGGGGGAAAAAACGGCCACCCGGCCCGGCAAAAAGCGCAATCGCAAACTCAGTTCCATCGTTTTTTGTTTTCGGCATCCTCGTCGATCGGCCGTCCCTGGCCATCCAGGCGAATCGTCCGCCCCTGGGAGCGCATGTAAACCTCGAATTTGCGGGCGGCACGACGCCGCTTCCAGCGGTAATAGCGGTTCCGGAGGCCATACCACCATTCGCTCAGGCCGAGGGAGAAACCACGGCGCGGCGCCAGGCGAACAAACGCCAGACCGGCCACCGCACCGCCCAGTTGCGCAAAAGCGTACATGCGCTGTTCGCCGAAGAGCATGGCGATGGTCACCAGCGCGTAGATGGCCGTCAGGTAGCGGGCCTTGATGCCGATCGGCAAGGGAAAGAGCATGAACTGCACGTCGCCGTAAAGAGCACCGATGGCCACCAGAAGGCCAAAGATGCCGCCGATACAGCCGGTGAGCGGAATCTCTGCCGGAAAGCGGCCCAGCGTATGGCCGAAGATCTCCAGAACGGCGGCCGCCGCCGCGGTTCCCAGCACGGAAACCGCGTAAAGACCGGAAACCCAGCGGGCGGTCTGCGCCATTTCCAGAAATCCAGCTAAAAACCACAAGGAGAGCAGCTCAAAAAGTGTCCCCAGGAGTCCAACATGGACAAAGCTGTAGGTGAGCGGCTGCCACAAGGCGCCGTGCAGAAATGCGCTGGGAACGAATACCAGACCGGAAACAAGCCGGCCCGCTGTCAGCGGCAGGGCCAACTGCCCCAGCGCCAGGGCAAAGTAAGCGGCAAGGTTCCAGAGAACCAGGCGGCGGGTGGCGCCGCGGAACTCTGGGAAGGCGAACGGAGTGGAGCCGAGGCTGGGCATGGTCAAACTCAGGTTAAACCGTGGAACGGGAAAGTGTCATTGTGCCGCCCACGCCGGGCCCGGCACGGTTTCCATCCACAATCGTTTTCATCGGGGAGCCACACAGTTGCCGAAAAATCTGCGGGTTGGTCGAGCCGCCTTTTTCCATGCTGCAGTCCGGGATTGGAGCCCTTGACCCGCAGCCGGTTTTTGCCGAAGAATAGCGGAGATGTGCCGCGAAAACTGTTGACGAGCGGAACAAAAGGACGCAAACGAGGAGGTTGCCATGCCGAGCTGCCCTGAATGCGAGAATGATCTCGACATCGAATTGGACGAAGTGGAAGAAGGCGACGTGGTCGTCTGTGAAGAATGCGGAACGGAGTTTGAGGTGGTCGGCGTCGAACCGCTCGAACTGGCGCGGGTTGACGAACAGCGGGACGACGAAGACGACGTGGATCTGCTGGATGAGCAGGAGGATGAATGAGCCTCTCTTCCATCAGCCGCGTGGCCGGTCTAGCGTTTGCCTTTCTGGCGGTTGGTCTTTTCCCCTGGCCATCGCCGGACGGCGGAGCCGCTTTTCGCATGGGGCCGGTCGCTGCCGAGGCTCAGAACCTGGGCGAACGTGTCGTTGCCGGCGACGTCGTGGATGCCAACGGCTCGCTGGTAGCGGGGGCCACCGTCTTTCTCAAGAATGTGAAGTCAAAGACCATCCGCAGCTTTACCACCACTCCGCAAGGCCGGTTTCAGTTCGCCCAGGTGAGCATGTCCGAAGACTTTGAACTGTGGGCGGAGAAAAACGGCAGGAAAACCTCCGTCCACATTGTCAGTTCCTGGGACGCGCGCAAGGTCTTCCATGTGGAGCTGAAGATGAAGTAAGCAGTTTGGAAGCGGCCGATAATTCAGTGAGTTTCGGCGGCGGCATAGATACACCTCCCGGTTTCGCGCACGAACTTCAGCGGAATCTTGGGGTTATTGATGTCCTTATTGCCGTCGCCGGCCCACTTTTTGGCCCATTTGGTGAAATATGGTTCAATCTGTGCGGGAGTCAAAAGATATATTTCGATCAGTTCAATTCCGTCGTATACGGCAAATACCCAATCTACCTGCCTGTACTTCCCAATGATGTGCGGGTTCATATGATGATGGGTCGAGAAGCTCCGCGTGAGCCGAATATTGACAGACTTCAACTCGTATTCCCGTCCGCTCTCGTCTCGTGCGTCGTTTCCTTCACGCCCCGGCAGGATCGTCAGACCTGTGTATAGCACGATTTGAAGAATCTTTCCGCCATTATCCTGAAAGATGTCGTCAATTCCATGCGCAGAGGCCAGCCTCTGAAGTTTTCTAATGCCGGGCAACAAGGCGCGGAGTTTTTTGTGATCGGGATGAGGCTTCATGCTTGCTCCCGCGCCAGCAGGTCCACTACATCGACCCCAAGGACAATTGCAATCCGTTCCATGCTGTCGATGGAGATGTTTTTCTCGTTCCGCTCGACGCTTCCGATATAGTTCCGATGGAGTCCAGCTCGAGCAGCAAGTTCCTCTTGTGAAAAGCCGCGCGCCAAGCGTGCCGATCTCAGGTTGAGCGCAAATCTTGCGCGAGCGGTAATCTTAAATTCAGTGGGCTTCATCTCCTTTTATGGTGGCCCTGTGCTAAGCTGAAATCTACAGTCTATAGACTGTATGAGGCGACGATGCCGGCAACCCTCCTCTCCGTGAAGCCCGCTTATTCGACGCAACTCGGCGCCGCGTATGTGGGAGACTCCTTGCGGTTGCTCGCGGATTTGCCCAACTCTTCCGTCAATCTGGTCATCACCAGTCCTCCCTTTGCTCTCCAACGGCAAAAGGAGTACGGCAATATTGACCAGGCAGAATACGTGGATTGGCTGATGCAGTTTGGGAGACTGGTGCATCAAAAGTTGCGTGAGGATGGAAGCTTTGTTCTCGATCTGGGGGGAGCGTATAGGAAGGGAGTTCCTGTGCGCAGCCTGTATCAATTTAGGGTCTTGTTGAGATTCTGCGACGAGTTGGGCTTTCACCTGGCGCAGGAATTTTTCTGGCACAATCCGTCCAAGTTACCCAGCCCCATCGAATGGGTCAACAAGCGAAAAATGCGGGCGAAGGATACTGTAAATACGCTCTGGTGGTTTTCGCGCTCAGAATGGCCGAAAGCAAATGTATCTAATGTTTTGACAGAATACAGCCTGCGCATGAAGAAACTGCTGGAAGATCCTGTTGCCTTTTACACGCCCAAGGAGCGACCGTCCGGTCACGAGATAGGTATTGCCTTCGCTACCGATAACGGCGGGGCTATCCCCTCCAACCTCCTGCAGATTCCTAATTCCGAGAGTAACGGCGTCTACTTGGGAGCGTGCAAAGCGGTGGGGGTCAAGGGACATCCGGCGCGGTTTCCATCCAAATTGCCCGAGTTTTTTATTCGTCTTCTGACAGATCCCGGTGACTTGGTTGTGGATATCTTCGCCGGTTCCAATACCACGGGCATGGTTGCGGAGGCAGAAGGGCGAAGATGGCTTGCCTTTGAGTTAAAGCGCGAATACATCGCCTCTTCAGCGCTTCGGTTCGTTCCCAAAGGTCTCTCTCAAGCGAGGATGAAGGAGTTATATGCAACCATACTTCGCGGAGAATTTGTCTCCATCGAGGAAGAGACTGGCTTTCAGCCGCAGATGCTTGCTGTGTAAGTGGACTTCCGGATTGCAAATTCTTCATAGCCCGATGCTTCACACGCGGTCCGATTTCATCCTTCCAGCTTCTTCGTCACCAGATCGTTGAGCAGCGCCGGGTTGGCCTGTCCCTTGGAAGTCCGCATCACCTGGCCGACGAAGAAGCCCGCCACCGTTTTCTTGCCGCCGCGATACTGCTCCACCTGCTTGGGGTTGGCGCTGATCGCCGCGTCGATCAGCGCCTCGATCGCCGCTGTGTCGGTGATCTGCCGGGGCTTCTCGCGCTCGTAAACCGCTGCGAAGTCCTCGCCCTTCTCAAAGCACAGATCGAAGAGCTGCTTGAGCTGCTTGGAGCTGATCGTGCCCTCGTCGAGCAGATCGGCGGCCTGGACGATCCCCTCCATCGAAACCGGCGAGTTTTCCTGTTCGATTCCCAGCGCGTTCAACCGTCCGCCCACCTCGCTGAGCAGTACATTGGCCACGCGGCGGGGATTTTTGGCGGTTTTGGCCGCGGCCTCGAAGCGGTCGGCGAAGGCCCGCTCGGCGGTCAGCGTCTCGGCGTCCCGCGCGCTCAGCTCATACTCGGCGATCATGCGCGCGCGGCGCGCCTCGGGCAATTCGGGAAGCTTTTTCCCTGTTTCGGCCAGAAACTCAGCCGAGACGATCAGCGGCGGCAGATCCGGCTCGGGGAAATAGCGGTAATCGTGCGCCTGTTCCTTCGATCGCATCGAGTAGGTGCGGCCCTCGGCGGCGTTCCACAGCCGGGTTTCCTGCCGGACGCGCTCTCCCGACTCGACAATCTCGACCTGGCGCTCGATCTCGTAGGCCAGGGCGGCGCGGATGAAGCGAAAACTGTTGACGTTCTTGACCTCGGCCTTGGTGCCGAAGCGCTCCTCGCCTTTCAGCCGCACGCTGACATTGGCGTCGCAGCGCAGCGAACCCTCCTCCATGTTGCAGTCCGAAACGCCGCAGTAGAGCAGGATTTCCTTGAGCCGCGTCAGGTACTCGAAGGCCTCGTCGGGAGTGCGAATCTCCGGCTCGGAGACGATCTCGACCAGCGGTGTTCCGCAGCGGTTCAGGTCGAGGTAGGTGCGCGTGGCCGAGTCCGGAAAGCCGTCGTGCAGGCTCTTGCCGGCGTCCTCTTCCATGTGCAGGCGGGTGATGCCGATGCGCTTGCACCCCGGCGGCAAAGACCGGTCGCCAGCGACCCCGCGTGTCGGGCCAGGCTGCAAAATCCGGTCGCCGGAGGCGGGCGCGGTGGAAATTTGAATCCAGCCGTGTTCGGCCAGGGGTTTGTCGTACTGCGAAATCTGGTAGCCCTTGGGCAGATCGGGATAGAAGTAGTTCTTGCGCGCGAAGATGGAGCGCTCGCGCACCTGGCAGTTGAGCGCCAGGGCGGCCAGCGTGGCGAACTCGACGGCCTGGGCGTTGAGCACCGGCAGGGCTCCGGGCAATCCCAGGCAGACCGGGCAGACGTTGGTGTTGGGCGCCGAGCCGAATTGATTGCGGCAGCCGCAGAAGGCCTTGGTCGCG
>JBMFHN010000064.1:0-12966 GCA_049976805.1 Occallatibacter sp. | reverse complement strand
GGTCGCCATGCCCCATCGCAGCGCCTTGGTATAGACGTGGGACAACAGCGCCATTTCCCGGTTGGCGGATACGGGTGCCTCCGCTCCCCGCTGATCCAGATACCGCGCCACATGCACCGGGGTGATCGTCTCCGGCTTCGCCCACGCCGCGGCCACCGGCGGCTGGCAGACGTCCGCGGCACCCGCGCTCGCCGGCAACAGCGCGCTCGGCGGAATGGCCCAGGCGACGCTGCTGACCACCTATTGCTACTGGGGCTACTACAACATCTGCTTTCTGGGTGGCGAGGTGCGGCGGCCGGGGAAAAACATTCCGCGCGCCATTCTGCTTTCGGTGATCTTCGTTGCCGTGCTTTACGTCGCCATGAACCTGGCAGCTTTGCCCTCGCTGCGCGATGCCGCGCGCATCTCGGGCACGACCATTCCTTTGCAACTGGCGGCCGAGATCGCCCGCGCAGCCTTCGGCAGCCTGGCCGGACGGCTCATGGCGGCGCTGATCGTCTGGACGGCTTTCGCCTCAGTCTTCTCGCTGCTGCTCGGCTACTCGCGTGTGCCCTATGCCGCCGCCTGCGACGGCAACTACTTCCACTTTTTCGCCACCCTGCATCCCCGCCACGGTATTCCCCACCGCTCACTGGTGGCGCTCGGGCTGGTCGCTTCGATCTTTTGCCTCTTTTCGCTCGCCCAGGTCATCACACTGCTGGTCGTCACCCGCATCGTGCTTCAATTTTCCCTGCAGCAGGTGGGCGTGATCCTGCTGCGCGCAAAGCAGCCCGAACTTGCCCGTCCCTTCCGAATGCCGCTCTATCCGCTGCCTCCGCTGGTCGCAATCGCCGGCTTTCTTTTCATGCTCTTCAACCGCGATCACGCCTTTGCCGGACTGGCCGTCGCCGTTGCCATCGCCGCCACCGGCACGCTGATTTACCTGGTCCGCGCGCGGCAACTTGGCCAATGGCCCCTTTCGTCCGCGGCGTCTGTCCGTCAATCCTGCCCACGTCGCTGACTCCTTCGGACGTAGTTCGCGTCAATGGGGTTTTCCCAGCAAACGCGCCACCGGTGCAAAGCTCCGGCGATGCAAAGGCGTCGGGCCCAGCCGTTCGAGCGCAGCCAGGTGCGCAGCCGAAGGATAGCCTTTGTGCCGGGCCAGTCCGTAGCCAGGGAACAGACTGTCCAGTTTCTCCAGCAACCGGTCGCGGTGGACCTTGGCCAGCACACTGGCCGCGGCGATCGAAAAACTGCTTCCGTCGCCGCGCACGACGGCCTGCTGCGGAGCATGCCAGTCGATGGTGTCGCAGCCGTCAATCAGCAGATAATCGGCCGCCGGCATCAACTGTTCGACGGCGCGGCGCATGGCTGCGAGCGAAGCCCGGCGAATGTTGATGCTGTCGATGGTTGCGGCGTCCACCTCGGCGATCGCCCAACTGACGGCGCGCGAGCGAATCTCGGCATCCAGCGCCGCGCGTCGTTTTGCAGAAAGCTTCTTCGAGTCGTTCAGCCCGTCGAACGAAACTCCGGGCGCCAGAATGACCGCGGCCGCCACCACCGGCCCGAACAGCGGCCCGCGGCCCGCCTCGTCCACGCCGGCGACGCATCGCGCCCCGCGCCCGCGCGCGGCCTCTTCAAGCGCCCATCCGCAATCCAGCGTCCTGACCATGGCAGCAGTATAGAAAAACAGGCCGCATCCCCCGGGGTGCGATCTTCCCGCGCGGAATTCCCTGTCAGGACTCGATCCCGGCGATGCCCATTTGAGCATAGGCCGCCGCGCCCAGCAGCGCGGCGCCGCTGTCCAGAATGATGCGTACCGGCATGCCGGCCAGCAGCGGGCTCAATCTTCCCTTGCCGGTGAAGGCTTTCAGAAAGCTTCCGTCCTTGAGCTTATCGAGGATGCGCGGCGCGATGCCGCCGCCCACGTAAACGCCGCCCAGCGCCATGACCTTCAACGCCAGGTTGCCGGCCTCGGCGCCGTAAGCCGAGACGAACAGGTCAAGAGCTTTTTCGCAGATCGCGCTCCGGGCCCCGAGCGCCAACTCGCTGATGACGGCGTTGGGGTCTTCAGCCGCCATGCGCGCCGCTAGCCAGGCCGGCTCGTCCATGCCACGCGCATCGCGCAGAAATTCGTAGATGTTCGTCAGGCCCATGCCGCTGGCCACGCGCTCAAAACTGACATGACCCGGGTATCGGCGCTGCAGATAGCGCAACAGATCGATTTCGTCCTCGTTGCGCGGCGCGAAATCGGCGTGGCCGCCTTCCGAGGGATAAGGCGTGTGGCTGCGGCCGTTCCAGACCAACATTCCTTCGCCCAGGCCGGTTCCGGCGGCGATCAGCGCGCGATTGCCAATCGGACTGGCGTCGCCTTCCGAGAGCGTGCAGATCTGATCCGGGGCCAGTCTGGCCACGCCGTAGCCGACGGCCTCCAGATCGTTGATCAGAAAGACGTGGGGGATGCCGAGGCTCGCCGTCAGATCGCGGCTGTCCAGCGTCCAGGGAAGGTTGGTGAGGCGCAGGTGACCACCGCGCACCGGGCCGGGCACGCCAAAACAGGCCGCGGTCGCCTTTTGCGAGCCCAGAAACTCCCTTGCGATCTCTTCCAGGCCGGAATGGTTTCTGGCTGCGTAGCGCACCTGGCGAGAGCATTCCAGCTTCCCCTCAACGGACGCATACAGCGCCAGATGAACCTTCGTGCCACCCACGTCGCCCGCCAGAATCATCTTTTTCGCTCCAGGATTCCGCGGCCTGCCCGGTCGGTTGCAGGCAAAAGCGCGGCCGCTGCCTGATCCAGGATCAGGGTGAGCACGCCACTCTCTGGCCAGATCAGCTGAGCGGGCAGCCGTTCCGGATCGCGCGGTCCGGTGAATACCTCGCGCACGATGGCGGCTTTTTCTGCTCCGGCGACGAGGAAAAAGACCGAACGGGCATGGTTGATCACCGGCCAGGTCAGGGTAATGCGCCAGGCGTCCTTCTGCGGCGCGTAGTTGGCCACAACCAGCCGCCGCGTTTCGCCGAGGGCCGCGGTGTGCGGAAAAAGGGATGCCGTGTGGCCATCCTCGCCGAGTCCCAGGGCCACCAGGTCGAAGCGCGGATAGGCGAATTCCCGCAGGTGAAATTCCGCGCGCAACTCCGATTCATAGCGAGCCGCAGCAGCCTCCGGTTCCAACTCGCCCTCGATGCGGTGAATCTGCTCGGCCCCGAGAGAAACGTGGTCCAGAAGAGCCGCGCGGGTCATGCGGTAGTTGCTCTCGGCGCTGTCAGGAGCCACCGCGCGCTCGTCTACCCAGAAAAGATCGAGCAGATTCCAGGGCATGTGCTGGCGCCACGGCTCGGAGCGGTCGGCCAGCATCTCGAAGGCGGCCTGCGGCGTGGATCCTCCGCTGAGCGCGATGCGGGCACGATCCTGCGCTTCGGCGGCCTCGCTGGCCATCTCGCAAAAATACTGTGCTGCCTGGCGGGCGAACTGTTTTGCGTCCGCCGCCACGCAGTACTGGATGATGAGATTCCTGCCGGCATCCATGAACCGTCCCCGCTTTCACGTTCCGCTCCACGTTAGCACACGCCCGCCTGCATGCGAAACGCGGACCTGGCGGTCCGCGTTCCGTTCCTTCCGTTTCTGGTTCCGTGTTACGCCTTGGCGGCGGCCATCCGCTCCCGGATCAATTCGTGGCCGCGGGCGAAGAGTTCCTCGACCGGCAGCTTGCCCGCGTCCACCTCGGCCAGCAGCGCGCGCTGCGCGGCGTACTCCCGATTGTGGATGCCGGCCTTGGACTGCAGCATCCGCCACGACTTGCGGCGTTCAACGCAGAACAGCACCAGCTGGCGCGACAGAGCGTAGTCAACCATCTTTCCGCCCTGCTCCACCTGGATCGAGACGCCGAAATCGGGAATGAAGGAGCGATGCGCGGGGTTGAGATAGCGGCGATAGACGATGTCCTGCTGGGTGAGGCGAACCAGCATGTTATCAAGCGGAATGAGCTTGGCCGCCGCCTCCGGCTTGATCTTCCGCAGGTGATTGCGGAAGCGCGCCTCGGTCGTGCACCAGTGAGCCACGGTGTAGCGCGCGGTTTCGCCGGTGAGCTTGTTGCGGGTCTCGTACCAATCCAGATCAATCGAGGGATTGCCCTTGAGGTCGAGCGCCTCCTGATAGCTTTCGCCCAGCCGCGGATCGAAGACAAACTCCGGCACGCCGCGCGAGTCGCGTACGCGCTGCGCCTGGAAGAGCGCCATGTCGTCGGCCACGCCGTGCTCCGGCTGACAGGTGGTGAAGGCCTGCAGAAACATGGTGCCGCGATATTCGAGACCGTCCAGAATCGCGCGATAGAGCTTGGGCGCGTTGGCCATCGAAACCTGCGCGACAAACGGCGATCCGTGACCGGCCAGGAAGGTCTCGGCGACCGTCTTCTTTTCCGTGGTTTTTCCCTGTGTGGCCGCGCCGTAGGTGTTCATGTCGCCGCCGCCGAGCATGGGGCTCGAGTCGGAGTTCTGCCCGCCGGTGTTCGAGTAGACCTGGGTGTCGAGCATCAGGATCTTGACGTTGGGCCGGTTCTGCAGGACAACCTTCGAGACGTTCTGGTAGCCGATGTCTCCCATGCCGCCGTCGCCGCCCACGGCCCAGACCTTGGGCAGTTCGACGATCTCCTGGTCGGTCATCAGCGCGTCGGTGAAGTGGGTAAAGTGGTAGTATTCCTCGGCGCTGATCGCCTTTTCGTCGCGGGTGAGCACGATGTCGGCCAGCCGTTCGGGGATCACCGAGCGACGGGCGTGATCGACGATGAAGCTCTCGCCCATCAGCCAGCCGACCGTGACGCCGTCCTGGAAGAGCGAGTTCATCCACGGGTAAGGGTGAGGATTGTTGGGCGCCGTCGAGCCGTAGACCGTGTTGCAGCCGGTGTGCGCGGCCATGGCCATCACGCTCATGCCGTTGGCCATGCGGCCATCGACGGCTTGCAGGTTCTTGTGGTTGAAAGCCTCGGTCAGCAGCACGGCGGCAATGGCCTCGACCAATTCCGCATCCGAGATGGGCCCGTGCTTCTGCTCGTAGGCCGCGATGCGCGCCCGGGTATCCAGCTCATCCTCCCCGCCCAGGCCGAGAATCAGGTGGGCGATGGTCTGGCGCAGCAGATCGTACTCGCTCTGGCTGCGCGCCTTGAGCACGGCCAGCCGCGCGACGCCTTTCTTCTCGAGCTCGCCGGCCTTGGCCAGCAGCCGGTCGCTCTTGGCGTGGAAGACGGGGCGCATGTAAGCCTCGGTCACCGCGGCAATCGAGCGCAGCACGCTCTTTTCTCCGCAGCCGGCGCAGGCTCCGTCTCCAGCCACCAGCGCGTCGTAGGTCGAGCGCACCATGAGCATGTTGCGCAAGGTCGCCGTCTTCGAGTCGGACGGATGGGCCGCGCTGTAAAGGCCAAGGTATTTCTGCGAGGTATCGGGCAGCAGGTCGAGGAAACCGGTGCCCGTCATGTGCATGGCGTTGACCTCCTCGGTTTCGGGAACCATCTTCAGCGCCTGGTGATCGCCGCAGGCCGTGACGCAGGCCGCGCAGCCTTTGCACAGATCGGAGACAAAGATCGAAAAAATGCCGCCCGAGCCGGGCACTTTGCGCTCGGGCGACGAGAAGATCGCCGTCACCTTCTGATACGCCATCGGAACCTTGTCGAGGATGGCGAAGAACTGTTCCTTGGCTGCGGTCGAGAATCCATCCACGCTCTCGGTCACTTCGCGCAGAATCACCGGCAGCGGTGTGCCGGTCTTTGTCTCGTCCACCATGCGCTGGCGGGCGAGCTTTTCAATCTCCGGCAGTTTGGCCATCAGCCTGGCGCGGTCGGCGGGGTTGGCCACGTAGTGGGAAACGGCGGTCGCGAGCAGCGTGCTCAGATCCTGCGCCGTGTTGGGCAGCGCCGTATCCGGGCAGACCGAGATGCACTCCATGCACTGGGTGCAGTTCTCCGCAATGAAGAGCGGGGTTTCGCGCCGCGCCACGTATTTGGAGGCGGTGTCGCCGGTGGCGGCGGCCACCAGGCCGACGGCCGACAGCGGCGTCGACGGCTGGTTGTAGCCGAAGTGGGCGCGGAACTCGGCGTCGAAGGCCGCCACCGAAGCCAGCGGAGCACGCTGGCTCTGGCCTTCGGGCAGGGCGTGCGAGCGGCAGCCGACGCCACACGATTCGCCCGCCGGAACCGTTTCGAGGATCGGCAGCAGCGCCTGACGGCGCAGGCTCGAATGATCGGCTGCCTCCAGCGCGCCGATTTCGATCTCCTTCACCTGGTCGTAGCCCTGCATCATGACTTCCATGTTGGAGGCGACCACCGCCTCGCCCAGCTTGCCGAACTTCTTCACGTATTGCCTGTGAACAACCTCGCGGTACTGTTTCTGGGTAATGCCGAACTCGTCGAGCAGGTTGCTGACGGCGAAAAAGGCTCCCAGAAACGCATTGCCCTGCATGCGCAACTGCAGGTCGGCGCGATCCGTGGCTTTTTTGGCGATGGCGAAACCAGGAAGTGTGAAGACGCGGATTTTCTTCGCGATGATCTGCTTGCGCGCCCAGACGGGAAGCTGTTCCCAGGCCTGCTCACCCTGCTGGTCCGACTCCCACACCAGCGACCCGCCCTCGGCCATGCCATCCAGCGGATTGGTGTGGGTGAAGGCCTTGGGATCGCAGCACAGCACCACGGTCACATGGCGCAGATCGCAGTTGACGCGGATGCGCTCCTTGGCGGCCACCATGAAATAGGCGGTGGGCGCTCCCTTCTTCTCCGATCCGTACTTGGGATTGGCGCTGACGTGAATCACTTCCTTGGGATTGCCCAGCTCATCCTTGAGCCCGTCGCGCTCATAAATCAAATCATTGAGGTCGCCCAGGATCGCTCCCAGGTTCTTGCCCGTGGTGATGGCGCCCCATCCGCCGATGGAGTGGAAACGGACCGCAACGGCGCCCTCGGGCAGCAACGACGGCGTCTCGTCGGCGATCACGCTATAGGGATGATCGACGCCCAGCACAAAATAGTTGATTCCGTCGGCGGCCGTCTTGCCGTCCTTGCGCGCCCGGCCCGCGGTCGCGAACTCATACGCTCCCAGAATGTGCTCGGGGCGGAAGTCGCGCGAGCCCAGTCCGTAGCTGCCGCCAAAGAAACGCGGCACTTCGTCCAGCGAAAGCTGCGGCAAACCGGCAACCCCCTGCACGGCCTTTGAAAAAGCCGTGCGGATGTCGCGCCCCATGGGGTTGTCGCCGGACATCGCCTCATCGGTGCGCTCGAGGATGATCACGTTCTTCTTGCCCCGCAGCGCGTTCACAATCGCGGCCTCGGGGAAGGGGCGAATCACATTGAGATGGATGGAGCCGACGCTCGCACCGCGCACCTGGCGCAGGTAATCGACCGCGGCCTCGATGTTTTCGGCGGCCGAGCCCAGCGCCACGAAGACCGTCTCGGCGTCCTCGGTCTTGTAGGGGCTGATCAGACCATAACGGCGGCCGGTCAGCTCGGCAAACTTTTCATACGCCTCTTCAAGGAAAGCCAGAATCGGCTCGGTGAAGTTGTTGCGCCGGGCCACGACGCCCTGCATGTAATGTTCCTGATTCTGCACCGGCCCCAGCAGGATCGGATTGGCCAGGTCCACCATCTTCGGCACGCGCCGGCGGGTGGGGCCGAACAGCGTGCGCTGCGCCTCGGTGGGGCAGTCGATGATGTCGTCGGGCGCGCCCAGAAATTCGCGGATCAGCCCCGATTCGTGCTTATAAAAGGTCCGCTCCAGGTGCGTCGTCAGGAAGCCGTCCATGATGTTCATGCCCGGCGTCAGGCTCAACTCCGTCACCCGGCGCAGAATCAGCGCCTGATCGGATGCCTGTTGCGCATCCTTGCCGAAGAGCATGATCCAGCCCGTATCCAGCGCGCCGTAGATGTCGTCGTGACCGCAATGCACGTTCAACGCCTGCTTGGTCAGCGCCCGCGCGCCCACCTCCAGCACCATCGTCGAAGCCTTGCCCGGCGCGTGGTAATACTGCTCGAGTCCGTAGATCACGCCCTGGCCGCTGGTGAAGTTCACCACTCGCTTGCCGCACACCGAGTGGGCGATTGCACCGCCCTGGGCCGCGTGCTCCCCCTCGGTCTCAATGGCCAGGGTGTTGTGCCCGAAGACGTTCAGGTGGCCTTCGGCATAAGCCTGCTGAAACAGCTCGCCGCCTTCGGTCGAAGGCGTAATCGGATAAAAGACACCGGCATCTGCAACGCGGGTCTCTGTGTGGTAGGAGACAAGCTGATTTCCATTGGCCGTAACCCGGATGCCGGGATAGCGCGCAGCAACCTTCATAGATTTCCTCTCAGTCAATCCAAGCTCTTCAAAAGTTCTTCATTCGATGTGACGGTCACTCGGCGGAAAAAACCGGCTCAACGATCGGACTCCGGCTGGCCGACCTCCAAGCAAGACGGGCATCGGCCCCGCTGTCCGCCGGGGAAAGCGGCATCTCTCCCAGTATGCACCCTGCATAGGGATACTCTGTCCCATTTCATGAGACATGGTTTTTCCCCCGCCCAAGCCCCGGCTCGCTTCAAAAGCCTTCAATCGCCAGAACCATGCCGGCATCTTGCATGCGGGCTAAGTATTAGACGCACGGCTCTGCTGGATGATTCCTCCCTTTGCCCGCGCCAGCAAGGAGAGCCGCTCATCGGAACCGATTCGCGTGCCGGACGGAGCCATGGCCGCGCGTGACGCAACCAATCTCCTGGGCCGCGACGAACCCCATGCCTATCCTGTCCGGAACCGCAATCCAAAAACCGCAATCCGGGATGCAGGAGCTTCCAATCTCAAGAAGGGCCGCTGCTTTTCCGCACAGCGGCCCTCGACTGAACCGGTCGCGATTTCAGCCTAATTTTTCGGCTTCTTCTCGTCCCTTTTGTTCTCGCCTGTTCTTTTGTCCTGCTGCGGCCTGGCATACGGCTGAACTGCGACTGGACGCGCCGGAGGTTTGGCGGTTGGCGGGGCAGCGGACCACGCCGCAGGCTCTGTTGCCGGCCTGAAGGCCGGCTGAACAACTGGATTGGCGGTGGGGCGAAAAGCCGGCCTTTCCGCGGGCGTGGCAGATGCGGGTGGCCTGGCTCCCCAGTCCATCGGCCTTTCGACGGGGCTCGAAGCCGGACGAGTCACCGGAGCGGCGAATGGCGCTGGTCTGGACGTTGGAGCTGCGGGAGCGGCAAATGTTCTGACCGGCTCCCCGACTCCCGAAGGCGGAGCAACCGCGATGCGGCCTGGCAGAACCCTGGGCTGCGGGACTGCCTTCACGGGCGGCTCCATGGGCTGGGCACCCGGCCGGGATGAGACCAGCTTGCCCGACTCATTGATGAAAGCCGGGCGCTCGCCGCTCACGCGAACCGGCCGGGAAGGCGCATGGCCGGCCAACGGGCGCGGATTGGGCAGGGATTGCGGAGCGGCCAGTGCCCGCACCTGCTGTAACTGGCGAGAATCCACGGCCACTGCGGCCCTGCGCGCCGAGCGCCCGTCGGCAAAGTCCTGCTGCCTCATGGCGGAGACGCCGATGGTGCGGTTGACATAGGTGATGTTCGTCACATTGACGATATTCACGTACGTTGTTTGCACGTGAACGCGTCGGCTCTCGCGGATGTTGGAGAGGTTGATCTGGTCGATGTAGCGGGGGCTGGCGTGATACCAAGGCCGGTAGGGCTCGCCGGGGCCAAGCGGGAACCACGCGGTGATCTCCGTGCCGCCGGCCTGAAGGCCGCCGGCAAAGACGACCAGCGCCGGAGACCAGACCGGGTGCGCGTCCACAGGCCCAGGAATCCAGCCCCAGCGGCCGTCGTAGAAAACCCAGCGGCCATAGTGGAAGGGCGCGTATCCCCAGGACTCATTTTCCACCCAGACCCAGCCCCAGGGCGCGTGATTCACCCAGCGGCCATCGTGATAGGGCATCCAGTCGGCAGGAACATTGTCAGGGAACCAGATGGCGCCATATCCGGTGTCCGGCATCCAGGTACCGCAGGCGTCCAGTTCGCTGGCGCCGGGAATTTCCGGACTCACATAGCGGTAGGAAAGAGCGTTGGCGATCTGCTGGTCGCGCAGATAGCTCCAGTTGTCCAGATCGTCCCAGCCTGCGGGCTGGAGCCACTGCGGAAAGACGGGGTTGGAGCCGATCAGTTCCAGAGCCTGACCGGCGCGAATGGTCGCGGCAAAATATCCCGGGCCGCCCGCAAACGCCTGCCCGCCGAAGTTGGTGAAGATGGCGGCGTTTTCATCGGGCAAAACATCCACGCGCAGATCTCCGGGCTGGTCCAGTCCGCCGCTGCCGTTCGGTGTGTTCACGTAGAGCCGCTGGTCCGGCCAGAAGCCAAAGCTGTGAATATGAACCGCGCCCTGAGCCAGGCCGATCGAGATGCTGTAGGGGGTGTCTTCGACAAAACTCACGTCGGAGTTCGGTCCGATGCGGATGAAGGTCTGGCCCACCTGGATTTCGGCGTGGCTATTTGAGTCGGTAAAGACGCGGTCGCCAGGGGCGAACAAATCATTGGGCAGGGCTTGTCCCCAGTCGTCTGAGCCCGCCGGCTGGATGGATACGCTTCCGGAGAGGAAGGCAAGCCGGCCGACTTCGGCGGGCGGGTCATCCTGCGCGTAAAGAGAATTGGATGCCAGTACGGGAAGCGCGGCGGCCAAGGCCAACAGCAGGATCCGGACAGAAGCGCGGGCAAACAAGAGCATAAAATCAGTTCCTTTCGGGCTGTGCAGGAGGTTTCCGGCAGGCTGAGAGTCTGTCCTGGGAAGCGAAGAACCACATCCGTTGCAGATGAACTTTACCCTTCTCTTCAGGAGCACACGCCGCCCCTGCTCTGCGCATGAAAATCCCTTCTCGCGGTATGTTAACCCGCCTTGGCCGGAAAGGCAGTAAAAAAAAGTGGTTGCCGCGGACAGAGATATTCGAGGAACATTTGTGACGAAGCGGACGTATAACCGCTCTGGAGGGCAGACTGCCATGAATTTCGACAGGACGCGGAAGACGGCAACATTGCTGCTCGGCTTGGCTCTCGGGGCGGGATTGGCCGGATGCCGGGTCCAGGTGAACAACGGCGCCAACGGCGAGAACCAAAAGGTCCAGGTAGACACGCCCTTCGGCGGCGTGCATGTGAATACCAATCAGACCACGGCTGCCGACCTGGGATTGCCAATCTATCCAGGCGCCGTCGAGGTGAAGGGCGACGACGACCACGAGTCGGCCGACGTGCATCTGGGCTTTGGCCAGTGGGAGTTGCGGGTGAGGACGGTCTCGTACCAGACCACCGATTCCCAGGACAAGGTCAGCGCTTTCTATAAAAAAGCGCTAGGCCGCTATGGCGATGTGATTACCTGCCAGGGAAACACTGTGGTTGGCGCTCCGGCTGCCACGTCCGAAGGGCTCACCTGTGCTGACGACAAGAACACCCAGGTACAGATCGACCGCAGCGACTATGGCACCGACAAGGACAGCCTGGAGCTGAAGGCCGGCTCCAAACGCCATCAGCACATCGTGGGTTTCGAGAAGCCCAAGGGCAGCCAGACCCGGTTCGCGCTGGTGGAGCTGGATTTGCCTCGTGCTGCGGCATCCGGGTCCGCAAAAAGCGATTAGCTGCTCGATCGTGGAAATCGGAGCAATCGACGGCGGGGAAGGCCGGGTCAGCACGAGTACGGAGCGCAGGCCCGGAGCCCCGCGTTGGTCAAGCGGCCGGGAAGAAACTCCGGCAGCGCGCTCATGCCGGGCACAACCAAAAGAGGAAGGCCGCGGCTCATCCGCGGCCTTCTCGCACGAAGCACGAAGCTTGTCTACCCGGCTGTCACCGGGTCGATCGAAGCAAACCGCCCGCGGTTGCCTCGATCCGTAAAATTCACCCGGCCCGTCACCTTGGCGAAGAGCGTGTCGTCAGAGCCGATGCCGACATTCAAGCCTGGTTTGATCCGCGTGCCCCGCTGGCGCACGATGATCGAACCGCCCGTCACCAACTCGCCGGCAAAGGCCTTTACACCCAGCCGCTGTGCATTGGAGTCGCGTCCGTTTGTGGAACTTCCTCCACCTTTCTTATGTGCCATGACCGAATTCCCTTTCTTCTTTGCGGCGCTCCCTTATTGCGCGGCAGTATAGGTTACGCCATCGGCCTCGATCGCCTGGATGCGCACCTCGGTAAAGTTCTGCCGGTGTCCCTGCAGCTTCTTGTACTGCTTCTTGCGCTTCATGTGAAAGACCAGAATCTTGTCCCCCCGGCCCTCGCCCACGACCTCGGCGATTACCTTGGCGGCAGCCGGCCTGGCCACCGTTCCCGGCTCGCCGGAAACCGCCAGCACATCGCTGAACTCGATGGTCTGACGGCCATCCTGATCCACAGAATCCACGCTCTCGATCTTCACCACGTCGCCGGGTGCGACCCGGTATTGCTTGCCACCGGTGCGAATCACCGCGTACATAAACCCTCCAGCGCAAATCCGGCTTGACCGGTGCGCACCTCAAGAAAATAGCTCGGGCGGAAACTTCCTTGCCGTGGCTCCATGCTCAAAGGAGCAAAACGACAAAATCCTGCATCCGGCTGTCATGATGGAAAGCCTCCGCTCAGTGAAGGTCGCGTTGACCCCAATTGCATGGCTTCCGGGATGCATCTTCTGTGGTTTTGCGATAGCCCCTCGCGCCTCCGTGGTGCGGAAGCGAGCGTCAGGCTTTACGGCCACTCGTCAGAAATCGCCAAACTAGAGTAGTGTACCGGCTTTCGAGGGCAAAGGTCAATTTGCGCGCAGCCAGTGCGTTCCCTGCAGATTGCGCCAGACTTTCCCGGCTTTGTGAAAAGAAAGCGGTCAGCGTGGCGGCGCTGCCTTCTCCGTTTTCGCTTTGCGCTCACGGGGAACGTAGATCACCCCGTCCTGATTCACGAGACCGGGGCGGTAATACTGCTCGATGGCCCGCAGAATGGGCGGTGCGAAGTGGCTGTCGGCCCGGTGACGGACCAGCATCCGCGCCACGCT
>JBMFHN010000063.1:0-13058 GCA_049976805.1 Occallatibacter sp. | reverse complement strand
GTGCCGTCGCCGGCGAAGTATACAGTGCGTCGGAGGTCAGGGGACGGGGGCCGAAGTAGCGCAGACGCAAACTTCCCGAAAGTCCCTTGAAATCCTGCAGCGTGGCGCCGGCTGCCACCACCCACCGAACCGCCTCGGGCACCTGCTTGCCGTACGGATTCTGGAGGTAGGCTCCGCCCCCGGCGGGAATCAGCCCGAAGCAATTCGAGTTTCCTGCGCAAAGCTGGCGGGCGCCCGTTGCGGTCGTGTGGTAAAACGTCGAATCGTAGGGGTCGTCCTGGGTGAAAATGGCGCGGGAATCGGCAAAATCCGCATCAAAAGCCCAATGTTCGGATGGCGTCCAGTAGTTCCCGGCTTCGATGCCATAGCGGTTGCTGGGCTCAAAGGAGGGACTCGTACCTCCGGTGTCGCCATCCTGCAGCAGCTCGGAACTGCTGTGAAGATACCAGACCTCAAACGTAGTTTGCAGATGCGGCACGGCCTCTGTCCGCACACCAACCTCTCCGCCTTTGGTCGGCACCAGAAAAGAAATCTGAATGGGATCCGGCGTATTGTAGTAGGGATAATCCGGCGAAACCGGTTCATACCGTTGCGTTGAACCGCGCACGTCGTTGGTGTGGTAGCTGAACCCTCCCTGCAGATAGACCTCCGTATTGGCCCACGGACCAAAGATCAAACTTGCCTTGGGACTGGTCAGGAACTTGGCGACCGATCGATGAGTGTTGGGGTTATAGCCGGCAGGGTAGGGATCGCCGGGATAGTCCGGGTTGGTGGGGTTGGTAAAGCTGGTAAGGATCCCCTTGCCGTAGTCGCCGCGCAGGCCCAGGATCGAGCGGAATTTGTCCGTCCACTGGATCTTGCTGGAAATCCATGGACTGGCAATCGTCTCCGTAAATCGATTCAAATCCGTCGATGCCGGCAAAACTGCAACCTGATCGAGAGTGGAGGGTTCGTCCAGGTAGTTCGCCGCATAATCGGTCTTGCTCGTGCGTACGCGATCCTCCGTCCGGAAAAGACCGTTGTGGATCCAGTCATTGCGCAACTGCATGCCCAGCGTGGTTTCTACCGTGCGGCCCATCCACTCGCTGAAGATCGTGTGGCGCAGGTCGCACCCCGCCACCCAGCGCCGGTCCTGCTGTTCGAACTGGTCTCCCTTGTAGGGGTCGACCAGGTAATAGGTGAAATCGGAGAAGAGATCGAGATCGTAATAGAACCCATAGGCCATGATGCTGGTCATGTCATTGGCGCCCTGGCGATGCCATTCGCCCTGCAGGCTGTAACGCTGTGAATTGCCTCCGTCGGCCGGGTTCAGCGTGCCGAAAAAACCGACGACCGGGATCGCCGTATAGGGAAGCTGATCACTCGAATGCCATGTCCCACGGTAAGCGCGGGCCGTCATGCTGAAACCTTCGCTGTCTTCGCCCTGGCTGTAGGTCATCAGGCCGTTGAACTTGTAAAAGTTGTCCGGATGGATCCACGGGCCGCTGTCGTGATAAGCCTCTCCCCCGTAAAGCAGGTTGCCCGGCCCGAGCTTTCGCGTGACGCCGAAAACAAGCCGCGCAAACTGGTACATGCCGCCATCCAGCTGGATGAAGTTCCGGGGCAACATCCTGAAAAACACGATCTGGGCATTTCCCGCCGAGCCATAATCGCCAACGTCCGCGTAATAAGGGCCTTTCCGGGCATTGATCCGCTCGACAAACTCCGGAATGACGACGTTCATGTCTGCGTACCCTTCACCATGCGCGTGGGAGGGAAGATTCAACGGCATGCCATCGAGGAAAATCGCAAAGTCCGTGCCGTGGTCGAGGTTGAAGCCGCGCAGAAAATACTGATTCGCCTTGCCGCCGCCAGCGTGCTGCGTGACGATGAGCCCCGGAATCGTTTCCAGAATCTCTCCCGCGCGAAGAAGCGGACGATTGGCGAGTTCCTCGGCGCCCACCGTTACCTGCCCGGCGGAGCTGGCAATTCCGATCAGATCGTTGGCACGGCCCTGCACGTTGATGGTCGTGCTGGCAACGCGCACCGCCAGGGAGACGCACAGCGGAGCCCGCGCCCCGCCGGCTTCTATCGCAACGGGCATTTCCCTGGTGGCAAAACCGGGGCTCGAAACTTCAAGCCGATAATTGCCCGCCGGCACTCCGGTGATCCGGAAGAAACCGCCGCTGTCCGAGCGCGCGGTTCCCTGCACAGCGCCGTTCAGGCTTCGAACCAGAACCTCCGCTCCGACAATGGCCGCCCCAGACGCATCCACAACCGTTCCCGCCAACGGGGCGAAATGAGGCTCGCCGCGCGTTGTCGGCAGCGTCTTTTCCTGTGCTGCAGCCCCGCCAAGAAAAGCGAAAGAAAATAAAATCAGTAGTACAATATTTATTTTCGTGCTACCATCTTCCATTTCTTGTCCCTTGCAGCCGATGCCGGAGCGCATCAGTGCCTGTGCTTGCGGCCGTGTCCGTGAGGATGCTCAATGGCGTGCGCCGGAACGGTCATCACCAGCCGTCCGTGCTCCACGCCTTTGAGGCCGATCAGGCGGTCGGCAAAATCGGCCACCCGGGAAGATTTTCCCTGCACGATCAGCACTTCAAGACAGGAATCGTAATCGAGGTGTGCATGGCTGGTGGAAACCACCAGTTCATGATGCCTGTGCTGCAGCTCGGTCAGCTTCTCGCTGATTCCGCTGGCGTGGTGATCGTAAATCAGCGTGACCGTGCCCACGACAGGCACATTCGGGGCAGCCGTCCGCTCGCCCACCAGCCGGTCGCGAATCAGATCGCGGAAGGCCTCCGAGCGATTGGTGTAGCCCCGCTGCTCAATGGAGCGGTCAAATCTCTTGAGAAGGTCCGAATCGAGAGCAATGCCGATCCTGCTCAGAACGCCCATGCGCCCTCCATGTCAACGGCCTGATCTGGGAGAAATTCCAGAGTAGCACGAAAATCGATATCATGCTACGAAGCGTTTCCAGCCAGAAGAAAATTGCGCGCCGGGCTCCTTCGAGAGACCGGCGCGCAGGATTTCTTCCGTTCCGCAAACCCGCCTTTGCATCAGGCCTTGGCGGAGGTCAGGGCTCCCAGGTCGGCAGCCAGCTTTTCGGTCGAGAATGCTTCGATCACGTCACCGGCCCGGAGGTCGCTGGAGCCGGAAAGGCCGATGCCGCACTCCATGCCACTGGTCACTTCGCGGGCATCGTCCTTGAAACGCCTGAGGGAGTTGATCCGGCCCTTGAAGATCTGCTCGCTGCCGCGCACCACCTTGATCTCGGCGTCGCGGCGGATGATGCCATCCTGCACCCGGCAGCCGGCAATGACGCCGACCTTGGGGATATGGAAGACGTTGACGATCTCGGCGCGCCCCATGTAGTTCTCCTTGAAGGTGGGTTCGAGCAGTCCCAGCATCGCCATTCGCATCTCGTCCTGCAATTCGTAGATGATTGAGTGAAGGCGAATCTCGACGCTCTCCTGGCCCGACAGCTCGGCAGCCTTGCGCTCGGGACGCACGTTGAATCCGATGATGATGGCGTTCGAGGCGGCGGCCAGCAGTACATCGCTTTCCGTGATGGAGCCGACGCCGGAGTGGATCACCTTGACGCGCACCTTTTCGGTGGACATGCGGACCAGCGAATCGGCAAGCACTTCGACCGAACCGGTGACGTCGCCCTTGATGATGAGGTTGAGATCCTTGACGCCGGCCATGCGGATCTGCTCGGCCAATCCTTCGAGGGAGACGCGGGCGCTTTTGGCCAGCTGGGCGTCGCGCTCCTTCATCTTGCGGTACTGGGCGATGCTCTTGGCCTTGTCGCGATCGGCAACCACCAGAAAGGTGTCCCCGGCGTCGGGCATCGATTCCAGGCCCAGCACTTCGACCGGCGTCGAGGGGCCGGCGACTTCCAGGGCCCGGCCGCGGTCGTCGAACATGGCGCGGACCTTGCCGAAGGTATTGCCGACAATATAGCTGTCGTTCAGGTGCAGCGTGCCGTCCTGCACCAGAACGGTGGCCACGGCGCCGCGTCCGCGATCCAGTTTGGCCTCCAGCACCGAGCCGATGGCCTTGCGCCCCAGCGTGGCCTTTGGTGCCTTGATGTCGGAAACCAGGCAGATCATCTCCAGCAGCAGGTCGAGATTGAGGCGCTTCTTGGCGGAAACCTCGACGAAGACCGTGCCTTCGCCGGCTGCCGCCCACTCCTCGGGAATCAGCCCACGATCGGCAAGCTGTTTCTTGACCCGCTCGGGATTAGCATCCGGCTTGTCGATCTTGTTGACGGCTACGATAATCGGCACATCGGCAGCCTTGGCGTGGTCGATTGCCTCCAGTGTCTGGGGCATGACGCCGTCGTCGGCGGCCACGACAATGACGACGATATCGGTCACCTTGGCGCCGCGGGCCCGCATGCGGGTGAAGGCTTCGTGGCCGGGGGTGTCGAGGAAAACGATCTCGCGGCCCGAGGCCGGGGATCCCTCCTTGGAAAACTTCACCTTGTAGGCGCCAATGTGCTGGGTGATGCCGCCCGCCTCGCCGGCCGCCACGTCGGTTTCGCGGATCGCATCCAGCAGCGATGTCTTGCCATGATCGACATGGCCCATGACGGTGACCACAGGCGAGCGAGGAACTTCCACCACGTCGGTGTTTTCGGTGTCGAGCACCTCCTCGATGGCCTCGTTTTCGAGTTCCTCCTCATAACTGATGACCTTGGCGGAGGCGCCGAACTTGGCCGCGACATCTTTGACCATCTCAGCGTCCAGCGACTGGTTGACAGTTACGAAGACGCCGCTCATCAACAGGGTGGCAATCAGATCCTTGGCGCGGATATCGAGCTTTTCGGCCAGATTCTTTACGCTGATTCCCTCGGTAACGGTGATCTCCCGGGTAATGGGAAGCGGTTCGTTCCCCGGACGCAACCCACCGTAGCGTGGCGGCGGAACGAAGCCCTTCATCGGGCCTTCCTTCGTCTTGGGATAGCGTTCGCGTCCGCCGCGGCCGCGGGCAGGTGCGCGCTGCGGGCGCGGCGGCGCGGTGCCCGCAGCAGGCGCACCAGATCCGGGCCGAGGGGCTCCGAAGCCGGGACGCGCTCCCGGCGCTCCCGGGGAATAACCACCCGGCGCAGTGCGGGTGGGATGCTTGGGGCGAGGACCCGCCGGAATCTGGCCGCCTCCAGACGCCCCCAACGGCGGCCGCTGGGAAGAACCGCCGGGACGGCCGCGATCAAAGATGGGCCGGCCGCGCTGAAGAATGGTTGGCTGTGCTCCGCCGTTGGACGAAGGGGGTGGCGTGGCTGGCACGGGAGGCGCCGTGTAGACCGGACGCGGCCCGGTCTGCGGCATCACGACACGCCTTGGGGGCGTTACCGGAACAGCCGGCTCCGGTGCATGGACTGCCGGCGCGTGCGCTGCCGGAGCGTGCACTGCCGGCGCATGGACTGCCGGTGCGTGCGCTGCCGGCGCAGCCGGCACAAGGTGCGTTTGCGCTTTCCCCTGGTGCGCGGCCAATGGTTCGGAGGCGGGAATCTGCTTCTCTGCCGCTACAGCCACGGTGCCCGCCGGCGGCGGAGGCACGGATACAGCCGGCCGCGCGGCCTCAACGTCAGGCTCCATTGCCCCTGTTGCCGGCGCCGACGCGGCAGCGGCCTGCGGCGATGGAGGCGGGGCTGATTCCGGGACGGACTGCATGGGAACGGTCACTTCCGCATCGGACCGTGGATGGGGTTCGCGAACCGCGGGAGCCGCAGGCGGCTTGACCACGACCGCCACGGCGGGAGGCACAACGGCACCGGCAGGATGCGGCGCACCGGTGGCGGCACCTGCTGGTGCCTTGGCGACCACCGGAGCCGATGGCGGCCGGGAAACGATGGCCGGCGGCGCCGGCGGCACGGCAACGATCGGCGGAGCAGAGCGGGGCTGTGGAACAACCCGGCGCGGAGCCGGACGCGCGGGAGGCTGCGCAGCCGGGGCAATCACCGGCGCCGGATTTGCCGGCCTGGGAGCCGGGGCGGGAGCTGAAGCCGCAGCACGCCGTCGCCGCGCTTCTGTTTCCTGCTGATGTTTTCTGGCCTCAATGGCTTTCAGCACATCACCGGGTTTGGAGATGTGGGAAAGGTCGATTTTCTGCTCGATTTCCCGCGAAGCGCGCGAAAGGGCCGAGCCCGCATGGCTCGCGCCGCGCGATCCGCGATCGAAATGCGCACGCACTTTTTCTGCTTCTTCCGCTTCAATCGAGCTGGAGTGTGTCTTGCCAGTGGCCAAGCCGAGTTCCGCCAATATGTCAAGAATCTGCCGGCTCTTGACTTCCATCTCGCGCGCGAGATCGTTGATTCGAACCTTACTCATCCGCCTCTTTTCAAATGCTGCTACCCAAAGCCCTCAGTCGCTCATAGCTACCTCATGGCATTGGCTGCTCGCAAAACTTCCGTAATCGCCTGATTGACACCGGCAAACAAAACGCATTTTATGCGCCGTCTTCCCGGGCCGCCTGCTCGTCCATCGCTGTCTCTTCGGCCGGCGGCTGCGGTGGGTCCGGAGCTTCCTGCTCCGGCGCTGCCGTCCCGTCGGCTTCTGTCTGCATTTCGCCGGTTGCCGGAGCCGCTTCATCTTTCTCTTTCGCGTTCTCCGTTTCCTCGTGACCCGCCGCGGCGTCGCCGGCGTCCTCCGCCTGAACCACGGGCTTGTCCTCACCCTCTTCAAAGCGGCCAAAATAGTTGCGAACCGCCACGCTGATGCGCTCCAGCGTCTTCTCGCCGATGCCCGGGATCTCCTCGAGCTGCTCCGGGGTCATGTCGGCCAACGCTTCGACCGTGGTGATTCCAGCGGCAACCAGCTTCTGCAAAATGCCTTCGCCCAACTCGGAAATCTGCTCGATCGGCGTTGTGGGGCCGCCCGAGAAGGCCTGCATCTGCTGTTCAACCTCCTGCCGCTTTTCCTCTTCGCTCTTGATGTCGATCTTCCAGCCCAGCAGCTTGGCCGCCAGGCGTACATTCTGCCCCTTCTTGCCGATGGCCAGCGAAAGCTGCGTGTCGTCCACGATCACTTCTAACTGCTTCTCGGTCAGGTCAGCGATGGTGACGCGGCTGACCTTGGCTGGCTGCAATGCTTTTTCAGCAAAGGTTGTAATCTCGTCCGAGAACTCGATGATGTCAATCTTTTCTCCCCGCAACTCGCGGATGATCGACTGCACCCTCATGCCCTTCATGCCCACGCAGGCGCCCACCGGATCCACGTCCTTGTCGCGGCTCTGCACGGCGATCTTGGTCCGCTCGCCGGCCTCGCGGGCAATGGCGCGGATGACGACCGTGCCGTCATAAATCTCCGGAACCTCCGACTGGAAGAGATTCTGCACCAGTTCGGGCGCGGCCCGGCTGACGATCACCTGCGGCCCCTTGGCGGCACGATCCACCTTGAGCAGCACCACACGGACCCGCTCGCCGACCGAAAACTGCTCCAGCCGCGACTGTTCGCGCTTGGGGCAGCGCGCCTCGGCCTTGCCCAGGTCGTAGATGTAGTCCTGGCCCTCGATCCGCTTCACGGTGGCCGTCAGCACCTCCTTTTCGCGGTGGGCGTACTCGTTGAAGACCGTGTCGCGCTCGGCCTCGCGCACCTTCTGGAAGATCACCTGCTTGGCCAGTTGCGCGGCGATGCGCCCGAGCGGACTGGTGTCGCGGTAGAGGCGGATCTCGCTGCCCACCTCGGCGCCAGGCGCCAGGGCGTTGGCTGCGCTGAGCGTGATCTGATTGAGCGGATCCTCGATGGGAGCGTCATCGGCCACGACCGTCTTGTAAATGTAGGCCGTGATCTCGCCCGTCTCCTTGTTCAACTCGCCGCGCATGTTCTCCTGGGTCTTGTAAAACTTGCGCGTGGCCAGAGCAATGGCCTCCTCGACGGCTCCCACCACGATCTCCGGCTCGATGCCCTTCTCGTGGCTGAGTAGCTCGATAGTCTGATATAAAGCGCTGGCCATACTTTGCTTGCTTTCTTGTGGTTGCCCGGGGCGGCTTCTGAAGCAGCCGCCTCCCGGTTCAGTTTTGGTTGACCAAGCCTGCTCATTCAATTCGCGGCTCAGCCGTTCCGGCCTCTCGACTCCACGCCCCCCGGAGCAGACTCCGGAGATCGCAAGTTCAGTGAATCCACGCTCGCATCTGCCCGTCAAATCGAACAGCCGGAAATGACGCGCTCCAGGCGGATTCCCGCCAGCCGCCTAGATCTCCGGCACCAGTTGCGCCCTCTCGATGTTCGCGAACGCAATCTCCACTCGATCCAAACCTGTCTTCCGGCTCTTGCTGTTTTGCCTGACCGCATTCAGATCCAGGGTAATCGCCTCTTGCGTCAGCGCGGTCAGCCGCCCCTGCCAGTGACAGTTGTTGTGGACCGGCTCAAAAGTCCGCAACTTCACTAGCGAACCCATGAAACGCTCAAAATCCTCGCGCACTCCCAGTTTCCTGTCCAGCCCCGGCGAACTGGCCTCAAGCGTGTACTCCGCGCCGGGAACCAGATCCTCCACGTCCAGCAAAACGCCAAAGTCCCGGCTGAAAGCCGCGCAGTCCTCGTGCGTGACACCGGAAAGCAGCGCGGGGCTCAACCGGCCCGCACGCGCCTCTTCGGCCAACCGCCCGGGCAGATCTTCGAGACCTTCCCCGGCCGCCCATGCCTCTTTCAGCCGGGCGCGTTCCGCAGCATTCTTCTCCACATACACGCGGAGAATCCGCTCTTTCGCCGAGCCGATGAACTCCACGTCCACCACGTCCAGCCCATGCGAGGCTGCCACTCGTGAAGCCGCCGACCGGATTGCGTCCAACTTAACTGCCATCGTTTCTGCGCCGTTCAGCCGCTTCGGGGGGAGCCGAAAGCTCCGTTTCCGCTCTCCCGGCCTCCCCGCTCTCGCAGCGGCTCTCGCGAAGACCAGAGATCGGCGGCCACACCCCCTGGCTGCCTCACGCAGCCTCTCGGTCGGGAAACTCGCCTGGCCTGGTTCCGCCGTTCAGGCTGCCGCCACGAAAACCAGACCTTCACCCCAAATAAAAAGTGGGCCGTGAGCCCACTCCTCTCTCCGCCAGCACTTGCTCTTACAACTCTTCCGGCGGACAAATTCGTCTGCGTTTTCAGCATAGGCCAAATGGCCGGAAAATTCAATTGCCGAAGGAAAAAGCTCAGGGATATCGCATTTGGATTTCGAATTGCCGGCAGAAGCCGTCTTGAAAGGGCACGGCTTCCGCCGTGCCGAGGCGTGGCGCGGCAAAACGGACCGGCTTGAGCCGCTTGAGGGATGCTTTGGGGATAAAACCCCATTCCTCAGGGCCTGAAGGCCGGAGATCTTCATCATGATCTGCCCGCGGCACGGCGGAAGCCGTGCCCTTTCAAAACAAGATCATCCTGCTATCCGAAACGCGATTGCCCTGGGAAAAACCTGCCCGGAAAACCCTCCCTGGGAACCGGGATCCCGGGTCCCAGACGGAGAACCGGCAAGGGTTCGCCAGGAACCAGCAAAACTCAAACGGACCGAGCTGGCGCGAGCATCGTGCTGGTTACCGGGATATTACTTTTTGCCGTATGGTCAAAAATCGGATTTATCTTCTAAAATCAGCAAACTCGCGAAGCAAGCCCCCCCTTTTTTCGCTGAGTTTGTTTTAATTAAGAGGTTTTGGGGAGGGGATGCGAAGGAGCGTGGGTCGGGTTTGCAGGCCGGCCCTTCAACATGAGCCGCACGTTCAAACAACGCATTCTGGCCGTATGCGCCACGATGGTGGGTGCAGCGGCCCTGGGGGTGGTGGCAGGCTATTTTCTGGGCCGCGCCATCGCGCTCCATCTGGCCGAGGGGCATCTCTGCCAATTCGCATCCTCTGTCGTAGCCGAGGGGGACGCTTCGGCGGCGGCGGCGCGCCGGATGCTGGCCTCCATGCATGCCTCGCCCTATCCGTTCTGCTCCGACGCCCAAATCAACCAGTTCCGCCGCCAGATCCTGGGCTCGGATGAGATGAAAGACGCCGGACGCATCCGCGACGGAAAGATCATCTGCTCGACCACGCTGGGCCGTCTGCCGGTGCCTTTTCCGCTTCCCCGTCCAAATTTCACGCAGCCCGACGGCACGGAGGTGTACTGGAACCTGCCTCCGTTCCATCTTTCCGAACGGGGCGTCGTGAGCCTTGTACTCGGCGATTCCTATGTCATCTACGGCTCCCACGAACGGCATTCGGGCCGTCCCTTCACGCCGCCCTACACGGTGGCAATCGTCGACACCTCTGGCCAGCCGGTTGTCTGCAGGCAAGGCTCCTGGTCGCAGAATGTGGACCCGAGCCGCACGCACAATGGTCAGGGCCGCCGGGGCGACAGCCTGTATGCGACGCGCTGTTCAGAGCACTATTTCAATTGCATATCCGCTTCCCTTCCCATTTCCGCCATCCTGCGCGCCGAGCAGGGCCACCTGCTGGCCTCCACGTTTCTGGGCGGGCTTACCGGTATCGGTTTCGGCCTGGCCTGCTCCCTTCTTTACTGGCGCAGCCGGAGCCTGGAGCAGCAGCTTCGCCGGGCGATCCGGCGGAACCAGTTGCGCACGGTCTACCAGCCGATTGTGGACCTGGCAAGCGGGCGGATCGTGGGCGCCGAGACGCTGGCGCGATGGCGCGACGAGGAGGGTCTGGAGATCAGTCCCGATCTATTCGTCAGGATCGCCGAGGAAAACGGCTTTGTGGGTCAGATCACGGCGCTGGTGACGCGGCACGCGCTGCAGGACTTTGCCGGCACGCTGCACACCCACCCCGGCTTCCGGCTGAGCCTCAACGTGGCTGCCGCCGATCTGGCTGATCCCCACCTGCTGCCCATGCTCGAGCAGGAACTGGAGCGGGCCAGGGTCGAGCCCCGCTCTGTGGCCATCGAAATCACCGAGAGATCCACCATCGAGCGCGAGACCGTCACCGAAACCATCCAAAGCCTGCGCCAGAGGGGGCACAGCGTTCATATTGACGACTTCGGCACCGGTTATTCCAGCCTCGCGTATCTGCATGAACTTTCCGTGGACGCGATCAAGATCGACAAGGCTTTCACCCGCTCGATCGGCACCGAGGCGGTCACCGTGGCCATTCTGCCGCAGATTCTCGCCATGGCCAGGGCGCTCAACCTGGAGGTCATCGTGGAGGGCATTGAAACCGAGCAGCAGACGAGCTACTTCATCGGCCTCAACTTCCCGGTTCTGGCCCAGGGATGGTTCTTCGGGCGTCCGGTTGCGGCCGACGAATTTCATCGCCGCCTGGCCGCGAACGAGCGCGGCCGGTTCACGGCGACGGGAACGGACTGAAGCGGGCCGGGAGGTTCTTCACCGCTTGACAGTCGCGGCGGCGTCGATGAGTCTGATGGCAGGCCGGCGCGGCATGCAGCATTCGCGGCTGTGGGGGATGACCGGTTTTGATCTCGGCCTGCGGGGAACAGATCGAGGCGTGGGGAAAAGTATCCTCTCCAGGCCGGATGTTCCGCTTCGGACCCGCAGGGCCAGACTTCGCTTCCCCTCAAACCCTGAATGCGGGGTGAAGGATCGCCTCTCTGGCCGTCACGATTCTGCGACCGCTTCGCAGCAGGAGATTGTATGGATCCGCGCGACACGATGGACCCCGGCCAACTGGAAACGCTCCTGCAAGCCTTCAGCGAACAATTGATGGATTGCCTGGATGCGTGTGCGCGGGGCCGCCGGGGGTTGTTCGCAGATGTCGAATTGCTGAGCGACGAGACAACAGGCCACGGCTGGCCGGAAGCGGCGCGGCTGCGCGCGCTGGCGCTGGCGCTGCAAGGCCTATTAGCGCAGCAGGGTGAAAAGAACGCATTGTGCGACGAGTTCCTCGACCTGTGCTCGATGCACGGCGACAGCAATCCCGGCGAACGCCGGCTGGCGAGATTGTTTCTCGATCGCATCGCCCGCGGGGAAGTCGGCTCGCAACCGGAAGGAAAGACGGTCCAGTGGTAATTTTCCAGGCGTTTCTGGCGTTGGCGGCCGGCCTGGCCGTGGTGATCGGATTGTCGCTGGCATTCTCGGCGGCGATCAACAGGCTGGTTCCCGGCTGGTCCTATCGCAAGGCTGCGGCGCGGCGGGGATTCGGTTCGTCGTTTGTGCGTCTCGGCTCGGCCTTCCTGGCTGCGGCGGGCGGAGGCTATGTCACCTGCTGGGCGGGCAAAGCCAATCCCCTGGTGGATGTGCTCGGTCTGGGACTGGTGGTTCTGGCCCTGGCCGCGCTCAGCAGTTTCGAATCGCGCAGCCGTTTGCCCGTCTGGTTCCAGCTTTTACAGGTTGCCATCCTGCCGCTGGGCGTGCTGGCCGGAGGACTCGTGCGGCTGCGGGCGTCGGGAATCTTCTAGCGGCTGTTTCCGCTGCGCGGACAGCGATCGTGGAAGCGCGAACAGAGTCAGACGCAGAGAACCGGCGTCTGTGAACAAGGCACGCTCGCGGCCGCCCTGCCCGAAGGCCGCGGGGCCCGGGTTTCCGCTTTCTTCTTTTCTTGCAGGGATTTTCCCCCGATGAATGCAGAGCGGGAGGTCTGCGGCTGGAATCTTGTGACTGGAGTCACCCCGATGATCCGCCGGGAATGCTAATCTGTGGTTGACATTTTTCGCAAAATTTGTTTTCAAGCCTTACAGGATATGCCGTTCGCCAATCAAGGAAAACGATTCAGATATGCACTGGGGAGGATGCGTGGAAACAACAGTCTGGAGTTCTTTTCTTCCGGGCGTGAGCCTGCTCTCGCTCATCGTGGCTTGGCAGTTGGCGCGCCAGGCTCTCAGTTCGGACACCGGTGCTCCGTGCAGCGGGCGGATATCCGCTCACAGCCCGAAAACGGGCAGAGGAGGTCTTGGGATGAGAGGGGCACTTTCAAGGTACGGAAGAAGATTATCCGGCGTTCTGGCCATGCTGATTCTGCTGGGTGAAGGCGCGGTTCATGCCGCGGCTGCGGAACCGGTCGGCGGCGAGGCCAATCTGAAGCTCCCGGACATGACCCAGGTCCATTTCTTCGGGGCGCCGGGCATCGACGGCCACGCCCTGCTGCTGTACGGCCCTCTGTTCTGCATCCTGGGAATGATCTTTGGCCTCGTCATGTACGT
>JBMFHN010000062.1:0-13073 GCA_049976805.1 Occallatibacter sp. | reverse complement strand
CCCGCCATGGAGCAGCCCTACGCAGAGACATTCGTCTATAACGCCGTGCGCAAAACGGTGGATCTCGGGCAGCTTGAGTTTCTGAAGTCCGGCAACCGCCAACCCGTGCCCGTGACCACGCGCTACTACAGCCGCTGGCAGAAAAAGTTCCTCTTTACCGAAACCAATGACGAGGAGAGGATGGAATACCTGCTCTGCAAGGTCTATTGGCTTTCGGGTGTGCTGGGCGAAGGCAAGCCAGTGTGGATCGCAGACCCCCGCGACGCGCAGTACCTGAACACCACGGATACCGACCTGCTGCGAATGGCCGGAAGCCAGGCGGGCGAAGGGTTGATCAGCTTCGACGGCGAGTTTGCCGCCGCCACTCCGCAACTGATGGCCCGCGCCGGGCAGTACCGGGCCAAACTCCAGGAGGCGCTCGACTTTACCAAGCCTCAGTTCAACGAGTCGATGCGCGCCGGCCACGCCAATATGTAAATCTGCGGCGCCCCGCATGCCCCATGGCCGCCGGGGAACTTCATCTTTCCGGAGCTCCTCGATTCACCGCTGCACGATTTACGCTGCATGGGGTAATTTTTCAGGAGGAGGAAACTCCTCGCATTGCCGGCCATTCGCCGCCTCCGGCCTCTGCCGGGGAGAGCGGTCAGCGCCGGACAAATCTCTCAAAGCGCCGTGCCGCAGCCTGAGCAGAAGCGCGCGCCCTGCACATTGGTCTGACGGCAGCGCCCGCAGGTCACGAGCGTTTCCTGCTGCGCTGCCGGCGGCATGTTCACTGTATAATTGAGCGGCTGCCCCCAGCCGGGTGGCGCAATTCCCAGCGATGCAGCGATGCCTGCCGCCTGCATGGCGTTGAAATCCCGCACCCGGCCGGGCATGAAGAAGCACTCGATGAAGCCGAGCAAGGTGGGGATGCCGGTCCAGCAGATGCAACAATAGAAAATCCCCAGGCCGGTTCGGCGCAGATAAAAGTGGTGGACGCCGAAGGTGCCCAGAAACAGCGCCAACAGAATTCCCGCCACCTCGTCGCGGCGTGCCGCTTCGTATCGCTGGTAGAAAATGGATTGCGGGTTGGGGTAGGGTGGGCTGCTCATGGTGGCTTCTCCTGGCACTGCCTATCGGGATACGCAAACGACCAGCTTGCGGTTCCCCGGGCAACCGCATCGCCGGAGACGCCCCTTCCGGTCCGGCTCCGCGGCAAGATGGCGGAGGTCTTCACGCGGTAAAACTCAAATGATCAAATATCCGCCATTCTATTCGCAACGGCGCGCTCTTGCGCGCATCTAACGTGATATGAGCGCAAATCCGTTTTCCGCGGCGGCCAGTGGTACATTTCTCATTGGCGGCGACTTGCCCGTCCATCGCCTGGGTTACGGCACCATGCGCCTGGTGGGTGATGGCGCCTGGGGCGAGCCGGATGATCCCGTCGAAGCCCGCCGTGTTCTTCGCCGCGCCGTCGATCTGGGGATCACGCTGATCGACACTGCCGACGCCTACGGCCCGGAGATCGCCGAGCGGCTTGTCGCCGAGGCGCTTTATCCCTACCCGCCAGGTCTGGTCATCGCCACCAAGGGCGGGATCACCCGCCAGGGACCGGCAAAGACCGAGTATGTGGGCCGCGCCGGCTACCTGATTCAATGCGTCGAAATGAGCCTGCGCCGCCTGCGGCTGGAACGTATTGAGCTGTATCAGCTTCACCGCATCGATCCGCGCACTCCGCTCGAAGAGTCGCTGGGCGCGCTCCGCCGGATGCAGGAGCAGGGCAAGATTCGCCACATCGGCCTGAGCGAGGTCACGGTGGCGGAGATTGAGCAGGCGCGCAGGATTGTCCCCATCGTCACGGTTCAGAATCGATACAGCCTGGCCGACCGCCGTCATGAAGAGACGCTCGCCTGGTGTGAGCAGCAAGGCATCGGATTTCTGCCCTGGTATCCGATTGCCGCCGGCAAGCTGCTTCGGGCGGATCAGTCGGCGGGGCAGGCTCTGGCGTCGGCCGTGGCACGCTCTTCAGCCTCTGCCGCGCAGCTTTCCCTCGCATGGCTGCTTCATCGCTCGCCGGTCATGCTGCCCATTCCCGGCACCTCGAAGGTTACGCATCTTGAAGAGAACATCGCCGCGGCCCAACTGAGGCTGAGCGCCGAAGAATGGGCTGCAATCGAGAAATCCGTCAACGTTTGAGTTGTGGGCCAGCTTGAATTGCCCTGACTCGCCGGGAGGCCTGCGAAAACAGGCCTCCATTTTTGCTGCGCTCAGGAAACCGGTTCCTTCAGCCGTTCGATCAGCCAATCCAGCGCCGCATCCTGGTTTTCGATTTCCACGCGCAGGCCAACGGCCTTGAGCGGGATCGAGGCGGAGAAGACAGAGGCGAGTTCTCCCATCCGGACCCGGTCTTTCCCGGTGGTCAAGATCGCTGCGACCGGCCTTTGGCGGGCCTCGGCCGCCAGATCTTCGAGCACCGTGCGCGAGTAAGGAAAGTGGTCGGGAAAGGTGCGCCGCAGAAGGATATCGATCCCCGCGCCTTCCAGCCCGGCAAAAAACTGTTCCGGTCGGGCGATGCCGCAAAAGGCGGCGACAGGACCGGCCACGGGGGGAACGTCCATCACCCGGCGCAACCGCCAGACCGGGCCATTCCAGCCCCAGCGGCGCAACTCTTTCTCCAGGGTTTGCCCTTCCGGTTCCTCGGCTGGAACGGCCAGCACGTCAGCCCTGCGCAAAGCCGCGCGCGGCTCGCGCAGATTGCCCGCCGGCAGCAACCCGTCGCGCCAGTCGCGCCCGCTGACGAGGACAATGTCGACGGTGCGGGCCAGTTGACGATGCTGAAAGCCATCGTCGAGCAGGTGAACCAGCTGCCGCCGGTCCCCGCCGGCGTTCCCTTCGGCCTCGGCCCGCTGTCCCGCATCGAATCGTCTTGGGGCCACATAAACCCGGAGACCCGTCTCCCGCGCGATGAGCAGCGGTTCGTCGCCGAACTCCTGTGCGTTTCCGTCCGCAGGGACGCAGGCCACCCGCCGGCTTTGCCGTCCATAGCCGCGGGAGAGCACGTCCACGCGCAGGCCGCGTCCTTCGAGCGCCCGGGCGAGGGTGAGGATGAGCGGCGTTTTGCCCGCGCCGCCGGTCGCGAGATTGCCGACGCTGATCACCGGACTGTGCAGTCTTTGCACCGGGCTCCACCCCAGCCGAAGCCCGAACCCACGCAGCCCGAACCCACGCAGCCCGAGCGCCAGCCGGTAGAGCGGCACCAGTGGCAGCAGCAAGCGCCGCGCGGAAGACAATGTGCTCATGCAAGCCGCTCCGTTCCCCCGGCGACCGCGGCTGGCGGGCCTGCTTCTTCCTGCTCGGAGAGCAGTTGCCGCAGCGCGTCGATCGAACGCGCCGTGGCGCCGGCCTGGCTGCTGAAGATCTCCCTGGCCCGGCCGCCCATGGCCCTGGCCGCAACGCGGTCCTCAAGCAGGCCGGCCAGCGTGTCGGCCAGATCTTCCCGCGTGGCGATGCGAAGGCCCTGGTGAGCCAGAAGTTCGTTCACGATGGCGCGAAAATTGGTGTAGTCCGGCCCCATGACGATCGGCACACCGAACTGCGCCGGCTCCAGCGGATTGTGCCCACCGGCAGGAACCAGGCTGCCGCCGACAAACGCCACCGCGGCCAGCGAGTAGACCGATGCCAGTTCGCCAAGGGTATCAAGCAGAACGATTCCACCTGCTTGCAGCGGCTCGGTTGGTTCCGCTTCTGACCATGCCGAGCGCCGGCGCCAATCGAAGCCCGAGCGTTCGAGCAAGGTGCCGACTGTGGCAAAGCGCTCCGGATGGCGTGGTGCCAGCACCATCACCAGCCGCGGATCGGCTTTGAGCAGCCGTGGCCAGGCTGCGAGCAGTTCCGCCTCTTCGCCTTCGAGCGTGCTCCCGGCCACGACCAGGCGCAAATCGCCCGCCAGCGCCCGCAACAAACCGGTTGCCTCGGCTTCTCCGGCCGGGCGCACGTCGAATTTCAGGTTGCCAGCCACCGCAATCGACTCCGGCCTGCAGCCCAGATCCCGCAGGCGCTCGGCATCCGCCGGACTCTGCGCCAGCACCCGGCTCACTCGGCCAAGAAGCGGCTGCCACAGCCGGCGCAGCCGCCGGTAACGCGGCCAGGAGCGGTCGCTGATCCGCGCATTGACCACCGCCACGGCGATTCCCCGGCGGAAACAGGCGCTGAGCAGATTGGGCCAGAACTCGGTTTCAGCTAGAATCAGCAGGCGCGGCCGCAGTGCATTCAGCGTTTTTCTCACCGCCCAGGGCAGGTCCAGCGGACAGTAGAAAACCCGCTCGGCGCCGAATCGCTCGCGGGCCAGAGCCTGTCCTGTGCGCGTGGTCGTGGAGACAACCACCTGGAAGTCGGGCAGCGCCGTGTCCAGATCCCGGACCAGCCGGCTGACAGAGAGCACTTCGCCAACCGAGACAGCGTGCAGCCAGAGGAGCGGACGCTCTCCGGTCCGTCCCTGCGCAGATTTTTCCACGCGCGGCAGGGTGATCCTCAACCGGATCAGCCCCAACCGTTCCAAGAGCCCTTCACGGTACTTTTGCGTCGTCGCGATGCGCCACAGCCACCACGGCGCGCCGATCGCCAGCGCTGCCAGCAGAGCCAGGTTGTAAAAGAACAGAATCATGCGTGGCCTGGGCAATTTTCCATCTCGCTAAGATCATGGAGTCCGTATGCGGCGATTTTTCTGAACGGAAAGCCTCGGGAAACCGTACATTTTCCAGACAACGGAAAAATCGTCCCGCTGCCCGCTTCCACTCCAACCTCACATGATACAAGGGGGTACGAATGATACAGTCGATTCCGATGAAAGCCGCGCGGGCCATCCCGTTTCTGTTGCTGGGCTTGACCCTGCCGGCTGCTGCCCGCCGTCACGTTTCGCCGCCGGTGCAACCGGCCACTTCGTATGCCGCCGTCGAGATCCATGCGCGGGAAAAAGTAGCCGTCGCCGCCGAACCCTACGACACGCCCGCCAAGGAATCTTTTTTCCGCGTGGATTATCTTGCTCACGGCGTGCTGCCCATCCGGCTCATCGTCACCAACAGCGGCAGCCTGCCCGTCCGCTTTGACAACGCGCAGTTTTTCTTCGTCACTGCCGCCGGCGACGCCCTTCCAGCCGCTACGGCCGAGGATGTCGAACGGCGGATAAGCCTACGAGAGCGCGAAGGAGCCAAAGTTCCCATGCCTTTCCCGTTCCCCGGCCTCCGGCTCAAGCCCAAAGCAAGCGATCAAGAGGTCGAGCAGGACTTCGCCACTTTCGCCTTCCGGCCTCTCGACGTTGCGCCTCACACCACACGCGCCGGTTTTCTCTTTTACGACCTCTCCGGGCTTGACCATCCTCTGCATGGAGCCAGTCTGCGTGTACGCGGGCTGCGCAGCGCTTCCGGTAACCCGCTGTTTTCCTTTGAGATACCCTTCGATCGCTATCTGCAATCGAAGTCCAGCCAGATGAACTGAACCACGCACACATTCATCGAACACATTGGAAATCTTCGGCCGGAAAGGAAAAAACCGCCGATTCCGCACTTTCTTTCCGGCAGCGCCGGGGGAAAAGACTTATCTTTCCACCGTCTGCTTCAGTTGTCCGCAGGCGGCATAAATGTCGCGTCCGCGCGGCTTGCGCAGATAGGCGGCGATTCCCTCCGTCGTCAAAATGCCGCGAAAAACTTCAACAGCCTGCGGTCCGGGCGTGGCGAAGGCCATGCCGGGCCCCGGGTTCCAGGCAATCAAGTTCACCTTCACTGGCAATCCTGTCCGGCGCAGCAATCGTGCCAGCGCGCGGGCATCTTCGGGCCGGTCCGTCACGCCACCCAGCAGAACATACTCGAAGGTGATCCGCTCACGGGCGCGCAGCGGAATCCGGCCCACGGCCTCCATCACCTCGGCGATCGGCCATTTCCTGTTGATCGGCATGATCGCGGTGCGCAGTGTGTCGCTGGGCGCATTCAGACTGATGGCCAGAGCGGGACGCAACTCCGCAGGCTCGCGGGCAAAACGCCTGATACCCGGCACGATACCCGAAGATGAGACCGTCATCCGTTGCGGACTCAGACCAACCTCTTCAACCAGCAACCGCACCGCTCCCATGAAGGCGTCGTAGTTCAGAAACGGTTCGCCCATTCCCATGAAGACCAGGTTCACGCGGTCACGGCCTACCTCGACACCCTGGCGATCGAAGACTGCCAGCACTTGCCCCGCGATCTCACCCGCCGTCAGGTTGCGCTGCAGGCCCAGCCGGGCCGTCAGGCAGAACTGGCAGTTCACGGCACAGCCTATCTGGCTGGAAACGCAGAGTGTAGCCCGGCGGCGGGGTTTCTCTGCCGCGTCGCCGGATTCACTCTGCTCGGCGCCGTCGCCCTCCGGCATCCACACCGTCTCCACAGTGCTGGGGCGAAGGGAAGGGCATTCCACGATGTAGCGCTCAGTCCCATCCCTGGACTGAAAAACCTGCGCGATCCGCGGCCGGCCTGCTCGCCAACCTTCGGCGATCATCCTCTGGCGCAGCGCTCCCGGCAATGTCGTTATCTCTTTGAGTTCCGCAACCCGTTCACGATACAAGGCTTGCGACAGTTGCCGGCCACGCCATACGGGCTCGCCCATCTCCGCCATCAGCCCCCGGAGCGATCCCGTATCGAGGCCAAAGAGCAGCCGGTTCCCGCTTGCCAGCAACGGCGTTGCCCTCTGGCCCGCCTTTGCCGGGAGGTCCGGGTCGAAAGCGATGATCGGGATGGGATTCTCTTCCACGGCTGGGGCCAGCATAGAGCATTTTCCCCTCTTTTGCAGCCCCTTGCGCCGGAGGAGGATCGGCCGGGAGCCGAGACGCGCAATCCGCCCTACCCGCGCTTGCTGCCGCTGCGGAGGACCTTGACCTAAAATGGAAGAAGCGGAGGACAATGAATTCAGAGCGAAATCTTCGCCGTACCGTACTGCCGAACGGCCTGATCGTGCTCACTGAGCGCATGGAGCACATGCGTTCGGTGGCCATGGGAGTCTGGGTCAAATCCGGCTCCCGCTGCGAACGACCGGAAACCAACGGCATCTCACACTTCGTCGAGCACATGGTCTTCAAGGGGACCCGCTCCCGCAGCGCGCAGCACATCGCGCGGGAGATGGACTCGATCGGCGGCAACCTGGACGCCTTCACGGGCAAGGAAACCATCTGCTTCAACGTCAAGTCGCTGTCCGAACACGTTCCCATTGCCCTCGACGTGCTCTCTGACCTGGTGCTGAACCCCACCTTCGACCTGACCGACATCGAGCGCGAGCGCGGCGTGATCCTCGAAGAGATCAAGATCGACCAGGATAATCCGGAAGTGCTGGTCCATGAATTGTTCATGCAGGCCTTCTGGAAGGATCATCCGCTCGGCAAGCCGATTCTGGGGACATCGGCGACGGTTTCCCGGTTCGATCGCGACAGTCTCTTTGCCTACCACGGCGACCGCTTCCACGCTGGCAACATCCTCTTCTCCGCCGCCGGCAACCTGGACCATGATCGCTTTACCGAAGCGGTAGCCAATAAATTCTCCGCCCTGACGGAAGGCGAAACGCTCCACGAGCAACCCGCGCCCCAGGCTGGCGCGCGCATTGTCCTGCGCCACAAGAAATCCCTTGAGCAGGTTCAGATCTGCCTGGGCGTCCCGGCACCTCCGGTCGCCGACGAGAATCGCCACGCCACGCTGATTCTGAACACCGTCCTGGGCGGCGGCATGAGTTCGCGCCTCTTCCAGACCATTCGCGAGGAACGTGGCATGGCCTACTCGATCTACTCCGACCTGAGCCCCTTCCGCGATGCGGGCACATTGTGTGTCTATGCCGGCACGTCGAGCGGCAAGGCGCTGCAAGTTGTGGACCTGATCCTCGAGGAATTCCGCAGGTTGAAGGAATCGCCGCTCGGCGAGGAAGAACTGTGCCGCGCCAAGGACCAGCTCAAAGGAAATCTGCTGATGGGTCTGGAAAGTTCGAACTCGCGCATGGCCAACCTGGCGCGCCAGCAGATGTACTTTCACCAGTTCGTTCCCGCCGAGGAGATCATCGCCTGCATCGACCAAGTGGACTCAGGCCAGGTGCAGGCCATGGCCCGGTGCCTCTTCGATTCCGAGCGCATCGCCGTTACGCTGCTCGGCCGCCTGGATGGCGTCAAGCTGAGCCGCACCCGGCTGGCTCTTTGACCGGGTGGGATGGGTGCTTTCCTGGCCGACTTCGGTTGAGTTTCTGGGGCCTGTGAACGATCCGTGGTTGATCCGGCATGGCCGGGTGTGAGCGCTCATTTCCATTCCTTCCGTGAATCACGCGGAAAGGATGGAGCACCCAAAACTCACTTTTCCGATCTGCGTGGAGAGTTTCCTCGTCTCGCGCCGGTTTCCCGGCGTCGAGAACACGGGAAGTGGAGCATGTTCCCGTGTTCATCTTCGGCTCGGGCTCCTCTACCGCTTCCGTTGGGACTGAAAGTGGTAGGTGACGCCGGCGGCCAGGCGAAAGTCATTCTGCGCATCGGCGGCGGCGTTCGGCAGTTCGGTGCGCACGTAGTCGGCTTCGAGCAGACGCAATCCCCAATGCGGCGTCAGATAAAGGTTCGCCGCACCGCCGGCCTGCAGGGCAAAGGAACTGGCGCTCGTCGCCAATCCCGTGCCCTTGGGATAGAGGCCATCGAAGGCGTGCGCGCCGCCAAAGAGTCCCTGCGCGAAGATTTGCAGCCGCCGGCTATCGGCCGGCCGGGCGCGCCCCTGCCAGGCCGTGTAAGTGTAGCGCGGCCCCGCAAGAAAGGCGATCTTGCTCACGTCCACGCCGGGTGTGACGTTGGAGGCATTGTCGCCGGTCAATGCGGCGGCCACGCCGAGACCCTTCCAGAAGGTCACCGCCGCATCCACGCCGCCGCCCTTGAACCAGAAGGTGTTCTCTCCGGGCACGATCTGCGAGCGCTCGCCAGCGAAGGTGACGGCTACGTCGGTGGAGAGTCTCGAAGCCGTCATCGGCGCCACCGGCTTCTGGCTCTGCTGGGCCGAGCCTGCAACCCCAGCCATCGTGCACAGGCTCACAAGGAGCATTCTCCCGCATAATCTTCCGTGCATCTCAAATTCTCCTTGTTACTCGACAGTCAAAGTGACATTGGCGGAGTGCGACAGCGTGCCCGAAGTCGCTGTCACGGTCACCGTGTAGGATTTTGGCGTCTGGCCGAAGAACCCGACCGAGGATCCGCAGCCGCTCACCCCGGCCACCGCCGCCGCGCCCGCGATGAGCAGCAGCAGCAACGAGATCATGCGGCCGAAGCGCTTGCCCGTCTTGCGCAGCCGCCCGGCAAAGGGCAGCAGGAGCAGCGCCAGCGAGAAGGGCGCCAGACGCGAGAGCAGCGAGCCATGGGCGCCGCCCGCGCCGGGGCTGAGTTGCGCCACCGCCGCGCCGCCCTGCGCCGTCTGGATGGTCAGAGTCACCATGGTCGCGCCTGCGCCGGCCGCAATGGTGTCAGGCGCCAACTTTGCGGTGGCCCCTGGCGGCAGACCTGTAACCGTGAGGTTCACCGCCGCCGCGAAGGCCGTTGCTCCGCCGGTTGGGCTCACCGTAAAGGTGAAGACCGCCAGCGAGCCCGGCTGCACCGTGGCCGCCGGAGTCGTCGCGGTGATGGTGAAGTCCGTCCCCGATGGAGCAACGGAAGTGGCGGAAACAGTGGAGGTCAAGGTCAGATTCAGCGGCGTGGTCAGCGATGTATTCAACGGCAGGGTCGCGGTCAGCGTGTCGCCGGTGACCGCCGCGGTGAAATCGAGATTGTTGAAGGTAGCCGACCCGTTCAAGAAGGCTTCCGTCGTTGTTCCGCCCAGAGCCGTCGGCGTGGCGCTGTCGGTGAGGGTGATCGAGCTGGTGGCAAAGTTGGCGGGCAAGCTGCTCTCGGTCAACTGCACCACCGGCGCGGGTGTAATCGTCACACCCATCACCGCCGTGGAGGGCATCGGCGGGTTGTAGGTAATCGCGTAGTTGGTCTGCACGGAACCGGCATCCACGCAGGCCGTGCTGCTGTAACCCGGATAGCTGCTGTTGGTGTTGGGCAGACCGCGCTGATCGGTGGTCAGATTCAAGCCGGAACTAGTGTTGAACGCCTGCAACTCACTGGATGATCCGGCGCAGATGGCCGTGCTGGCGGGCAGCGGAATCATCGTCTGCGTGGGATTGGAGCCGCCGTAGTTGCCCAGCGGGGCCAGGTTCGTTCCACTGGAGCCTACAACATTCCCGACCTGATTGGTGAACCCATTCAGGTCGGGAGTGGTGCCGTCGGTGCTGGCCTTGGGGTCGGTGGTGGTATTGCCGGAGACGATGCTGTTGCCGATTGCTGCCGTGTCGATTCCACTGTAGACCTCGCCGTAGACCGCCCCGTAATAGCCGGAGTTGCCGGTAATGGTGCCGGCCAGGACCGCGGTAGCGGCATCATAACTGTTGGCGATTGCGCCGCCGCCAGACTGCGAGGAAGAACTGTTCTGGTAGAAGGTGCTGTAGGCGATCACCGCAGAGCTGTTTACCGAAGAACCAGATTCGCCCCAAGTAATAGCGATCGCGCCCGCGTCGGGGTCGCCTGAGCCGTCGCCGCTGGAGGTGTTGCCGGTGAAGGTGCTGTTCTGCGCTTGCAGCAAAGCGCCAATCGAGTCATCGTCGGCGTTGATGATGGCTCCGGCAAAAGCGCCGGAGTTGTTGGTGAAGGTGCTGTTGGTCACCGTCGCGCTGCTGGGAATGCTATCTGTGCCGTTGTTCAAGGCTCCCGCGTCGGGGTCTCCGGTGCCGTCGCCTTTGGAGGTGTTGCCCGCGCCGGCAGCCGTGCCGCCGAAGGTGCTGTTGGTGACCGTCGCCGTCGCGTAGTTGTAGATGCCGCCGGTGTAGGTGCCGCGGTTGCCGGTGAAGGTGCTGTTGGTCACCGTCAGCGTGCCGTTCGCCGGCGAGGATGCGGTGCCCATCGGAGTGGCGGAAGCTTTAGCGGAGCTCTGCGCAGCGCCCTGGGAGCCGGCTCGCTGGCCGCGCGGGTGGTATCTGCGCTGCAGATTGCCGGGTGTGGCAAACGGGTGAATGCCATTCGCGCGCACCGCCGCCGGTCCGGGTGAACCGAACGGGTTCTCATCGTCGTTGAAGATGGCGCCCGCGTCGCCGTACCAGCCGTTGCCATTCGCTGGGCCGCTGCCGCCGCCGAGGGAGGAGTTGCCGGTGAAGGTGCTGTTGGTCACCGTGAGCGCGCCGTCCCAGTTATAGAGGGCGCCGGCGTCGGTGCCCGTATTGTTGGTGAAGACGCAGTGAGTGACCGTCAACGTTCCATAGTTGTTAATACCGCCCGCGCCGCCGGGCGTGCCCGGCCCACCGGTTCCGTCCGCGCCGCCATTCCCGTTCTGGATATTCAGATTGGTGATGGACGCGAAATAGGATGAGTCTGAAACATTGCTGGGAGAGGCGAGAGGAACAGCATATGCAATGGGCAAAGACGGAGCAATGTTAAAGACCGTATACGTGTTGGCGCCGTCCACCGTCACCAGGTTGGCGAGCGTTGCGCCGCTGCCGGTGGTGGGGCCGGTGATGGTCGTATTGACGGGGACCACCAGGGTGCCCGCGCTGCCCAGCTTGATGGGCGGCGCCGAGGCGAAGACCGTCGGGTCAAAGGTGATGTTGCCCCCGCCAGCCGCGGCTGCCGCGGCCAGCGCGTCGCGCAGGCTGCAGTTGGATCCGGGGCAGTTCGCCGCCACTCCCGCGGTCGTATCCGTGGCCACCGTCACCACAAACGAGGGCACGGCGCTCACTACGATGCCTGTCTCCGAGCCGTTGGCGATTCCCGTTGCGCTGGCCGTGATCGTCTGCGTGCCTGCGGTGGCAAAGGTCACCGTGAAGCTGCCCACTCCGTTGGTCAGTGTCACCGGGGTGGTCACCGTTGCCAAGCTGTCCGTAGTGGTGATATTCACCGCGCCGCTGAAGCTGGCGTCCACATTGTTGTATTGATCCACGGCCTCCACGGTGCCGGTCTCTGCCATCCCCACAAAAGCGGTTGTGGGATAGCTCACGGTCAGGCTGTCGCCCGTCGTCAGCGCCGTGACCGTCTCGGTAGCTGTTGCGCCGGGGACGCCGCTGAGTGAAGCGGTGTAGGTGTAACTTCCGGCCACGGTCAGCGCCACGCCGGAGAGACTGAAGGTGGCCACGCCGTTCACCGCCGTTGCCGTGTAGCTCTGCGAGTAGCTGTTCGGACCGGTCACCGTCAGCGTGATGCTGTCCGAGGCGGTAGTCGCGATTCCGCCGTTGCTTAACTCCTCATCGACTACAACCGTTCCCGCGTTGCCGCCCGCCGTAATCGTCGTTGGCGGCGCAGAGCCAATGCCAAAGCTGAGCTGCGTCACTACCCTTGCAAGCCCTGTGCCGCTCAGGCTGATCTGCTGCACAGCGTAATTGGGCGCGGCGGCATTCAGGTTGTTGTCCGTGATGTTCACCGTGCCGGCCAAGGTTCCTGCGGCCAGGGGGGCAAACTCCACGCCCAGTTCGCAGCTTTCTCCAGCGGTGAGCTGGATGCTGGTGCTGCAACTCGTGCCGGAGCCATTCAGGTTGAAGCTACTGTTTGTTTGCCCGGTTGTAACGGTGGACAGAGCGGTGATGTTCAAAGGCTGGTTGCCGATGTTCTGGACCGTCACGTCCTGCGGACTGTCACTGCTGGTGCTGCCAACGTTCGTGGAAGCGAAGGTGAGCGGCACAGCCTGCGCCTGAGACAGATCCACCACGCGGCTGTTGCCTTTGTCTCCAATGTACACATCGCCCGCGCCATCCACCGCCACGCCGTAAAGATTATTCAGTTCCTCGCCGCCGGGAGTGCCAACATTCAGCACGCTGGATGCGCCCGCTGGCGTTACCTCCACCACGCGGCTGTTGTTGTAGTCAGCAATGTACACATCGCCCGCGCCATCCAGCGCCACGGTAGTGGGGCCAATCGAGGCCGTGCCGCCGGGGCTGCCAATATTCAGCACGCTGGCCACGCCCGCCGCCGTCACCTCCACCACGCGGTTGTTGTTGTCGTCTGCAATGTACACATCGCCCGCGCCATCCACAGCCACGCC
>JBMFHN010000061.1:0-13356 GCA_049976805.1 Occallatibacter sp. | reverse complement strand
CGGCGCCACCTCCGCCTGGACTCCGGACGAGTGCCGCCAGCTGATGAGCTCCGGGCAAAAGGACCGCCGCGCCGGGTGAGTTCCGCACCCGGTGCGCGGTTGCGATTCGTCCGTTCTCCGGCAACACGGACCCGCGCTTCCGGAATCTGCGCAAAACTGTCGTTCTTCTCTCTTTCAGGGACTTTTCAAGTTCCGCCGCGGCAGCCGGAAACCCAGCCGAGACATTTACTTCCATGGCAGTGGAAGACCACTGAAACCGGCAGAAGCCCCCTTCACGGACTGCGGCTGAATGGCGCGAGCGTGGCTCCGGCAATGGAACCGGGGCGCGAACGGAACCGCGTAGGAGCGGGTTACATGCAGCCGGCTCATCACGATATAGCGGGTGCGGAGGCCGTCCACCAGGGCGGGCAGTTGCGCGGGAAGAAGAGCGCGGTCGACGTAAATGACCAGCGCCGCCTCCTTCGGATTGTCCAGGCTCTGTCCCACTCCCACGCCGAAGAAAGCCGGATTCTGGCTCATCAATCCGGCGGCGGTCTCATCCTTGACGGCCTCGGCCCTGGCCAGCGTGGAGCCGTCGAGGGAGGCAACGCCAGAGCCAAAGGGCGTCTGCGGTGCCGAACCGGCCGCCACGGCGCCGGCCGTGGCGGGAATCACCAGGGTACGCACACCATCCACCGTATCCGGCGTGCTGACCGTTCGGTTCTGATCCGTGTAAAGGATCACCGCTGCCTCGCCGGGGTGGTCGTTGCTCTTGCCGATGGCCACGCCCAGGATGCCAGCCGCCGGATTGATCAGCATCCGGGCCTGGCTGAGGGCCTGCTCGGCGCGCGATGTCTCCGTATCGCTGAGCACGCGCGCCTGAGCAGCGGAGATCGTGCTGTCGCCGTAGTTCAGGCAACTGACCGCGTGGTCGGCCCCGCCGACAAAGGTATACGGCCCGCCACCCAACTGTGCGCCCAGTTCGCGCAGCACGTCAGCCGCCGGGTTGGCGACCGCCTGACTCACGCCCGCCGTATCATTGCCGCCGGCGAAGAGCAGCCCCACGGGTTCGGCATCCGCCGCATCGACCACCAGCGCGCCCGAGTCGCCCGAGTCGCTGTACTGGTTGCCGCTGATGCCAAACTGACGGGTAAAGGTCTTCGTCAGGTAAGGCTGGCTTTCCGCGCAATCCCGGAAATAATCAACTTCCACATCGAGATCGACAGCCACGATGGCGCCACAGGTCAATCCCGTTGTTCGGCCGCTCTTGGCCACCTGCAGACCCAGCGTCGCGGCCTCTCCCCGCCCGCCGCTTGAGCTTGTGCCGGGCGGCGCAGCCCCCAACGTGCCGTCCGGCTGCCTTGCGCCCAGTTCCAGAATGCTGCCCCCCGGATCCACGGCACGCGCAGCCGCCTGCGCAATGGCCGCGTCCGCATTGGTCTGTTTCGAGTTCAGCGGAAGCCAGCCGGTCAGAAACGCCACCGGGGCGATCGAGGCAGCGGAAGCTGAGTCCGACTGGCTTCCGAAGGGCGTACAGTTGTTGTCGATAAGCCCCGGCTGGACGATCAGGTCACCCGCACTTGCCTGATCGCTGCGGGCCAGAACGTGGTTATTGCTCAGCACATAGGTTCGCTTGCCCGCGTCCGCAACCAGCGCGCCCAGTGTTCCGCTGCAGCAGTCCACGATCTGGTCGCCACGCGTGTCATAATCCAGGTTGTTGCCGCCCGAGCCGCCAAGCGCCATCGACTGCGCCAGCGGCTCCTGATGCTCGGCCGCGTTGCTGTTGACTCCGGCGGAGTTCACCAGCACGGCAGCCGAAATCCTGGATTCCGGACTGGAAATGGCGCCGGCCGAAGGGCCCTCCACCGTGGCCACGACATAGGTGACGCCGGTCGTTGCCACCAGCGCCGGGGCCGTATAGGTCACCGTGCAGGAGGTAAAGGACCGGCCACCGCGCTGGCAGCGCGCCGCGCTCAGCACGCCGGAAACCATGCCGCTGCCTGTCTGCCCGGCCGGTGAGTCCGAAAGTTCGAAATGAATGCCAGCCGTGCCGCCTGCCTCGGCCAGAAAACCCGTGATGGTGACGCTCCCCCTGGCGCCCAAAGCCACGTTTTCCGGCGTCAGCGGCCGCAGAAATCCTGGTGTTACGGTCAGAACCGTACTGGCCCGGATGCCTGGGTTCGCCTCGAGCGTCGCGGTCACCACCACGGCGGCGCGGTCAGCGGTCAGATAGCCGGGCGGCGTGTATTGTCCGCTCGCGTTGATGCTGCCCGGTCCGCTCACCGCGTCTCCGCCGGAAAGAGACCAGGAGACCTGGGCCGCGCCGCCCGCGGCAAACCGGGCTGTAAACTGCTCGGTCGGGGCTTTGCCCGCGCCGGCCGCGTTGCAGCCGGAGCAATTCGTGTCAATGGAAACCGAACCCGGCGTCACTGAAATGGCCCCTTGCGGGTGAACTCCCATGCCCACACCGCCTCCGCAACCAGCCAGAGCCAGCAGGGCCGGGGCGAAAAACAGAGGGAATTTGCCGAAAATCAGCCGCATCAACAAGACCTGGTCGAAGAAGAATCTGGTCTCTCTATACTAGTCGCGATCCAGCCGCGCATCCCGGATTCCTTTTGCGGCCGGGATGCGGTTCGCGTCTCGGGGATTTCACGTTCCCGGAATGGGAAGAGCCACCGGCGAAGCTGCCCGGCATGCAATGCGCCAAGCTTCCGCGCTGTTGCCACCGGCCTCGCAGCAGGCAACAAACGATGAGCGCTGTGCATTCCTCATTACCAAGGACTCATCGGCCGTAATCAGGCGCGTCTTCCGATTTCTTCTTAGAATCATCTCATGGATGACCCGATCAATCAGCTTTTCGCTTCTCTAGGCGGACTTCTCACGGAGGTAATTCTGCCCAACCTGAAAGCCGTGCAGGTGAGCCAGGGCGAGCAGATTGCCGCCAACGACCGGCTGGAGAACGCCATTGAGGAACTGCGTCTGCATCTGGAGTCGCAGTTAGCTCATCTCTCGGCGCAGTTGACGGCCTGCCGGGCCGAGGTGGCGGCCGCGCAGGCGGCATTCCAGGCGGCCTGTCAACAGAACGCAGCCTTTCCGCCGAACCGCAACCCTCTGGTTCACTGAGAAGCGGATCTTCTGGCGCAGAAGCCGCGCGGGCCGCTGGAGCGTGGAATTGCGGCAAGGGCGCGCCCCGACGCAGGCAGAGGACCGGCGCCATCGCGGGCCGTCTTCTGCTCCGGGCCATCCCTCGCGCATCGTTTGGCTGGGCAGATGCTGCGAATTCTTGCCTGCTCATGAGCCGATCCCGGCTGCAATAATCGTTCCATGCAAACCGTGCTCACCGCGGAGCGGCTCTGGGATGGAACCGGGCTGCTCGATCACCCGCTGGTGGCCATCGAAGACGGCCGCATCGCCTCCATCTCCACGCGCTCCCGAAGCCCGTTGTCCGGCGCAGCGCGCATCCTCGACTTTCCCGGGGCCACGCTCGCACCGGCCTTTTTCGATGCGCACATCCACGGGGCCAACGGCCATGACACAATGGAGGCCACCCCGGAGGCGATCGACGCCATCGCCGCTTTCCTGGCCGCGCACGGCACGGCGAACTTCCTGCCGACTACGGTGACCGCGCCGCTCGACGCTACCCTGCGGGCGCTCGCCGGTCTGGCAAAGTTGCTGGCGCGGCCACCGGCCGAAGGCCGCGCACACCCCCTCGGCATTCACCTGGAAGGCCCCTTTCTCTCGCATGAAAAACGCGGTGTACAGCCGGAGGAAGATCTTCTTCTTCCCGATACGGCCACCTTCGATCGTCTTTTCGAAGCCGCCGAAGGCCGTGTCCGGCTGATGACGCTGGCTCCCGAACTGCCAGGCGCGGCCGAACTTGTCGCCCACGCCTCGGCGCGCGGCGTCCGCATCTCTCTCGGCCACTCCAATGCCCGGGCCGCCGAGGCCCGCGCCGCTCTCAACGCCGGAGCCGTCAGCGCCACCCACACCTTCAACGCCATGCGTTCCCTGGACCATCGCGAACCCGGCATTCTGGGTGTGGCGCTCACCTCCGACGCGCTCTTTGCCGAGATCATCTGCGATGGCATTCACACCGCCCCGGAGATGGTGCGGCTCTGGTGGAGGGCCAAAGGGCCGGAGCGCGCCCTCTTGGTCACCGATGCCATCAGCGCCGCCGGAATGCCCGATGGCGCCTACCATCTGGGCGGTTTCGTGGTCCAGGTGGCCGGCGGCCGAGCCATGGCCCGCGGCGTGCTGGCTGGCAGCGTCCTCACCCTGGACCGCGCTCTCGCCAACCTGATCGAGTTCACCGGCGCCCCGCTCGAAGAGGCCCTGCGGTCGCTGACCGTGAACCCGGCGGCAATGACCGGCTTTGACGATCAGGCCGGGCGCCTCGCCGTCGGCCGTCCGGCCAGCCTGGTCGCTGTCGACCGTAGCGGAAGATTGCTCGCCTCCTTCATCCACGGCAAGGCGGCCGCATCCTGATCCCCATCGCTCGATTTCCGCATTCTTGCTCCCAGGTTCCGGAACAAGGCCAGACTTCCGTTCCGGCGGGTGTTCTTCTGCCCCCGGGTTCAGCGTGAAAGTCAGGGAGGGAATCTGCGCACACTGCGTATGAAATCCGGCTTCGAGCGCCAAAAACCACGGAAAGAAAGCGATCCGTAATGCCTGTTTTCTGGCAGCTTTCCCGTTGTTTTCGACCGCGCGGATTTGGCTCCTCCCCGGCGCGGAGGCAGGCTTGCCACTTTATCCCGCCAGGCGCTCGGCCCGCCACAGTGCACCCATGAGCGGAACCACCGGCTCACGGCCCACAGGCATCCCGGGCGCGGCGGCATGGAGGCCGGCAAAAAACGCCTCACGAACCAGCGGCATCTTTTCGAGCACCCCGCCTGTCCAGGCCGCGGGAACGTCCTCCGCGCTTGCATGCTTGCGGTGCAGTTTCCGGCGCACCAGCAGCACAGATTCGACCAGGTCGGCGGCCGCCTGCTGCAGAACGGCGAGGGCCACCCAGTCGCCGGCCTCGGCCAGCCCGTGGATCGCCGGCGCGAGCGAAGAAAAATCCGGTTCCGGCGTCGAGTTGCCCAGGTGGACCAGCTCCTCCAGGCTGGACGCGCCCCAGATCTTGGCTGCCTTTTCGAGAATCCGGGTCGGCTCCTCGCGGTCGTGGGCGCGCAGCGCCTGCCGCACACTGTTGATTCCAATCCAGTAGCCGGAGCCCTCGTCGCCCAGGCGCGAACTCCAGCCGCCAGCGCGCTCCAGGCCGCCGTCCGGCGCGCGCCCGACCGTGTTCGAGCCCGTTCCGGCGATCTGCAGGATTCCCGCCCCGCCGTGAAAAGCCGCGTCCAGCGCGATGATCTCATCGCCCACGACCTCTGAGCGCTCGACGCCAAACTCCTCGAAGATCTCCGTAATCCATTCCTGAACGCCGGGCATCGAGGCCGAGGCCACGCCAGCCGAAGCTGCGCGCACGCCTTTCACTCCGGCCTCGGCGTATAGCTCCCGAAGCAAGGCGCGCAGGTGCTCCCCGGCGGCCTCGGCGCCCACCCGCAACCGCTTGACGGAGCCATTCTCGGCATAGGCCACCACCCGTCCATCGGCCACGATCGAGGCGCGCGTCCGCGTTCCGCCGCCGTCCACCCCCAGAACCACGCTCATCTTTTCATGCTCCTCGGAAAGGGCCTTCCGTACGGCCCGGCCATGCGGCCATCGTGCCGGCCAAAAGCCACGATTCCCGCCCGCCCGCGGCTCTGCCTGCGCTTCTGCCCGGGCATTTTTCCGCTCATCCCGCACCAGCTTATCGCATCGGATGCGGGGAGCGCGGCGGGAGCAGACCGGCGGCAGGGAAGTCGCGGTCCCGCCTTCCGGCCCGGGACGAAAGCCGCAAGGACGCCATCCGGGCGCATTCCGGCCCTGCCGCCCGGAACGGCAATCCGCCCCCGATCGTGCCGTCTGCGGTTTGTGAGCGGGGAACCGGGGAGATGCGTGCGGCCAGGGTCCTGCTTGCAGGATTGCGTGCCGGCGCCCGTCGCCGCCGCGAGCGGGGGGATGTGAGAAACTGTTTGGTTTGAGAAAACAGCCGCGCAATCGCGGCCTGCCCGAGAGGATGGTTTCATGCCTGTTCTTCGTTCGTTTTTTATCGCTCTTTCCCACAATCGCCCGCTTCGCCGCTTCAGCGAACACTCTGCGGCGGGCCGTCGGCTCAGTTCGCGCTTTGTTGCCGGCATGGAGATCGAGGACGTGCTGCGCGTCTCCGAGGCCCTCAATCAGCAGGGCATCTCCGCGACCCTGGATTCGCTCGGCGAGAGCGTGACTTCGGAAGCCGAGGCGCGCGCGGCCGCCGCCGTTTACCACAAGCTTCTGGATGCCATCGCCGCGCGCAAGCTCAACGCCAACGTCAGCCTGAAGCTGACCCAGATGGGGCTGAATCTTTCCGCCGATCTGGCCGAAAGCATCGCCGAGAGCGTTGTCCAGCATGCCCAGGCGACGGGCAGTTTCGTCCGCATCGACATGGAGGATTCAGCGCTGACACAGGTGACGCTGGATATCGTCCACAGGCTCCACGCCAAGCCCGGGATGAGCGGCGTGGTGGGCGTTGTGATCCAGGCCTATCTCTATCGCTCGCAGGAGGACATCGAGCACCTGGTGGCCAACCGCATCCGCGTGCGGCTGTGCAAGGGCGCCTATCAGGAGCCGGCCCGGGTCGCATTTCCGCGCAAGGCCGATGTGGACGCCAACTATGTCCGGCTCAGCCGCCTGCTGCTGGACAGCCCCGTTTACCACGGTCTGGCCACGCACGACGAGGCCATGGTCGCCGCCATCAAGACGTACGCCGCCGAACGCGGAATCGAACCCGCACGTTTCGAGTTCCAGATGCTCTACGGCGTGCGCCGCGATCTGCAGCGCCGGCTCGTTCAGGAAGGCTACAATGTGCGCGTGTACGTTCCTTTTGGCAACGAGTGGTATCCCTACTTCATGCGCAGACTGGCCGAGCGTCCGGCCAACGTGCTGTTTCTGGCCAAGAATCTTTTCCGCGCCTGAAACTGGAATCATGAGCCGGTTGGCGGCTGTCCAAAAGGCGCGCTGGAACTTCCCGCGCGGGAGCGCTCGTTTTCGGCTTGGGGAGACGGATGTTCATGGCGTGGCGGCTGCGCCCGGCATCAAGCCGTCTCGACGGCGCTGACCTTCCGCTCGATCTCTGCGGCCAGTGTTTCCACCGAGGTATGGAAGAGCCGGCGCTCCCGCGCGGGAAGTTCCTCGAGCAGATCGGGAAAGGGCGTGATCGCGCAGCCCGGAAAGGCCGCAAAACCGGACGCGTCGGCCATGCGGCAGCTTACGCTGATCAGGTCTTTCATCTCCCAGGGATCCTCTTTTTTCCGCGGCGCGTGATGTTCGCAGACGATGGGCTCAAACTCCGCCGGCAGCTTCCAATCCACGATCAGGTGCCGGCCCGCCTCGCAATGGTCCCATCCGAACAGCTCCCGCTCGGCGGGCAGGATGCTCTCCGGGGAACCGCTGTGGGAGTTGAGGAGAAGACTGTACTCGACGGGACGAATCACGGACAGCGCAAGGCGCCCGATGTCGTGCATGACCCCCGATGTATAGGCAACATCCCGGTCCATGAAGCCCACCGAAGCCAGTTGATCGGCAATCAGCGCGCAGGCGAGATTGTGCCGCCAGAGGGCTTGCATGGCGGGCAAGTTCAGCGATTTGCCCATGTAGGCGCGCACCCCCACCGTCAGGCACAATCCCTGCAAATTGTTGGCGCCCAGCACGGCGATGGCCTGCAGAACGCTGCTGGCGGGAAAGCGCGGAGCATACAAAAGTGAATTGGCAATGGTAAGAACCTCGCCGGCAAAGGCCGGATCCGAGGAGATCAGTTCGTTCAGCTGATGCAGTTGCACGTTTTCATTGTTCGCCAGTTGCAATACGCGCAGGGCGACTTGAGGAAAGGGAGGAAGGCGCAAATAGGCCCATGACGGAGCGGGCGCTTCGCCCCCGCGGCTCTGGTTCTGCAACATCGAAACCTCCCTTTTGCCGGCGAAATCTCGCCACTGGCGGCGTCTGCCGATGCCATGCCCGGCGCAGGACCATCCGTGCTGCGCAGAGAGTGGAAAAGATGCTCGCACTCACTATTTCGGCGCGCGAGGGCTTTTCTTCAGTCGCCCGCCCAGGCCGGCCGGCAGCCGGGAACGAGTACGATGGAACAGGGGGAATTCCGGAAGAATGCCAAGAATCCTTGATGGAGCGTCGATCGCCGCGGCGATCAAACAGGAAGTGGCCGAAGAGGTGAAACGGCTGGCGGAGCGGGGAATTCGCCCCGGGCTGGCCGCGGTGTTGGTGGGCGACGTGGCGGCATCCCGGATCTATGTCCGCAACAAGGTCGAAACCTGCGCCGAGCTGGGCATTCGGAGCGAGCTGATCACGCCGCCCGCCGCGGTCACAACGGAAGAGATGCTGGCGCTGGTGGCCGATCTGAACACCCGCGAGGAGATCGACGGCATTCTCATCCAGTTGCCGCTGCCCGCGCATGTTGACGCAAAAGTCCTGCTTGAAGCCGTTGCGCCCGCGAAGGACGTGGACGGTTTCCACCCCGTCAACGTGGGCCGCCTGCAGGCAGGACGTCCCTCCCTGGTTCCCTGCACGCCCGCCGGCATCATCGAAATTCTCAAGCGCAGCGGAATTCCCGTCGCCGGTCAGCACGCGGTCGTTGTCGGCCGCAGCGACATTGTGGGAAAGCCTGTGGCGCTGCTGCTGCTGCACCAGAACGCAACCGTAACGATTTGTCATTCCAAAACCCGAAACCTCGCCGAGATCACCCGCCAGGCCGACATTCTGGTGGCCGCCATCGGCCGCGCCGGCATGCTGAGCGCAGAGATGGTCAAGCCGGGAGCAACGCTGATCGACGTGGGCATCAACCGCATCACCGAGCGCGCCGAGTTTGACCGCTTCTTCAAAGGCGACGCCCAGCGCGAGGCTGCTTTCACCCGGCGCGGTTCAACCCTGGTGGGCGATATTCACCCCTCGGCTTTCGCGCTGGCCGGAGCCTACACGCCCGTGCCCGGCGGCGTGGGTCCGCTGACCATCGCCCTGCTCATGGCCAACACCGTGCGCGCGGCCAGGATGCGGCGGGGAATCTAAGATGTTGCGCGTCGGTCTTACCGGCAGCCTGGGCTCGGGCAAGAGCACCGCCGCGGCAATGCTGCGCGAACTGGGCGCCGAGGTGGTCGAGGCCGATGCGCTCGGCCGGGAGCTGATGGAGCCGGGCCAGCCGGTCTATGCCGAAATCGTCCGCGTCTTCGGTCCGGAAGTGGTGGGCCCCGACGGCCGGCTTCGCCGCGCGCGGCTGGCTGCGCTGGCTTTCGAGGGCGGACGGCTCGGCGAGCTGAACGCGATTGTGCATCCGGCCGTCATTGCCGCCCAGCAGCTCTGGATGGAACGGGTTTTTGCCCGCGACCCAGCCGCCGTGGCGGTCGTCGAATCGGCGCTGATCTTCGAGGTGGAGCGCGATGCCCGCGCCCGCGGCGAAAGCGATACCGTACAAGCCAACTGGCGCCGCCGCCTGGACCGCATTGTCGTGATCACGGCTCCCGACGAGCTGAAAATCGCCCGTTATGCTGCCCGCCTTTGTCCCGGCCCTGCCGGCCGCGCCGCGGCTGAGGCCGATGCCCGTCAGCGACTGGCGCATCAGGTTCCCGATGAGGAAAAGGCCGCCCGCGCAGACTATGTTCTGAGAAATGACGGAGACCGGGAAAATCTCCGGACTCAGATTGAAACCGTGTGGCGCCGTTTGCGGACGGAAAGCATTCAGTCTCCGCCCGATGTATCTTTAAAATCAAACCGAGTGCTGGAATGATGACGCTACTTGCGCGCCTTTTCCACGGGGCAGGACGCGCGGTCATTTCTCCGCATTCAGCAGTTCCGTCTTTGCCGGCCTCTAAGCAGGACTTGCCGGCAGCGGACAATTTTCGAGAAAGGTTTTCGGGTTCAAGGCTATGAAACTGCGCCGGTTTTTTCTGGTTGCCCTGCTGGTGGGCGGATTCTGGTTGTTCACCACGCATCTTCCTTCCAGCCTGAGCCATCTGTCGCTCTTCCACGGCAGCGACGCCCCGCTCCAGCTGACCGAGGCCGAGGCCGCGCCCGCTTACAACGCCGAGGAACTGAACAATATCAATGTTTACAAGCGCGTGTTACCCTCGGTGGTCAACATCACCTCGACCACGCTCGTCTTCGACTTCTTTTATGGCGTGGTGCCACAGGAGGGCCAGGGATCGGGCTTCATCCTCGACAAGGCGGGCCATGTGCTGACCAACCTGCATGTCATCGCGGGCGCCAATCGCGGCATCGAAGTGACGCTCAGCAACAAGCGCAGCTACAAGGCCAGCGTGGTCGGCATCGACAAGGTTCACGATCTGGCGCTGCTGAAGATCAATGCGCCTGACCTTGTCCCGGTCACCTTGGCCGATTCCGGCAATCTGGCCGTGGGCCAGCAGGTTTATGCGATCGGCAATCCTTTCGGCTTGAACGGCACCATGACGAAGGGCATCATCAGCTCCATTCGCTCGATTCGCGGATCGAATGGCGAGTTGATCGAAGACGCCATCCAGACCGACGCGGCCATCAATCCCGGCAATTCCGGCGGCCCGCTGCTCAACTCGCATGGCGAAGTGATCGGCATCAATACCATGATCGCCTCGAACGGAGCCGACCAGAGCTCCGGGATCGGCTTCGCCATCCCCATCAACACCGCCAAGGCGGTGCTCGGCGATCTGACCCGCTATGGGCGCGTCAAGCGGCCGCAGCTGGGAATTACCTCCTATCCCATTGGCCCCGATCTGGCCGAGCAGATGGGTCTCCCTGTCCAGTCCGGCGTCCTGATTCAGCGGGTGATTCCCGGCGGCGCGGCAGATCGGGCCGGACTGCGCGGCGGCAATCAGCAGGCCTACGTGGGCAATACCCCCATTCTGCTGGGCGGAGACCTGATCGTGGCCATCGACGGCCAGCGGGTCACCGATCCCCAGGACATCAACGCCATCATGGACAGGCACCGGGCCGGTGACACCGTCAGCGTCACGTTTTACCGCAACGGCCAACGGATCACCTACAAACTGATCCTGGGAGAGGCGCGGGAGTAAGCGCGCCGGTGGAAGACGCGCAGGGATTCGGCGCTCGCGGAATTCGAAGAGAATCCAGACGGCTGACCATCACCTGCGGCCGAGGACCACTCCGGCCGTGGCGCGGACAAGAGCCGGATCAGAGACCCATCCCGTGAAAACCGGCAGGAACAGGACCACCGCTCTATCATCAAGAGTGCCATGACACTCGCCATTGCCCGCGTCCGTTTCGCTCCTTCGCCCACCGGCCTTCTCCATGTGGGCAACGCCCGCACCGCGCTCTACAACTGGCTTTTCGCGCGGCGCAGCGGCGGCCGGTTCATCCTGCGCATCGAGGATACAGACCGGGAACGCTCCGCGGCGCGCTACGAGACGCAATTGATCGAAGACCTGCGCTGGCTGGGACTTGACTGGGATGAGGGACCGGGAGATCCTGACGGCTCGGAAAAGGGGGCGTTCGGCCCCTATCGCCAGTCCGGGCGGCTGGAGATCTACGCCGCGCATACCGAGCGGCTGCTGGCCGAAGGCAAGGCTTACCGCTGCTTCTGCACGCCGGAGGAGCTGGAGGCCGAGCGCGCCCGCGCCGTGGCCGAACACCGGCCGCAGGTCTATTCCGGACGTTGCCGCTGCCTGCCGCCAGACGAGATTGCGAAGAATCTCGCCGCCGGCAAACCCTTTGCCGTGCGGCTGAAGATCGGTTGCGAACCGCTCGGATTCCACGATCTGGTCCGCGGCGCGGTCGAATTTGCCGCCGAAGCGGTAAGCGATCCCATTCTGGTTCGCTCGGCGGCGGGCGGAGCCGGCGGCGTCTCGGCGGGCGTGCCGGTCTACAACTATGTGGTCACGGTGGACGACGCGCTGATGGGCATCACCCATGTCATCCGCGGCGACGATCATATCTCCAACACTCCCAAGCAGGTGGCCATCTACCGGGCCTTCGGCTGGCCGGTGCCCGAGTTCGCCCACTTGTCCACGATTCTCGGGGCGGATCGCGAGCGCCTCTCGAAGCGACACGGAGCCACCTCGATCTCCACCTTCCGCCGGATGGGGTATCTGCCCGAGGCGCTGGTCAACTACCTGGCCCTGCTTGGATGGGGCGCCGAAGACGGCAAAACGGAGACGTTCACCCGGGACGAGCTGACGCAGGCCTTTTCGCTCGAACGGGTAACGCCTTCGCCCGCGGTCTTTGACTTCGACAAGCTGAACTGGCTCAACCGCCATTTCGTCAAACTTTCGTCTCCGGAACGTATCGCCTCGCTGGCCCTGCCTTTTTTCGACCGAGAGTTCCGCGCGGCCGGCCTGCCTGCAACAACTGTTGTTTGCGATGAACAGACGGGAGCAGCGCACCATCGGCTGCTGCCATCCGATCAGCCGTTCAGTCTCGAAGCCATCTCCCCGGAAACAAGGGCCTGGTTCACCCGGCTGGTTGCGCTTTTTGCCCCTGCCGCCGATTTTCTGGGCCAGCTTCCCGTCCAGGCTGCCCTGCTCTTTGCCTTTGATCCGGAGGCCGCCCGCGCCCATCCGGAAAACGCCGCTCTGCTGGCGGCCGACTCCGCCCGCACCGTGCTCGGCGAGCTGGCCAGCCGCCTGCGCGTTCACTCCGGCCCGGTGACGCCGGAAATCTTCAAAGCGTGGATGGGCGAGATCAGAGCCGCAACCGGCATCAAAGGCAGGGATCTCTTCCATCCCGTGCGCATTGCACTCACCGGCGCTCACTCCGGCCCCGAACTTGACAGGCTGCTGCCGCTGATCGAAGAGGGAGCGGAACTTGACCTCGGCATACCCGGCGCGCGCGAGCGCGTCAAAAGGTTCGTGGAGGTTTGAGGCTGTGAAGGGCATTTTCTGGATCAAGGGCAATCCGCCTGCGGGTCTGGCCATTGTGCTGAGGCCGCGGGGCGGAAAATCGCTGGAGAACGATCTGATCGAAATGAAGCGCAGCGGCATCGCCACGCTGGTTTCGCTGCTCGAAGAGGACGAGGCTGTTCTGCTCGGCCTGGCCGAGGAATCTCTCCTGGCGGAACGGAATGGAATCCGGTTTCTTTCCTACCCGATTCCCGATACCTGCGTTCCCCTGAACGCATTTTCCTTCCGCGGCTTCGTTGCCGGGCTGATGGATCTGCTTCGCGCCGGCGAACAGATTGGCGTCCATTGCCGGGGAAGCGTTGGCCGCTCCACGGTTCTGGCCGCCTCGGCGCTGATCGAGCTTGGCTGGCATCCCCAGGAGGCTCTGGCCGCCATCGAAGATGCCCGCGGTTGCCCGGTTCCC
>JBMFHN010000060.1:0-13380 GCA_049976805.1 Occallatibacter sp. | reverse complement strand
CGCCTCGGACTTCTCAGGACGATACCGCTCACGAGGCCGGGAGCGAGCAAGCGAGGGAACTCCCGGAGCGGGCAGCGCAGATGGACGCCAGTCTGACCTCCGGCGTGGTGTATGCCGACGACATTGACTCGTCGGCGCGGTTGATCCCAACGCCGGCGACCTCTGCGGCAGCGGCGCGCTCCGTGGCGGTGCTTCCGTCGCGAGCCATATCGAAATCTCCGCCGTGCATTCCGATGGATCTGGTGGCCGCTTTGCCCCAGTCGCGCCCCGCAGAGGCTGCCGTCGAAGAGACGCCGTCCCGTTCTGCCTCGCGCAACTGGCACGCAGCGGCCTGGGAGCGGGAGCGCGAACGGGAGCGCGAACTGCGCGCCGGAGATCATCGCGCCAACCAGAATGCGCGCCGCCGCCTGGGTTCCTAGTGAATTTTCCCCTTCCGCGGGGTGCTCGAGAAAGAACGCCCGGCGGCTTGTGACGGAGAATCCGCCTGCAGTCGGCGATTCTCCCGCTGCAGGCCGGTAACGCCCTCCGGGCAGGAAATGAGAATGCGAGGCTGACCGTGTGGCTGGATCTATTCCTGATTCTTCTTGCCATAGCGCCGCTTTTGGGCACTGCCGGATCGATTGGGCGCGAGGCGGAGGGCTTTTCTTCGCCGGGGAGCGAGACCGGGCTGGTTGCGCAGGGGAAAGGGCTGCAAACGGGGTCCGGGAACCGGGACGGAGAGTGCGGGAAGCCTGAGCGCCGTTTCCAGGCTCCGGCTGCGTGACCGTGCCAATCACCCGCTCTCTGTTTTTCCCTTACGGCGGAGAGGGCTTTGTTTTCGGGCAGCCGCGGCCGGCTAAACCCGCAGGCGGCTCCATGCGGGCCAGCCACTGCTCCGGGCTGAGACCGGTCTCGGCAACGGCACGCAGCAGCACCCATCCGGCGCAGCGCGCATCTTCGAGCGCGTCGTGGGCACGGTACTCGATGCCAAAGTGTGCCGCCAGGTTGGGCAAACTGTAACCGGACCGGGAAAACCGCGGCCAGGTGTGCCGGACCACCCGCGCCGAATCGAGCCACCGGCAGGCGCATTCCGGCAGGGCATAGCGTCGACAGGCTCGCGCCAGGGCCAGACGGTCAAAGGACGTGTGAGAAACCGTGATGCGGCCCCGCAGCCGGGCGGCAACCTGAGGAAAAACCTGCGCCCAGGTCGGGGCCCCGCGAACCTGGGAGGCATCGATGCCGTGAATGGAGATGTTGAAGGGGCTGAAATCGTCCTCCGGGTCGACCCGTGACTCCCATGTGGCGGCCAGCCGGCCTTTGCGGAAGGAGGCGATGCCCACCTGGCAGATGCTCTCCATGCGGCCGTTGGCGGTTTCCACGTCGATGACCACGAAATCCATGCCGGTTCCTCTTTATTGTGCGGCTTCGAGGGCGGAGAAATCAGAAAAGCCGTTCTTGTTTCTCCATCGGCTCGGCTGCCGCGGGATCGAGCCGCCTGAGCAGACCGGCCTCGTCGAGGACGGGGATTCCCAGGACTCGAGCTTTTTCAAGCTTGGATCCAGCCTCTTTGCCGGCGACCACAAAGCTGGTTTTGCCGCTGACCGATCCGGAGACCTTGCCTCCGGCGGCTTCGATGCGGGCTTTGGCCTCTTCGCGTGTCAGCGTGGGCAGGGTGCCGGTGAGCACGAAGGTCAACCCCTCCAGATGGGCTGCCCGCGGCTTCTTTTCCGCCGTCATCTCGACGCCCGCGTTTTTCAGTTCCTCGATCAGCCGCAGGTTCTCCGGCTCGGCGAAGAACTCGACGATCGCCTGAGCGATGCGCGGGCCAACCTCCTCGACGCGCTCCAGTTGCCGGGCGTCGGCAGCGGCGAGAGCCTCGATCGAGCCAAATGCGCCGGCCAGCAGTTCGGCCGTGCGCTCGCCGACGAAGCGGATGCCCAGGCCCATCAGAACCCGGGCGAGGCCAGCCTTCTTCGAGGCCTGAATCTCTGCCAGCAGCGCATCGGCGGATTTTTCCGCATAACGGTCGAGAGCGATCAGATCCTCCCGCTTCAGGCCGTAAAGATCAGCGACGCTCTTGACCAGGCCGCGATCCAGCAATTGTTCGACGACCGCCTCGCCCAGTCCGTCGATGTTCATCACGCCGCGCCGGCCGAAGTGAAGCAGGCTGGCGCGCAGCTTGGCCGGGCAATCCGCATTGACGCAGCGGAAGTCCACCTCGTCTTCGGTGCGGACGGCCCTGCTTCCGCACTCCGGGCAGCTCTCGGGAAAGACAAAGGGAAGTTCTCCGCGCGGGTGTTCGGCGTCTTCGACCACGGCGACGACCTTGGGAATGACGTCGCCGCCGCGCTCGACCTTGACCGAGTCGCCGATGCGCAGGCCCAGCCGATCGATGAAATCGGCGTTGTGCAGGGTGGCGCGGCTGACGGTGGTGCCGCCGATGAAAACCGGCTCCAGTTCGGCCACCGGGGTCAGCTTGCCGGTGCGGCCCACCTGCACGGTGATCGCCTTGACCCGCGTGATGGCTGACCGGGCGGTGAACTTGTAGGCGATGGCCCAGCGCGGAGCGCGTCCGGTCGATCCCAGGCGCTGCTGGGCGGAGTGAGAATCCACCTTGAAGACCACGCCGTCGATCTCGTAGGGCAGGCCGGCGCGCTGGAGCTCGGCCTGTTCGATGAACCGGGCCATCTCCGCAACCGAGGCGACCACCCTGCGCTGCGGATTGACGCGAAAGCCGAGGGTGGCGAGCGCGTCGAGCGTGGCGCGCTGCCCCCGGGGCCAGTACTCGCCCTCCACCAGCAAAAAATAGGCGTAGAAATCCAGGCGGCGGCTGGCGACAGTGGCCGGATCGAGGGTGCGCAGCGTGCCGGCGGCGGCGTTGCGGGGATTGACGGCCGGCGCGAGACCCTGCTCTTCGCGCTCTTCATTCAGGCGCAGAAAAGCGGCCTTGGGCATCACTGCTTCGCCGCGCACTTCGAAGGCCGGCGCCAGACCGAGCGCATCGAGCGTTGCAGCCGGGACCACAAGCGGCACGCTGCGAATGGTGCGGATATTCGCGGTGACATCCTCGCCCGTCTGGCCGTCGCCGCGGGTCAAACCGCAAACCAGCCTTGCGTCTCCGCCGTCCGCGGGAGCATAGCGCAGCGCCACGCTCAGCCCGTCCATCTTGAACTCGGCGACGTAGGTGACGGAGATCGGCTCTTCCCGATGCGGTGTCTGGGTCCCGGCGAGGCCGCGGAGCCGATCCGGGCTGTTCCCGTCCACGCTTGCGGCGGCAGCCCGTCCCGCCCCGGCATCGGGCTGCGCCGCGAGCCCGGCGCGCACCCGCGCGTCCCAGGCGGCCAGTTCCTCGGCCGAGTAGGCGTTGTCGAGCGAGAGCATGGGCCGCGAATGCGCCACCTTGCGGAATCCCGCGGCGGGCTTTCCGCCCACGCGCTGGGTGGGTGAGTCAGCGGTGACCAGCGCCGGGTGCGCGGCCTCGATCGCCTTCAATTCGTTCATCAGCGCGTCGTAGGCGGCGTCGGAGATCTCGGGTGCGTCCAGAACGTAATAGAGGTGCTCGTGGCGGCGCAACTCGGCGCGCAATTCTTCGGCGCGCCGGGCGGCCGAGGCTCGATCCGGAAAACATCCAGAGTCGGCAATCCCTTCCATGCGGTCGATTATACGGAGTTATACGGAGTGAGGAGACAGGGTAGGATGAGAGACGAGCGTCATGGACCCGCTGACCCACTTTCTGACCGGAGCCGCGATCGGCCGCGCGGGGTTCAACCGCAAGACGGCCTACGCCACGCTGGTGGCCGTTCTGGCTGCCGAGGCCGCCGACATCGACGTGCTGTGGGGGTTGGCCGGTCCGGTCGAGATGCTCAAGCACCATCGCGGCATCACTCATACCTTTCTGGCCGCGCCGGTGATCGCGGCCGCCATGGCCGGCATGGTGTGGGCCGTGAACCGGCGGGCGCAGGCACGGCGCGGGGGTGGGAGCAGGGCCGGCAGGGAACGCGGCGCGGCCCGCCCGGCTGCGGCGCCAGGACCGCAACCGGCTCCGGCCGCCGCGGACGCCTCAGCCGCCCACCCGGCTTTGGCCGCTGCCGGCCCACCCGTTGCGCGGCAAAAAATCCACTGGGGCTGGCTCTACGCGACGGCGCTGGTGGCCGCGCTCAGCCACCTTCTGCTGGACTGGACGAACAACTACGGTCTGCGGCCGTTCTTTCCCTTCAACCCGCGCTGGTACGCCGGCAGCCTGGTCTTCATCGCCGATCCGGTTCTGTGGGCGCTGCTGCTGCTGGCCCTGCTGATGCCCTGGCTGTTCGGTCTGGCCGACCGCGAGATGGGTGTGCGCCGGCGCGAGTTTCGCGGCCGGGGATGGGCGATCTTTGCACTTACCGGAATGGTGCTCGTCTGGGGCTGGCGCTGGGCTGAGCAGGGACGGGCGCGCATGCTGGTGGAAAATGCCCCGATCACCACGGTTCCGGTTGCGCGGATGGCTCTCGAACCGTATCCCGTGAACCCGTTCCGCTGGCACCTCATCGTGGAGACGGCCGGGTTTTACCAGACCGCCGAGGTTAATACGCTGACCGGCGCGATCGCCACCGACCCGCGCCAGGACGTGATCTTCAAGCCGCCGGTCACGGCGGTGGTGCGCGCCGCCGAACTGACGCCGCTGGGAAGGGTCTATCTCGACTGGGGCCGCTGGGCGGTGGTGCGCGACGTGGGTCCCGTGCCGATCCCCGGCCTGATTCCGCCGGAATTGCCGGCCAGCCGCCGCTGGACCACGGTCCACTTCACCGACCTGCGCTTCGACTACTCTTACCTGGGCGCAGACCGCAGCGTCCGCCGTGCTCCGCTGGACGGATGGGTGTATATCGTGGATGGGCGCGAGGACGCCGGCGAGATGCTGGACGGGCGGGAACAGCGATAATGGAGCGCCGCCGGCCCTGGCTCCCCGCCGCCGTGACGGGTTGGATGTCTTCCTCCGCCCAGCCGGCCGAGGTGAACGTCAGCCGGGCGGTACCCGGCGCGGGCCAATCAGGTTAGCCTTCGTCTTCAAGCTTGCCGGCCCGCTTTTTCTTCCGCCACCACAGGGCAAAGCCCGCCACGGCCAGGCTGCCCACGATGATCAGCAAGCTCAGTCCGTGATGCGCCACGATCTTCACCGCACCCGGACCCAGTTTGAGCACCAGCAGCGAGAGTGTCAGCCAGCGCAGCATCCGGCCGCAAAAGACGGCCAGCAGGAAGGCCGGGGCACGCATCTCGAAGACTCCGGCGGCGAAGACGAAGATCTTCCAGGGCGCGGGCGGCGGCAGCATGGAAGGAATCAGCACGGCCAGGAATTCCTGGTTCTCAAAGCGCGTGCGCATGCGCTCGAATCGCTCGCGGTTGACGCGCTTGAGCAGGAACAGCTCGCCGCCTGCCCGTCCCAGCCCGTAGGGCAACAAGCCGCCCACGGCCGAACCGGCTGCGGCCAGCAGGCAATAGAGCCAGAAGTGCGTCTTGTCGTTCCATACATAGACGGCCAGAATTGCGTCCATGGGAACGGGAATGGTGGACGAGTCCAGCAGTGCGATCGCGCCCACGCCCCAGAATCCCATTTTGGCCAGGGCCGGCATCAAAACGAGCTTCCACCTGGCCATCCAACGAGCAAAAAACAACCTCAACCGGAATCCCCTTCCGCGGAATCAACCGTCTTGCAATCAAAACCCATTGTACGGGTCAAAGCTGCGCAGGGACTCGCTCAGGATGAGAGAATAAAAAGAAAGGATTCGAGACGGAGCGGCAGGGCGCGTGTGCGCCGCATCTGCTCCAGAAGACTGCATGCCCAGCGACCAAGCGCCAACCGATGTGAACGAGCCCAGCGGGGCCGAGAATACCGCCTGCCCCGAAGCTGGCGTCGCGCTGGACGATGCGACAGCGAGCGCGGCGGCGAGCCCACCTGAAATCCTCTCGGCGGGGATCGGCGGATCCCGCTGGGTGGACTACGATACGCACGAACTGCTGCAGATGATCAGCGACCTCGAGGATGAGCGCCGCTGGGCGCGGCTGCGCGAAGGCTTCTGGATCGCCATCCTCATTCACCTGGCGCTGCTCTCGGCCTTCACCTGGATTCCGGCGTACTTGTTCCGGGAACCGAAGATGATCGATCCGTTTGACGCCATCCAGGAACGCAAGGATTTGACTTACCTGGATCTGCCGCCCGATGCCCTGCGCAAGGCGCAGCCGCGCGCGATCAAACCGGCTCCGCAGAAACCGATTGTGGTTGATAAGCAGACGCTGGAGGAGTTGAAGCGGATGTCGCAGCCGGCTCCCGAGCCCCCGGCGCCGGTTCCCGCTCCGGCGCCGGCGCAGCCCGCGCCGCCCTCGCCGCCCGTTGAGCAGTCGCACGTCGAGGCGCCCAGGCCAGCGGCCGTTCCGGCCCGGCCCGACTTTGCCATGAACGACCTGAATCCTGCCGATCAGCTGCGCCAGGCCATGAGAAATGCCGCGCGCAGCAGCAGCATGGGTCCGGGAAGTTTTCCATCGCGGGGCGAATTGACGATGCATCCGGGCGCCGGCACCGGAGGCGTTCAGGTTCTTTCCGACACGCAGGGCGTGGATTTCACCAGTTGGCTCGAGCGCTGGCATTACGAAACCGAGCGGACCTGGGATCCGCTGATTCCCGACGAGGTCAATCCGCCGATCAACAAATCGGGCGAGGTCCTGATCCGTTTCAAGGTTTTGCCGAACGGCCGTCTGATGGATGGCAGCGTGGTGCTCGAAGGCAGCTCGGGCGACGTGGCCCTGGACCGCGCTGCCTGGGGAGCTCTGACCGGATCGAACTATCCGCCGCTGCCCCGGGCTTTTCACGGTCCCTACCTGGAATTGCGCGCCCTCTTCATGTACAACATGGGGCCGCCGCAGTGAGCCTGTCACCGATGCGGAGCGGGGATGAAGAATGGCCGGGTTCCGGCAGTTGGCCGGGTCTGAAAACGGGAGGACGCGGCCGGTTTCCGCTGGAGCAGAAACGTCTGCTTTCCACCGGCGCAAATCCTCTCCTGGTCCGTCTCCGCACGGTTCCATCGCTCGCTGCCTGTGGCAGAAAGGCAAAGCACGGCCTCAGAAGCCGGGCGCGATAGCGGGCGCCCAGACCAGAGGTTTCCGCCTATCGCTGTTCCAGCCCCTCTTCGATTCGGGGCATCTGCATCTTCTGGCTTCTTCCCTGTTCAAGTATGCTGCCGTGGCGCCTGTCCGAGCGCAGCAACAGCAGGGAAAAGATCAATCCCGCCACGCCGAGACTTGCGAACATGATCTGGGTCGCGGTATAGGTTCCGGTGACGTCGCGCAACTTTCCGTTCAGCAAGGGGAAGAGCCCGAGGCCCAGATTCTGGATGGCGGTCATCAGGCCGAAGGCCGTGCCCACGCGTTTTTCCTCCACCACGAGAGGAACCGAAGGCCACATCGCCGCGGGCACCAGCACAAAAGCCGCACCGAGCACGATCATGCTGGGAATGGGATTCCAGTGGGTGATGCCCATGATCAGGTGGGCGGGAATCAGCATGAGGGAGCCGGCGACCATCAGCGTGGCCCGCTTCCCGATGCGGTCCACCAGGTTGCCGGCAAAAGGGGCGAAGACCATGGAGGCGAAGATCACGATGCTGGTGATCCCCGGCGCCGTCGAGAACATGTGCATGAAGTTGTCGAAAACCTGCTCCAGAAAACCGCCCGTGCCGGAACTTACCAGAGGAATGCCCCACTTGTCGTGAAACATGTCTGTGGCGAGAGCCGTGAAGGGGAAGATGGCACTGTAGAAGGTGACGCAGAGGAGGACAACGAACCAGAAGGAGGACGAGAACTTTTTGATGTCCGAGAAGACGATTCTGTCGCCCGCGTCCGGCTTCGGAAGATCGAGCGCAGTTTCTCCATAGCGGTCCATGGCGATGTAGACAAGGTTGCAGAGCACGGAGAACAGGCAGAAGCCCGCCGCAGCCCACAGAGCGATGCGGAAGCTGCCGAAGTAGTGGGCAATGAGTTCCTCGGTGTTGAAGCTGAACAGGGTTCCGATCCGGCTGATGGTGAGGGCAATGCCGAAGGCCAGGGCCATCTCCTTGCCCTTGAACCAGCGGCTGATGATGGCGCTCTGCACTACGATCAGGGTCTCCGAGCCGGCGCCGAAGATCAACCGTCCGGCGAAGAGTTCCAGCTCGGTGTGGGCCACGGCCACGATGCTGGCGCCCAGCAGGACAAGGCAGGAGAACAGCAGGCTGGCCCGGCGGGGTCCAAGCTTGTCGTACAGCATTCCGCCGAAGAAGACGACGACGACGGCCGCTGCGGAGTACGCGGTGTAAAGGTTCCCGATCGTGGCGCGATCAATATGCAGCGCAACGATGAGGGTGGGCGCCAGAGCGCCGATGCTGTCATAGGCGAAATAGCTTCCCAGCACCAGCAAGCTGATGAACATCAGGATGGTGAAGCGGTAAGGACGTCTCGATGGATGGAAAAACCCCATCGATTCAGGGGTTTCAATCGCGGAAGCTGGAGGACGGCGAGACAGGTCAGGCATGAAGGCGATGATCCTCGGAGCGCGGCGGCGCTGACAAAGCTGGAGTGCAGAGAACCACTAACGACGATAGCAGATGGGAGCAGGCAACCGCTTCCGCCGGCGGACCGGAAGATGCGGAAGATGCGGAAGATCTTCCACGGCGGCCGCGGCATCGGACGGAGGGAAGACAAAGGGCGGCGCTGCACCGCTTCCTACGCTTCATCCAGCGCAAAGCGTTCGCGGACCTCATAGCGGGAGCCGGCCGGAGCGAGAAAACTTTCGTAAAGGAGAAATTCCCGCGCGGTGAAGCCGTTGAATCTGGGTTGCCGGGAAATTTTTGCGCGCAGCGCAGCCAGCCTGGCTCCTCCATCCCGGCCTTTGCCGCGGGCCAGGGTGATGTGCGGCTGGTAGGGGCGGGATTCGGCGGCGAATCCGCACGGCCCGGTTGCCCGGCGGACACGCTCCGCGATGCGGAGCAACTCGGGCGTGGGGCGGACGGTGAGGATCAGAACCCCCGCGCGGTCGAAGATGTCCAGTTTTTCCAGCGTGATGGGAACCGGCGGTTGATGCAGGGCGCGCAATCGCTTCACCACGCATGCGCACTGTTCCCGGGTGGAATTTCCAAGAAATTCGAGCGTGATGTGCCAGGATGCAGGGGCAGTCCAGCGTAGACCCTCGGCCGCGCATGCCAGCCGTCGTGCCATCGCGGCCAGTTCGCTGCTTACCTCGGCCGCCAGGGGAATCCCGACAAAGAGGCGCATGCAACGATTATCCGGCAAGCCATCGGGAAAGGGGAATCCGTCTCGGGCGCGCGCCTTCCCATGCGCCGGACGCCTGATCCGGGGCGTCGAAAAAAGCAGCTGCGTGCTTCTCGAAAGCAGGCTGGAATGAGGGCAATGGCCGCAGCGGTGAAACGGTTGGTTTCATCAAGCCGATGATCCATCTTGTGCTGATTTCACAACCATGCCGCTCCGCGATAGAATTTTTGGCGTACCGATGTCGAGCCGCCTTGCCAATCCGGCCAGAAGGGATCCCCTGCTCAAGCGATTTCGCCGCGGCCGCCGCGACCGCGGACGGATTGCTCTTTTCTGAGCGATCAATTTCCCATGGATGCCGCCTTGTCAGCTTCCGGAATCGAAATTCCTCGACATCGCTCCGGGATTGGCCGGGGCACGGTTCATTTTTCTGCGCCCATTCGCCGTGTGCGGATAGAAAGGTTATTCCCTGATGAACAGTTTTGATACACAAGCGACGCTTCGCTCTGGCAACCGTTCGTACACAATCTACCGGCTTCCGGCGCTTTCGGGCCGCGGTTTCAACCTGAGCCGGCTGCCCTTCAGCCTGAAGATTCTGCTTGAAAACCTGCTGCGGCGAGAGGACGGCGTGAATGTTACCGCCGCCGACATCGAGTATCTGGCCCGCTGGCAGGCCAAGGCCGAGCCCAGCCGGGAGATCGCCTACATGCCGGCGCGGGTGCTGATGCAGGACTTTACCGGTGTGCCCGCAGTGGTCGATCTGGCTGCCATGCGCGACGCCATCCGCACGCTGGGCGGCGATCCGGAGCGGGTCAATCCCCTGGTTCCGGCCGAACTGGTCATCGACCACTCGGTGCAGGTGGACGAGTACGGCACCGCCGGCGCCTTCGACGCCAATACGCTGATCGAATTCCAGCGCAATCGCGAACGCTACGCCTTTTTGAAGTGGGGTCAGACGGCCTTCCGCAACTTCAGCGCCGTGCCGCCGGGCATGGGTATCTGCCACCAGGTGAATCTGGAGTATCTGGCGCGCGGCGTCTTTACGGCCGAGGTCAACGGCCAATGGATGGCCTACCCGGACACGCTGGTCGGCACCGATTCGCACACCACGATGATCAACGGTCTGGGCGTGCTCGGCTGGGGCGTGGGCGGTATCGAGGCCGAGGCGGCCATGCTCGGCCAGCCGGTTTCCATGCTGGTGCCTCAGGTGGTTGGCTTCCGGCTGAAGGGCAGGCTGAAAGAGGGTGCAACCGCGACGGACCTGGTGCTGACCGTGACCCAGATGCTGCGCCAGCTGGGCGTGGTCGGCAAGTTCGTCGAGTTTTTCGGCCCCGGCGTAGCGGAGTTGCCGTTGGCGGACCGCGCAACGATCAGCAACATGGCTCCTGAATACGGAGCAACCTGCGGACTTTTCCCGGTGGACGCCGAGACGCTGCGCTACCTGCGGCTGACTGGCCGCGGCGAAGAGCAGATTGCGCTGGTCGAGGCTTATTACAAGGAGCAGGGGCTGTTTCATTCGGCCGATACGCCGGAGGCCGAGTACAGCGAGACGCTCGAACTGGATCTGGCTGCGGTCGAGCCCTGCGTGGCCGGACCGCGGCGTCCGCAGGATCGCGTGCCACTGAAGGACGCGGCCGCAGGCTTTGCCCAGCAGCTTCCCGGTCTGCTCGCGCCCACCGCCAAACCGCTGGGCTCGCGCAGCGCGGCCACCTGGGAGCGCACGACGGTCACGGATTCGGCTCTTGCAGCCAAGGCTCCGGCGGCTCTGACGACGACGGTCAAAGCCCGTTTCGGCGTCGATCCGGACCGCTATCTCGACCACGGTTCGGTGGTCATCGCGGCCATCACCAGTTGCACCAACACCTCGAATCCGTCGGTGATGGTGGCGGCGGGAATCCTGGCCAAAAAAGCCGTCGAAAAGGGACTGACTGTGCCGCCGTGGGTGAAGACTTCGCTCGCGCCCGGCTCGCGCGTGGTCACCGACTACTACGCCAGGGCCGGCCTGCTGCCGTACCTTGAAAAGCTGCGCTTCAACGTGGTCGGCTACGGCTGCACCACGTGTATCGGCAACTCCGGCCCGCTGCCCGCCGATGTGTCGAAGAGCATCGACGAGCACGGCCTGGTGGCGGTCAGCGTGCTCAGCGGCAACCGCAACTTCGAGGGCCGGGTCAACGTGGACGTGCGCGCGAATTACCTGATGAGCCCGCCGCTGGTGGTGGCCTACGCGCTGGCCGGCCGCATCGGCCACAACTTCGAAACCGATCCGCTGGGCGCTGACCCTGCGGGCCGCCCAGTGTTCTTGAAAGATATTTGGCCCACGCAGGCCGAGGTCGCCGCGGCCATCGAAAAAGGCGTCTCCAGCGAGAGCTTCCGCCGGGAGTATGCGACCGTCACCCGCGGCGACGCCAACTGGCAGGGGTTGAGGTTTCCCACGGGCGAGGTCTACGGCTGGGAGCCGGATTCGACCTACATTCGCCAGGCGCCCTACTTCGACGGCATGAAGATGACACCGGCGCCCGTCACGGACATCCTCGGCGCGCGCGCGCTGGCCGTACTGGGCGACTCGGTGACCACCGATCACATCTCGCCAGCGGGCAACATCAAGGCCAACGGGCCGGCGGGCCAGTATCTGGCCGCGCACGGCGTCAAGCCGGCCGATTTCAACTCCTACGGCTCGCGGCGCGGCAATCACGAAGTGATGGTGCGCGGAACCTTTGCCAACGTGCGGCTGCGCAACCGGCTTGCTCCGGGCACCGAGGGCGGCGTCACACGCCTGCTGCCCGAAGGCCAGACCATGAGTATCTTCGATGCGTCCCAAAAGTACGCTGAGCGCGGCGTCCCGTTGATCATCCTGGCGGGCAAGGAGTACGGTTCGGGCTCGTCCCGCGACTGGGCGGCCAAGGGGCCGAGGCTGCTGGGCGTGCGCGCCGTCATCGCCGAGAGTTTCGAGCGCATTCACCGCTCGAACCTGGTCGGCATGGGCATTCTGCCCTTGCAGTTCGAGGCTGGCGAGAATGTCGAATCGCTGGGTCTGACCGGCGAAGAAACCTACGATTTCGTCGGATTGACCGCCCTGTTGAAGGACCGCTTTGCCGGAGGCCGCGCGCTGCGCGTCCGGGTGACCGCCGCCGGCAGCGCGGTGAAGGAGTTCAGTACGCGCGTGCGCATCGACACGCCACAGGAGATCGAGTACTACGAGCATGGCGGTATTCTGCAGTATGTGCTGCGCCAGCTCGCGGCGAAGTGACGGCGATCTGAACCGGTGCGCCTTGCCGTGAGAGCCGAGAATCGGTTCGCCTCCCGCGTGATGCGGTCCGGGACTGGTTCGGCTTGATGGGTGCCGAGCGAACGCACGATCCATGGAGGGTTTCCGTTCCTGCGGGAGGTTTCGACCTTTTCCCAGGAGCGGGCCCTCGTGCTGTATTGCCGGGTGAGTGGGCGGCCCGACCCGTCCGCAGGCTCTGCTCTCTTTTCCATCATCCGGCTCCGTTGGTTCAACTCATCTTCTACACCATGATGGTGGAAGTTCCACTTTTTCAGCGGGTTGTGGTTTTTGAAATGGCGTAGTGACAGCTTTTTTCTCCCGCTGCGCCGACGGAAGGTGGCCTCAGCATAAGCGCAGCACCGGCTGCAGGGCGACGCCGCAGACTTCAAAGACCTTCCCTGCCACGCCGGAACTCGGTCCGCGAAACACATACCCGTTGCCGTGGATCGAGACCTCCATCTGCACCGGGTTGTCCCAGTCGCGGACCACATCGGCCCATCGCGCGTTGCACAGGTTTTGCAACTCGCCGAGGCGATTGATGATAGCTGCCATGATGCGGTCGCGCGGAGACTTCCCGTGGCGATTCTCCAGAAGTTCGCAGAGGGACTTCCGCAGAAGATTCCGCTGTGATCTTCAAAGGAATTGCCGTGAGGGCCGGGAGGGAGCGACCGCAACAAAAACCATCGACACCGGTGTCGTGGTAAAAAGTAGATGCGTGGCCGGAATCGGCTATATCGCGTTAATTATCTATGATTTACGATGGTCGGGGCGGAGGGATTCGAACCCCCGACCCTCTGCTCCCAAAGCAGGTCATGTAGTTTATGGAAATCTGTTGAAATCTGGAGGAAATAACTGGTTTGGATTGAAAG
>JBMFHN010000059.1:0-13537 GCA_049976805.1 Occallatibacter sp. | reverse complement strand
TGGTTCAGACCATGAGCTTGCATTGTGGAGAACTCGCCCAGGCTGTGGAAACCGCTTCACGGAAGACAGGGCGAAAGACCCGCAAGCACTTGCAAGAATAAGGGTTTGATTGAATGGGTTTGGGGCGCCTGAAAAAAGCGCTGAAGACCCGGATCGGTGGAAAACTTTCGTAATTTCCGGACCCGGCGATCGTCTCTGGCTCCCTTGTTTCGATTCAGAACCCGTTCCCATTTCGGGTCAACCCAGGGATTGTTCCACGTGGAACGATCTGTCTATTTTGTTGACCGCTTGTGAAATGTTTCACGTGGAACATACGGCTGAACTCGATGCCGCCATGTTATTCTTGGCCTGCACTTTTGCGCGATAGTGTTGAGCGAAGGGCGCTCGATGAAACGCAGAGTTTTCTTGAAGAGTGTGGGGGCGGTCACTGTCCTTGTTGCGGGCGGCGCAGTCTGGCGCGCCTACGATCAAGGCGTCTATCGCGCTGGCGAAGGTCCCGCATACCAGCCCTGGAAAGACTGGCGCAAGGATTCAAACAATGGCCCTTTCGCGCTCGTGCGAGCCGCAATTTTGGCCGCCAGCCCGCACAATACGCAGCCATGGCTCTTCAAGGTCTCAGATTCTGCCATTGAGGTGTACATAGACACTGGAAGAAATGTGGGTCCGCTCGATCCCTACCTTCGAGAAGAGCACATCGGAATCGGCTGTGCGCTTGAAAACCTGATGCTGGCTGCGACTGCCAATGGATACCACGCCACAGCTACGCTCTTTCCTGGAGAGCTTAAGGCTATCTCCCCCGAGCCAGAGCAGCAACTCCTGGCACGCGTCGACCTTGCGCCGGGCAAGCGCGTGGAAACTGAATTCTACGACGCCATCCCCGAGCGCCATACGAATCGGAGCGAATTTCTACCCCGCAGTCCCCTTCCGCCTCAGTTCATCGACACTCTGGGCCGCTTGGCAAGCAACGAGCCGGCGGTCTGGATTTTTCTCTTCACGGCGGATGCGGACCGCAGAAAGATAGCGCAAATCAGCTCGGCGGCGAACACGGAAATCTATTCCGACCCGGCGGTTGATCGTAGCGCGGAACGATGGATTCGAACGGACTGGTCGGCCGTGCAGAAACATCGGGATGGCATTACCCTGGATGACTTCGGCCTGCCGCCCATTACCACGGGGATCGCCAAGATGATGCCGTTGTGGATGCTCAAATGGGCCGCCTCGCACGGCCCGCTGAAGGAGTATTCGAAACTGATGCTGAGCGCGCCCCTCATCGGCATTCTGGCCGTCAAGGACCGCTATGACCGAGACAATTGCCTGCTCGCCGGCCGAATATGGCAGCGTGCACATCTGCTGGCAACTGCCCATGGCGTGGCCGGGCGGCCCTGCAACGAGGCGGTGGAGATGATTGACCACGAAAAGGCGCTTGGCAGACTTCCCCTCAGAGCCAATCTGCTTGGCGAGATTCTACGTAACGCCACGTGGCAGCCAACCTTCGTTTTTTATATGGGTTACCCAACATTGACAGCAGGCCCAAGCCCTCGGCGGTCGGCGGAAGCTGTGACTCTCTGAGGCGCTACTGCGAAGCGGCTCCGCTATCCCTGATGCCAAGCGCAAGAAGGCGATTCTGCGTGCCGGGCAGCGGGAGAAGCTGGAGCCAGGCAAATTCGGCTCCGGCGGCTGCCCGTTGCGCATCGCTCGCGTTGCCGGTGGTCATCAGAGCCAGCCAGCCTCCGGGGCGCACCAGCCGGCCCGCAGCATGAACGGTAACTTCCATCCGGTCCACCGCGCGCAAGGTTACGCAATCGAAGAGCGCGAGGAGCGCCTCGGCACGGCCGGAGTGAACCTTCGCGGCAATGCCCAGCACCCGAACCGCCTCCCGCAGAAATGCCGCCTTTTTGCCCTGCGATTCGGCTAACGTGACCATGATTCCCCGACGGCAGAGAGCGATGGGAATTCCCGGAAAGCCGGCACCGGAGCCGAAGTCCAGCAACGTGCAAATTCCCGCGGGCAGCAAGCGCGCGCAGGCGATCGACTCGACAAAGTGGCGCGCAAGAATGCCCTCCTGGTCGCGGATTGCGGTCAGGTTGACACGCGTGTTCCAGCGAATAAGAAGCGAATAATAGGACTCGAACTGGCGGATTTGATCCTCATCGAGCGGAGATTGCCCGGCCTCAGCCAAAAGAGCATTCAACCTCTGCCGGGGCGAGGGTGCGATCTCGCTCATGCCTGCGCAACCGATTCCAACCCCACCCGCGAAGATATGCCCGCGGGAACCACGGACTCATCGACCCGCCGCGGTTCCCAAACCGCTGCCGCCTGAACAAAAGCCGCGAAAATCGCGCGCGATAAGGGGCTGTGGGTGTAGCTCCGCTCGGGATGCCACTGCACCCCCAGAACAAAATGTTTGCACGAATCCAGTTCCACCCCCTCGATGACACCATCGGCCGGAGATACCGCGCTGACCCGGAGATGATCGCCCGCAATTCGAATGGCCTGGTGGTGGCTCGAGTTCACCAAGGGATCGCCTGCGCCCGTTTGAGGAATCAGGCCTGCCAGCCGTGTGTTCGGCTCGATTCGGATCGGGTGCGCTTCGAGCACATCCCGGCCCGGCCGGTGATTGACCGCAGTCTTCAGGTCCTGCACCAGCGAGCCATTCAGCCATACATTCAGGCTCTGCGCACCGTAGCAGATGGCCAGAATGGGTTTGTACAAGCTGAATGCATCCTGCAGCAGCAACTCGTCGATCGCGGTGCGAGCCCCATCCGAAGCTCCGCATTCCGGAATTGATTTTTCTCCAAATCTTTGTGGATCAACATCATAGAGGCTACCGGGAAGAAGTATTCCCTGCGCACTCGCCAGCAACCGGGCCACCCGGTCCTGGCGCTCATGCAAGGGAACCATCAGCGGGGTCGCTCCAGCGGAGCGTAGAGCGGCCAGATACGGCGGCAGCGACCGCTGATTGTAAGCCGGATCGTTGCTGGTTGGTTCGGGGATTGCGACGTGTATACACATGGCGGTAACAGTGTAATGATAGACGCGGCAGGAACAAAAGGGGGATCGGCACCCAAACCTCAGCCGTTGTTCATGCCGCCTCATTCCCCATCCCGAACGACAGCCGGAACCGTCTCTTTCTGAATCTCGAGCAAGGCCTTGATCGCAGCCCGCAATCGCGCCGTCAGCTCCTCAGTCTGTCGAACCGTCATCCCCGCGGTTACAATCGGCTGGCCAATGCGCATCGTCAATTCGCCCGGATGAAAGTGATGGGTGTGGATCGGGAGCAGTTCGTACACTCCGCTCAAAGCGATCGGCACCAGCGGAACCTGTGCCCGAATCGCCAGGTATGCCGCGCCGGAAAGAAAGGAATGCAGTTTCCCGTCCGGCGTACGGCTGCCTTCAGGGAAAACAAACAAGGGCATGCCGGAGCGCAGGGTCTTGGCCGCGGCACCCAGGCTGGAAAGCGAGGCGTGCGGATCCCCGGTGTCAATCGCCAACTGGCCCGATCGATTCAAATACCACCCGATAAAGGGGATCGACCATAAATCCTTTCTTGCCAGAATGCGAAACTGAAAGGGCAAGGCCGAGAAGACAACCGGCGTGTCCATGTACGAGGTGTGGTTCGAAGCATAAACGGCCGCTGTTTTGGCAGGCAGATTCTCTCTCCCAACAATCCTTAACTTTGACCCGGAAATCGCGATGCATCCCCGCGCCCAAATCCGGGCAATGCTGTGCTGCGCATTTCCCTTCTTGTCAACCAGCGAGACCAGCAACGCGAAACTGCCGCAGAGCGCCGTGATCAGACCGAAAAGAGGAGTCTGGATCAGATTTGTGCGCCAACGATCGATCCAGGGAAGAGGATTGGGACGCTGTCTCATCATGCGAACTCCCCCGCCATCAGCAGGCTGCGTGCTTCGCCTACAAGGTAAACCGATCCGGAGACGACAACCACACCCTCCTGGCCATCTTCTTTGGCCCAGCCCAGAGCCTGATGGATCGAACCGGCACAGCAAGCCGAACTGCCCACGGCTTCGGCCGCCGCCCGAAGGCTATCCATCGAGATGGCGCGGGATGAGTGGATGGGCGCTAAAATCACCCTCTGAAAGAGCGGAAACAGGATCTGGGCCAGCTCTTCCACCGGCTTGTCGCGCAGGCAGCTGAAAACCAGTGTCCAGGGCTGCCTGGCGTGTAACTCTCCATTCAGGGCTGTGAGTCCGGCGCGCAGCGCCCTGGCGCCGGCGGGATTGTGCGCTACGTCGAGAATCCATTCCACGCCACCCATGGTGATCCGTTCCAGCCGGCCCGGCCACCGGGTCTGCCGGATTCCTTCGGCAATCGTGGCAGGAGTCACAGCAAAGCCATGCGTCGAGGCCAGCTCAACAGCCGCAGCAACGGCCAGAGCGGCGTTGCGATGCTGGTGCTGGCCAAGGAGTGGAGAGGCAATCTCAATGGGCGCGCCGAGCGCCTGGATCCTGTAAGGGAGGGCCGGGTTGGATCCGGGCGGCGGCAGATAGGCGCTGGCGTCCATCCTCCGCGCCTGCAGCGCCTCCGCGGTCTCCCCCAGCACCTGATTGGCCTCCGGCAGCTGCGGCAGGGTGACCAGCGTTCCGCCGCGGCGCAGGATTCCGGCCTTCTCCCTCGCGATGGCAGCTATCGTTGATCCCAGCCACTCCGTATGGTCAAGAGAAATATCCGTGACGATCGACAGAAGCGGATCGACGATATTGGTTGCATCCAGGCGTCCGCCCATGCCCACCTCAAGGACGGCCAGCCCGACCCCGGCCTCGGCAAAGAAGCTCAGGGCCAGCGCCGTCAATACCTCGAAGAAGCTGGGCAGCTGCGGCAGCCGTCCACTTCCGACCAACGCCCGGGCGGTATCTTGAACGCGGAAGAAAATCCGTGCGAAAGCCTCGTCCGGAATCTCGGACTGGTCGATTCGGATGCGCTCATTCACGCGAGACAGATGGGGCGACGTATAAAGGCCGGTGCGGACTCCGGAGGCGGTCAGAATCGAGGCCAGCGTCGCGGCCGTCGATCCTTTGCCATTCGTTCCGGCGATCAGAAGCGAAGGAAAGCGGCGCTGCGGGTCGTCCAGACCCGCCAGCAGGGTTCCGACTTCGTCGAGTGAAAATTTGCGCCGCTGCTGCCCGGCCCGGGTGTAGAGCTCGGGCACCATGGCATTCAACAGATCGATGGCCGCCGCATAAGACATGGAAAGTCAAGTATAAAAGGCCGCTCCCCGTTGAACCGGAATCCAATCTTGAACCAGTTGGAATGAGGCTCACAATTCGTTTCACACGGATCGGCCGGAATCCGATCCGGTCTCAGAAAAATCCCTTCGCTCCTGAAGATTCCGTTACCTCTCGAGCAGCACTTCGAGCGCCTGGCGTGCGTTCTCCAGGCAGGCACGCGCCTCATCCTCGGAAAGCAGCCCCTGATGAACCGCCTTTTTCCCCGCGTCGTTCACCAGGTCGGCCAGACGCGGAAAGTCCGCGCTGAATCCGGTCATCTGCAGGTTATTGTTCACCTCGTGCAACAGATTGCCCAGCGTGGCGGTGTTGCGGTAGCGGCTGCGTACCTGCCTCGCAAGACCGGCCGGCAGCTTCTGCTTGACGGCCTCCTCGAGCACGGAACGGCACATGACCGCGCAGGCCGTGAACAGACCGTAAAAATAGCAGCGTGTCGCTTCATCCAGATAGCGATCAGCCTCTTCCGAACTGGGCGTTGAAACCACGCATTCCCTCAGGTGGGTTGCCCTCTGCACGGCCGGCTCCACCAGTTCCAGCAACTCCAGCGCAAAGGCGGTGCGCAGCAGATCATTCTGCTGACCATCGAGAGCCCGCTGAATCTCCTGCCAGGCCGGTGTTGCCGTCTCGCTGTCGGCGGGCAGAAGGCGCGTCAGCGAGGTCAACCGCTGCCGCGCATGCTGAATAAACCCCTGGCGCATCTCCCGCGCCAACTGGCGCCATTCGGCCACAAATGCCGTGGTGTCCTTCTGATAGCGTGTCCAGAGCTCATCATAGACAATGGCGGGCAGCACATCCCTCAATCGCCGAAAGCGGCCCGTCTCGGCCAGCTCGGAGATGGAATTACAGAACTCCTTTCCTGGAGCAGCCTCGGCAGACATATCCAGGAGCAGATCTTCCAGCCGTTCTACATCGATGCCCACGCCGAACTCTCCTTCCGCCCAGTGTAGGCACACCGCGCCCCGGCGCCGCGCCAAAAGACGCTCCTTGCGCCACTTCCGTACCGTAAAGGGAACCACTGCCAGAGATCACCTTGGCCGGGAATGGAAACCACGGCCCGCTCCACATGAAGGGTTGATCGCTTCGCTCCCACCGTCTCAAACCTTCCGTCGAAGACTCGGCCTGTGTATCGCCTGCCCGCGGCAAACGACTCTCTTCAAAGGAGCGGGAGATGCTTTTCACACAAGTCGCCCGCAATGCACAGGCCGTTTCAGGCTGCCTCTGGAAACGGTGGGAAAACAGGTACCGTCCCGATGACCCGGAACCCGGATTTCCAATTTCGCAGATATGCACAGACGGGATTTAGAAAACTATCACCCAAGATAAGCCATTATTAATAGGAGGTTTATCCATGATTTCCACTTTTCCGGCTCGATCTACGGGTACGACTGTTCTTTTCTTCTTCTTTTTATCCTTATTCCACATCCGTCAGCCGCGAGATCGGGCAGCAGAGGCACGTCAGAATTGACCGCCGCCCGGTTGCATAACCGGGCGTACGCCCCGGGAATCCAGAGATGGACCCTTGTTTTCCACGAGCGCGGTCTTTCTTCCGTGCATACAATCAAAAGGAAGAAAAGATAGGCGCTTGGGCAGGATGGACACCCGCTGTGCAGTCTGGCCGGGACGGTACCAGCTGTGATCCTGGTTTCTTTTGGATCGCGGGGCGAAGCAGGATAGATTGAAGTCAGTGGCGGAAGCAAAAGAGGCAAACCGGCAAAGTAGGGGGCAGCGATGGAGATTACCGTAAGCCGTCAGGATCTGGTGAAGGAGTTGAACGCGACCCAAAGTGTGGTGGAGCGCAAGACGACGATTCCCATCCTGTCAAACTTTCTCATTGAGGCCGATGAAGACCGGCTGAGCATTACAGCAACGGATCTTGATCAGGCGATCCGCACCAGCACGGTGGTGAAGGTGAAGAAGCCAGGCGCCTGCACGATCCCGGCGCGAAGGCTCTACGATTACATCAAACTGCTTCCGGACGGCGAGATCTCGATCAAGCTGCTGGAGAATCATTGGGTGCAGATTCGCAGCGGCCGTTCGAATACCAAGATGGTCGGCATGGCGCGCGGAAACTATCCGCAGGTGCAGGAATTTCCCGCGGTCGCGGTAACCAGCGTCTCTTCCGTGGCGCTGAAGACGCTGATTACCCGAACGATCTTTGCCATTTCCAATGAAGAGTCGCGTTATACGCTGAACGGCGCCCTCTTCATCATCAAAGCCGAGTCGCTCGCCATGGTGGCCACCGACGGTCACCGGCTCTCCTACGTTGAAAAGGCCAACGAGCAGCAGGAAGGCATCAGCGGCGAGAAACGAGTTTTAATCCCGCGCAAGGCTCTGCAGGAATTGCAGCAGTTACTCCTGGTTTCCGAGGCCGAGAAGGTCGAGTTTGCCGATGATGAGCAGACACTTTTTTTCCGTCTTGGCCATCGCATCCTCATCAGCCGCAAACTCTCCGGCCAGTTTCCGAATTTCGAGGCGGTCATGCCGCGCGACAACACGAAATTCGCTGTGGTGCGCTCGAGCGAACTGACCGCAGCCATTCTGCGTGTGGCCCAATTTGCCGATGAGCACTCGGGAGCCATTCGCCTGCGGCTGGAAAGCAACGAACTCAAGATCAGTTCCAGTTCCGCAGAATCCGGCGAGAGCGAAGACACGATCGATACGCCGTATTCGAGCGATCCGATCTCCGTTGGCTTCAATTCCGGCTACATCCTCGATTTTCTGAAAGCTCTTGGGAATGAGGGTGAGGTGCGGCTGGAATTCAAGGATTCGCAATCGGCCGGGCAACTGCGGCCCGAAGATCCGGATGCCGAGTACAAGTACCGCTATGTACTGATGCCGATGAGAATTTGAGTCTTGGGGGAAGAGCTTTCATTCTCGGAGGCTCGATGCGCATCCTGATCCCCGGGGATCCGCTGGTTGTCACTCTCAGCAAGGATGTTGAGCCGGGCGGTGTGCGCAACTCCTTTCCCGGGACCCGCGAATGAAGCCATTTTCCGGGCTTGGCTCCCTGCCGGGGCGGCAATCGATCAGACCGGGTGCAGGCAGGTGCGCGGCCTGGGGTGCTTTTGCAGGGCCTCTTCGATCATCTCCACGCAGATCGGGGAGATTTTCTTCAGCCACTCCCGCTCGTCGCCGCCGGACGAATCCTCGTCCAGAGCCAGCCAGGCGCGCAGCAGGGCCAGGGCAAGACCCGTCTCCGCGTCCTGCCGCCCTTCTTCGAGGAGGAACATCTGGCGGTAGACCTCGTCCCTCAGGAGCGCGCTGCGGCGGTGCCTTGCGGTGCTCGGAGCCGGAAGATGGCCTCTTGCTGTCATTGCGGCTTTTCTCCTTGCAGAAGCCAGGAGTAAAGGCCGACATTGGCTGTTGCTGCCGGCAGGAATCCAGCGATGGCCATCTCGTCCGCCGCACTTTGTGGAGTCAGACGGTGATCGAGCGGTGGTCCCGTCTGCCGTTCGACGTCCGGCCGCCAGTCTAGAATCGCGATGCGCCCGCCCGGCGCAAGCAGCCGAGCCGCCTCTCGCAGAACGGCTGTGCGGTCAGGGAACTCGTGCCACACGTTGGCCAGAAAGACACGGGTGCAGCCGCTGTCCGGAAGCGGAGTGCGATCGGCCTCGGCGGCAACGGTTTCAATATTGAAGGGACCGTTGCCGTCAATCTTCTGCCGCAATCGAGCCAGCATCTCCGGTTGCACATCGACCGCATAGACCTTGCCTTCGGCGCCCACGGCATGCGCCAGCGGCAGGGAGAAGTATCCTGTGCCCGCGCCCAAATCGGCAACCGTTTCGCCCCGCCGCAAGGCCAAAGCCGCAATGACCTCGGCGGGGGGCAGCCAGATCAGGCGTTCGGGAATATCCAACCGGTGCGCGTCGGATGCGGGGAATCTCCGATTTTCCATTTTTTTCTCACTTTACCGCGCAGGAGTCGCTGTTTTTCAGGCCCAGGGCGCGCAGGATGGTCATGCTCGGGCACCAGTTGGTAAAGGCCGATTGCAGCAGGTTGAAGCCGACAATGGCAGTGAGCCAGAGCCAGTTCAGAGAGATGAAGTGGGCAAGAAGCAGCGAGAGCAGAATCACCACGCCCGCCATCAGGCGCAGTCCACGTTCGATAGTCATTGAGAACCTCCACGATCGATCTCGGAATCACTTCCGGTTTGGGGGCCAGGCCCGGACGCGCCGTGGGCATGGACCATGTAATAAAGGATGGGGATTGCCGGCCAGGAGAGAAATGTCGAAGCAATCGCACCGGCGATGAGCGATATGGCAAGTCCCTGGAAGATGGGATCGGAAAGAATGGGGCTGGCGCCGATGACAACGGCAGCGGCGGTCAGCAGCATGGGCCGGAAACGCACGGCTCCGGCATCGATCACCGCCTCGGCCAGAGGCATCCCCTGGCCGAGGCGCAATTCGATGAAGTCCACCAGAATGATAGAGTTGCGCACGATGATGCCGGCCCCGGCGATGAAACCGATCATCGAAGTCGCGGTGAAAAACGCGCCCATCAGAGCATGCGCAGGCAAGATGCCCACCAGGGTGAGCGGAATGGGCGCCATGATGATCAGTGGCACAATGAACGACCGGAACCAGCCGACGACCAGCACATAAATCAGCACCAGCACGGCGCCGAAGGCAATTCCCAGGTCGCGGAAGACTTCGATGGTAATCTGCCACTCACCGTCCCACTTCATCGAGTAGTGCGCCGTCGAGCTGGGCTGTTCGGCGTTGTAGCGGGCCAGCGTGTAGCCGGCGGGCAGCGTGAAGTGGTCGAGCTGCTTGTTCATTTTCAGAATCGCATAAACCGGGCTCTCCTCGGCTCCGGCCACGTCACCCGTCACATAGACCACGCGCAACAGGTTCTTATGGTAGATGTCCTGCGGAATCGTCTCGCGATCGATGGTCACCAGCTCCCGCAGCGAAACCATCGAGCCATCGGCGCCGGGCAGGCGGATATTTTCAAGACCCTGCTCGGAGGAGCGATCCGCGCGGTCGATCTCGACAATCGCCGGAACCGGTTCCCGCGCCGTGCCGTCATGGATCAGGCCCGCCTGCATGCCCGAGGTCGCCAGAGCCAGCGCGTGGGCCACCTCGGAGACCGCCACCCCGTGCTCTGCCGCCTTGACCTGATCGACGCGGATCACCAGCCGGGTCTCCGGATCCCGGACATACCAATCGGTGTCCACCACACCGGGCGTGTGTTCAAAGATGGACTTGATGCGCCGGGCAACCTGAATCTGACCTGCGAGGCTGGGACCATAGACTTCAGCCACCAGCGTCTGCAGCACGGGAGGCCCCGGAGGCACCTCGGTGACCTGAATCCGCGCTCCGTAGCGGCTGCCGATCGCGTCCAGCAGCGGGCGCAGGCGTTTGGCGATCTCATGGCTCTGGGCGCTGCGTTCATCGGCGGGCAGAAGGTTGACGGCGATATCGGCCTGGTTGGGCTGGCTGCGCAGGTAGTAGTGGCGCACCAGGCCGTTGAAGTTGTAAGGTCCGGAAGTTCCCGCGTATTCCTGGTAATCGAGGACTTCGGGTTGTTCCGCCAGCTCGTTGCCCAGCGCCTGGGTCACGCGCATCGTTTGTTCGAGCGGTGTGCCATCGGGCATATTGATGATGATCTGCAGCTCGCTCTTGTTGTCAAAGGGCAGCATCTTTACGCGCACCAGTTTGAGCGGAACCAGGGCCATCGAAGCGAACAGAAGAAGAATCACGCTGCCAAGGAAAAGGATGCGATTGCGTTTGCAGGCGATCAGCGGCGTCATCACCCGCCGGTAGAACCTGGTTCTCCAGCTTTCCTGCTCGGCGGCCAGTTTCCCCGCTCCGGCCAGTTCGCCGCCCACCAGCCGGATGGCCGCCCAGGGCGAAACCACAAAGGCTACCATCAGCGAAAAAAGCATGGCAGCGGAAGCGCCCACCGGGATCGGCCGCATATACGGACCCATGAGCCCGCGTACAAGAGCCATGGGCAGCACGGCGGCCAGCACCGTGAAAGTGGCCAGGATGGTGGGATTACCCACTTCGGCGACCGCTTCGATCGCCACTTCGCTTTTCGGGCGGTCCTGGTTTTCAGGCAGCCGGAAGTGGCGCTCCATGTTTTCGACCACCACGATGGCGTCGTCGACGAGAATGCCGATCGAGAAGATCAGCGCAAAAAGCGTGACGCGGTTGATCGTGTAGCCCAGGAAGTAAAAGACCGAGAGGGTGAGCGCCAGGGTGACCGGAATCGCGAGCAGCACCACACCCGATTCCCGCCAGCCCAGAAACAGCGCAACCAGCAGCGTGACCGAGAGTGTGGCCAGCAGCAGGTGTTCCAGCAGCTCATTGGACTTCTGCTTGGCTGTAGCGCCGTAGTTGCGCGTGGTCGTAATGGTCACGTCGGAGGGGATTTGAACACCCTGCATGTCATGGACGTGCTTCAGCACGGAATTGGCGATATCGGTGGCGTTCGTTCCCTGGAGCTTGGCAATCGTGATGGTGACGGCGGGATATTGCCGGGGCGTCTGGTGTGTTCCTGCGCGGGTGGTCCCGAAGAAGACGTAATCGGAGGGATCGGCGGGGCCGTCGACGATCTTGTCGGCCACGTCGCTCAGGAATACAGGCCGGCCGTGATCGACCGCCACCACCACGGAGGCAAGATCATGGCGGTCGGTGAAAAAATTGCCGGCGTCCACCACAATCTCGCGATTGTTCTCGGCAAAGCTGCCCGCCTCGAGGCGGGCGTTGGCGGCCTGCAGATGGGCGACGATGGCGAGCGGCGACAATCCGTAGGCGTTCAGCTTGGCGGTGCTCAGCACCACGCGCATCGTTCGCGGAAGGCCGCCGATCACCGAGGTTTCCGATACATTGGGAATCTGCTTGATCCGGTGTTGCACCTCGTCGGCGATGGCGCGCAGTTGATATCCGTTGTAATGCGCTCCCCACAAGGTCAGCGTCAGGATGGGAACATCGTCAATCGAACGTGCCTTGACAATGGGCTGCGAAATCCCGGGCGGCATGCGGTCGAAGTTCGAATAGAGTTTGCTGTAAACCTTGATCAGCGCCTCTTCCTGAGGTGTGTTCACCAGGAAACGCACGATCACCAGGCTTTGTCCGGGGCTGGAGGTCGAGTAGATGTACTTGACCCCGGAGATCTGGTGCATCAGCGTCTCGATCGGCACGGTGACGCGCTGCTCGACCTCGGCCGGCGTCGCGCCCGGCATCGCCGTAGTAATGTCCAGCATCGGCACCAGGATCTGCGGATCTTCCTCGCGGGGGATCACCGCGAGCGCGAAGACTCCGATCACCAGCGATGCGGCTATGAAGAGCGGCGTCAGCTTGGAATTGAGGAATGCGTGTGCCAGCCAGCCGGCGGCTCCATGGGATTGCTTCATTGCTGGGCCTCGATTCGCTTGCCAGCCAAGTCACGGTCCATGGGGTTGTTGACGAGCTTTTCCCCGCCGGAAACCCCGGAAAGCACCTCGACGAGATTGCCATGGATATTGCCCAGCGTGAGGTCGCGGAGTTGCGCCACGCCATGGCTGTCCAAAACGTAGGCGCAGTTCAGCGATCCGCGCAGAACCACCGCGGAGCGCGGAATGAGGATGGCTGTGTGGAGACCATCGGGGAACTCTGCTGTTCCATAGACCCCGGCGTGCAGCGCGGCTGAGGAGGGCAGATCGATCTTCACCAGAAAGCTGCGGCTCGATGGATCGGCGGCCGGATCAATCTCCCTGACTGTGCCGGTCAAAGGCCGGGCGCCCGCACTGTCGAAAGCCACCTGCGTTTTCATTCCCAGGTGAACGATGCCGATGGCCGACTCATCCACCGTCGAGTCCAGCTCCAGAGATCCGGCGCGGTCCATCTGGATCAGCGGCACACCGGGCGTGGCCAGTGTCCCCGGGTCGGCCAGCCGGGCCGTCACCACCCCGGCAAACGGGGCCGTCAGGCGCGTATAGCCGAGCAGGGTGCGCGCACTGCGCGCCTGGGCTTGCGCGGCCAGTGTCTGGGCGCGGGCTGCGCCAAGTTGCGCCGCGGCTGCCTGGGCCCGCCGCGCCACCTCGTCCATCTCCTGCGGGCTCACGCTTTTCTCGCTTTCGAGCTGCCGGTAACGCCCGAGCGTACTCTCGGCCAGCTGGGCGCTGCTTGCGGCCGCGGCCTGTTCGTTCCGTGCCGCGGCCACGGCTGCCTGCGACTGGGACAGCGCGGCGCGCTGGGCCGTATCGTCCAGCAAGGCTAGGGTTTGCCCGGCCCGCACCGCGTCTCCGGCATGCACCAGCACGGCCCGGATGCGCCCGGCCACCTGGGCTGAGATCGCCGCCGTCTCCC
>JBMFHN010000058.1:0-14267 GCA_049976805.1 Occallatibacter sp. | reverse complement strand
GATGAGAAAGGGCGCAAGCGCGTAACTTACAAGCGCTATCAGACGCCGCTGGAGACCTTGCTCGGCCTGGAGAATCCGGCGCAATTCTTACGTCCCGGACTCAGCCTCCAGGCGCTGCAGCGCATCGCCGCCCAGTTCAGCGACACCGAGGCCGCGCGGCGCATGCAGCAGGCCAAGGCCAGGCTCTTCGATCAACTCCGCGCAGCGCCGGAGCGCGGGGCTTCCATCCCGCCTCGGCCCGCGCGCGTGTCGGATGGGACCCTTGCCGATTCGCGCGAGGGGAAGGTTGGCGCGCTCGATCGGCAACCCATCCGACACGCGCGCTAACATGAACTGAATCGCAAAACGAAAGGAGACCCCAGCTTCGCTAACCCTTCGCTTCCTTCAGGCTCATTCTTCAATTGGAAAAGACTTTGGATTCCTGAGCCCCTGTTCGCTCCGGCGAACAGCTTGCGCGGCATCCGGCTTCCAGAGAGCGAACCGATAATCGAGTACGGCGGATCCATCTGCGCGAGCGGAAAGACCACGCGCCTGCCCATTGAAAGATCGCCATTCGATTCCGTAAGATTGTCCGGTAAAATCCACATAGCTCGTACGCAATTTCATTCAGGTGTGTGGGCTGACCTGACAAAAGGGGATTCATGTCGATACAAAGTGACCGCTGGATCAGGGAGCAGGCGCTCCAGCATCGGATGATTGAACCGTTCTGCGAGAAGCAGATGGCTTCCGGCGTCATCTCCTACGGGCTCTCGTCCTATGGATATGATCTGCGCGTCAGCGACGAGTTCAAGATTTTCACCAACGTCAACAGCGCCATCATCGATCCCAAGGCGTTCGATGAACGCTCCTTTGTCAGTGTGCGCGCTGACTCGGTGATTATCCCGCCCAACTCGTTCGCCCTGGCCCGGTCGGTCGAATATTTCCGGATTCCGAGGAATGTCCTGACGATCTGCGTGGGCAAGTCCACCTATGCGCGCTGTGGAATCATCGTGAACGTGACGCCGTTCGAGCCGGAGTGGGAGGGGTACGTGACGCTGGAGATCTCCAACACGACGCCGCTGCCGGCCAGGGTTTACGCAAACGAGGGCCTGTGCCAGATTCTTTTCTTCCGGTCCGATGAACCCTGCGAGACGAGCTATGCCGACCGCAAGGGGAAATATCAGAATCAAAAGGGGATTGTGCTTCCCAAGCTGTAGAGATCGGGCGACCGTGCCCGCAGATCGGAACGCGCAAGGAGAAACCGCACCTGCCGGGGCGAACGGAGCGAAATGCTTCCCGGGTCAGGGCACGGCAAGGTTGTGCAGTGTGGATGGGGAAGGAGCACCATGTCCTCGATCTCGAAAACGGAACCGGTCCGCGTGGGCGTTTTGACCGATGAACCGATTCGCCTGGAGGGTCTATCCAGCATTTTTGAGGCGCATCCCGGCGAAGGCCGCACTCAGCTGGCTCCGGTCTTTGGCAATCTCGACGAGTTGTTGGCCGACGCCACGCTGGCTTATCTGCTGATTGACCTGAACTCTTCTTCGGCCGGAGTGGAAATCGTGGAGACGATTCGCAGGCGGCGGCCGGATATGCGGCTGATCGTGATCGGTCCGGAAGGCGACGATCAGATGGTAATGGATTTGATCAAGGCGGGCGCACGGGCATTCCTCAGTTTCAAGGCCGGTCCGAAAACCGTGCGGCAGGCTGTCGAGGTGGTCACCGGCGGCTCCATCTGGGCCCCGCGCCGGCTGCTTTCACAGCTCATTGATCAGTTGCTTGGCGCCGATGGTGCGGGCAACCATGCTGGATACCTGCATCTGACGAACCGGGAGCGTCAGGTACTCGAATTAATCCTCATGGCCCGCTCCAACCGTGAAATCGCCCAGCAACTGGGCATCGAAGAACGAACCGTTCATGGTCATGTTGGCCGTCTGCTGCGCAAGACCGGCGCGGAAAACCGGATCAGCCTTTTGATGATGGCGTCCAACCCGTCCCTGCTCCGGTCCGCTGGCGTTTGGATGGATCGGCGCCGGGGTGAGCGCCGTCGCAGTGGAAAAGTTCTCTCAGGAATCTTTACTAAAGAGTTACCTTGATAGGTTACTTAAGACTCTAATCCTTCCGTAATCTTGTCCTATTTTGATACTTTCTGCAGGATGAGTTCCAGAAACAACGCAGATCTGGGGAAAGGAGTTCTCAGATAGCATGTATTCGTGATCTCTGAGAACTCCTCTTTTTTACCCTCTGTGTCGATACACTCAACCTGAGCCAGACCACCCCCCCCTGTTCTCCCCTCCGCGCGGGATCAACACCAGTCCAATCGGTGCGGATTCCGCGCTCTGGCAGCTTGTGAATCACGGAAATTCTTTTTTCAGCGTTTTTACGCCGGAGAATTCACACTCTGATCCCAACCTTTCCGCCATTTCCGCGTCCAATCAGGGGAGGACAGAACAAGGCAGTTTGTTGTGTCCGGGCTCCGTGGATCGGTGTGAAAGTAAAAGGATGAAAGCTGGATTCGCCCTGGAAATTTCCAGGATGCGCTCTCTGGATTTCATGGTGTAGCCTGTTGGTGGATATTCCGGTGCGAGCCTCCGAAGCAGGCTGGGATATTCCAGATTCCCCTCAATTTCCGAGTCCTTGCATTTTAATCGTACATTTCCCGCTGTTCGGCGATTCAAACGCAACGACTCCCAAAATCTGCGTTTCCTCTGGGGCGCAGATCTGAAAGGATTCGAAGATGAAGAAAGTACTTGCGTTGCTCTGTCTGTGTTCCATGCTCCCCATGGCTGCTTTCGCAGCCTCCACACGGGAGGATCTGCAATCACGCATGAATGCCGCCAAGCTGGTACTGACCGAGATCATGTCCGCGCAGGACAAGACCATTCCCATGAACATTCTGGAACAGGCGACATGCGTTGGCGTGGTGCCCGGAATGAAGAAGGGTGCCTTTATCTGGGGTGCGCAGTATGGTCAGGGTGTGGTGACCTGCCGCACAGGACATGGCTGGAGCGGGCCCGTTTTCATTCGCATGGCCGGCGGCTCGTTTGGGCTGCAGATCGGCGGTCAGTCCACCGACCTGGTGCTGGTGGCCGTCAATGACCGCGGCTTCCAGGATCTGTTGAAGAGCAAGTTCAAGATCGGCGCGGACGCCTCTGCGGCGGCAGGGCCGGTGGGCCGCGCCGGCCAGGCCGCGACCGACTGGAAAATGAGCGCTGAACTGCTCAGCTATTCACGCAACAAGGGGGTCTTTGCCGGCATCAGCCTGGACGGCACCAGCGTGAGCCAGAACAAGGAGGACACGGAGCTCTACTATGGCGCGCCGCACACCTTCGAATCCATTCTTCGCGGCCATGTCGCGGTTCCCGCCGGCGCGGTGCCGTTTGTCCGCGAGGTGGCGCACTACTTCGTTGAGGCCAGGAAAAACTAGCTGGGATTCGATTGGTTTCATGCAGCCTTGGAGTCCGGACGAGACGGTAGTTCCTAGAGGAAACGGCCGCTCTGAGTGCTCCTGGAATCTGCACAAACAGAAGCTTCCGGAGGAATATCCGGGAGGCCTCAAGGCGGGCGAAGGGGCGGATCCGATGGATCCGCCCCTTCGGCTTTTTGGTGATGAAACCTGCTCCGGAGGCTAAACTAGGCTTTTGTTCTGTCGCCATGCGAGAAAACCTCGAGTTCTGGCTGGTATTGGCTGTGGCGCGCACGTTGGGCTGGCTGCCTCGCAGATGGGCGCGCTGGCTGGCCGGCTGCCTGACCTGGGGAGCCTATCGCACGCTGGGCAGGTTGCGCCGTGTCGGTCAGCGCAATCTGCAACAGGCTTTGCCGGAATTGTCCGCGCGCGAGCGCGAGCGCGTTCTCCGCGCGCTTTTTCGTCATCTGGGCTGGCAACTGGTCGAATTCTGCCGCATGACCGGCTATACCGCTGCGAATACACGTGGCTGGATTCGCACGGAGGGACTGGATCGTTATCTGGCCGCCAAAGCGCGCGGCAAAGGAGTTCTGGTCGTCACCGGCCACCTGGGTGCCTGGGAACTGTCCAGCTTCTATCACTCCCTGATGGGCTATCCGATGGGCATGGTCATCCGGCGGCTGGACAACCGCCGTCTGGATGCCTTTGTCAACCGCATCCGCTGTCTGCACGGCAATCGCGTTCTGCACAAGGACGATTTCGCACGCGGTCTGTTGACCGCGATGCGCTCCGGCGGCACAGTAGGCATTTTGATGGATACGAACATGACTCCACCGCAGGGAGTCTTTGTGAAGTTCTTTGGCCACAGGGCCTGCACCGCCTCCGGGCTGGCACGCGTGGCGCTCAAAACGGGAGCCGCCGTGCTGCCGGGCTTCATGCTCTGGGAGCCGGCCGAGCGGCAATATGTTTTGCACTTCGGTCCGGAGCTGGTTTTCGAGCATAGCCAGAATGCTGCGGCCGACATTGTGGCCGCGACGCAACAGTGCACCCGGGTGATTGAAGACTGGATCCGGCGCTATCCTGACCAATGGCTCTGGCTGCACCGCCGCTGGAAAACGCGGCCGGCCGGCGAGCCGGAGTTCTATTGAGCCGGATTGCGCGGATTGAACCGAGGCCGGGAAGGAGACGTGGATGAAGCTGGGCGATTTGGTCCATACCCTGGGCGGCGAACTGGTGGCGGGCAGTCCCGGGCACGAGGTTAAAGGCGTGAGTTCGGTCGCCCGGGCGTGCGCGGCCGATCTCGTCTTTGCCGAAGACGCGGCATCGGTCCTGCAAGCCCTGGCCAGCCAGGCAGGCGTGGTTGTTCTGATGGCTGCCGGTGGCGCGGTCTGTCCGCCTGGCAAGTGTGCCGTCGAAGTCCGGGAGCCACGGCTCTGGTTTGCCCGTGCCGCCCGTCTGCTTGCTCCACCGCTTCCGTCTTCCGGGGTTCATCCTTCGGCTGTGCTCGGTGCGCGCGTCGAATTGGGCAAGGAAGTCAGCATTGGCCCGGGGGTGACGATCGGCGAAAACGCCCGCATCGGCGCAGGAAGCCGCATCGAAGCCGGCGCGGTCATCGGCGCCGGGGTGCGCATCGGTGCCGGCTGCCGGATCTATCCCCGCGTTGTGCTCTATCCGGGAACCACGCTCGGCGACCGGGTCATCGTCCACGCCGGCGCGGTGCTCGGCGCCGACGGTTTTGGCTACGTCCGCGATCCCGCCAGTGGCGCCTATACGCAGTTTCCACAGCAGGGGACGCTCCTCGTCGAAGACGACGTCGAGATCGGCGCCAACTCCACGATTGATCGTGGCGCCCTGGAAGAGACCAGGATCGGCCGGGGCGTGAAGATCGACAATCTGGTCCATGTTGGCCACAACTGCGTGATCGGCGAGGATGTGATTCTGGTCGCGCAGACCGGCATCGGAGGGTCCAGCACGGTGGGGCAAGGCGCGGTGATTGGCGGGCAAGTGGGAATCGCCGATCATGTGCGGATCGACGCGGGAGTGATTCTGGGTGCGCAGGCAGGGGTGCCCAGCAACAAGCGGATTACGCTGGGCGGAATGAAGCCGGGGACCGTTTTCTGGGGCACGCCTGCCCGTCCGATCGCTCAGGTCTTGCGCGAGTTGGCCGCGCTCACCCGGCTGGCGAAGGGGTCGCGCAAGGCAGGCTGAGAATCGGGTAGTGGCGGCCGTTGCCGACGGGATTCGGTCAGGAGAACATGCGGTTTTGGAGCCGGCGGATGCGGGCGTTTTCCGGTGCAAATGCTGTCCGAACCGGGTGTGAATCTCACCTCGTCGCGCGATTTTCCGGCGCTTCCGCCGCCGGGGCAGGAAGTCTTCCGCCGCGCTCCATCCTTTCAATGAGGAAAAGCCGCGGGCGGCCGTACGGAACTGCAGAAAAAGGGAAGACCTGCTAAAGCGGCTTCTCGGTCTCGAAGGGTTCCGCCTTGAGTGATCCATCCAGCTGTTTGACCAGCTTTTGAACCTTGCCCTCGGCGGCGTCCAGTTCGGCCTTGCAGGCGGCAGACAGACTTACGCCTTTTTCGAACAGCTTGAGCGAATCCTCCAGAGTCAGATCGCCCTTTTCCAGTTGTTCAACGATACTTTCCAGCTTCTTGAGGGATTCTTCGAACGAGGGCATGACGGTTACTCCATAGCGGATTTGGGCAGTACGCTGGCGATGACCTCGGCGGCGGCCGAGTAGCGGCCGAAGGGCGCGCTGACCTGTACGCCCTGGACGCAGGGCCGCACGGCTGCAAGCATTTCCTGGGCGATGAGGATGCCTTCGCGCCGGGCAGCCTCGGGCGTGTCGGCCTGGGCCATGCGCAACATGATCTCCTCGGGCATGGAGACGCGCAGGTCGTTCTTCATGAACTCGGCGTTGCGCAGGCTGGTGAGCGGCCAGATGCCGGCGATGACGGGAATCTGGTGATCCGCGATGCGCTCAAGAAAATTCTCCAGCAGACGCAGGTCGAAGACCGGCTGGGTAATGGCGAACTCGGCCCCGGCCTCGACCTTGTAGCGGAAGCGGCGCAGTTCGTTTTCAATGTCCGGAACGCCGGGATTGGCGGCGACGCCGATGGCGAAGTTGGTGCTGGCGCCGATCGCGTTGGCTCCAATGTCCAAGCCATGGTTCAGCCGGCGCACGATATTGACCAGCCCGATCGAGTCGACATCGAAGACGGCCGTGGCATCCGGGTAGTTGCCCAGTTTGGGCGGATCCCCGGTCAGGCAAAGAAGGTTGTGCAAGCCGATGGATGAGGCCCCCAGAAGATCCGACTGGATGGAGAGCAGATTGCGATCACGGCAGGTATAGTGAAGGATGGTTTCGATGCCGGTGTGCTGCTGAATCTGGATGCACAGGCTTTGGGCGCTCATGCGCGGAGCGGCGCGCGGCGAGTCGGGAACATTGATCGCATGGACGCCAAGCTGTGCCAGCAGGCGCGCGCCCTCGATCTCCTTTGAGCAATCAATTCCCTTGGGCGGAACGATCTCCACCAGGGTGATAAAACTCTTCTGGGCCAGGAGCGCGCCGATGCGAGAGCGCTCGGCAAGCGCGGCCGGCGGAGCCTCGGTCTTCAACTCCGGCGCGGAGCCGGTCACTTCGATGCGGGTCTGCGCATCGAGGGCGCGCAGGGCCGAGCGCATGGCGCGGATATGGTTGGGGGTGGTGCCGCAGCATCCGCCCACCATCTGCACGCCCGCGGCGATGGCCTTGCGGGCAAAACTGGCCATGTACTCCGGTGAACAGAGATAGATGTTGCGTCCATCGACGGCCCGCGGCATGCCGGCATTGGGCATCGCCACCAGGGGCAATGTGGTGATGGGACGCATGGCCTCGATGGCGGAAAGCACCGTTGTCGGGCCGGTCGAACAGTTGACGCCAACGGCACTGGCGCCACACTCGGTGAGCATGGCCGCGGCCTGCTCGGGCGAGGCTCCATCCAGGCAATTGCCCTCGTCGTCCACCGTTACCATCACCATCACCGGCAGGCCGGGCGCGACTTCGCGGGCGGCCGCCAGAGCCTCGCGCGCCTCATTCAGCGCGGGCATGGTCTCGATGCTCAGCAGGTCCACGCCGGCCTCAGCCAGGGCGCGGATTTGCTCGGCGAAGGCCGTGCGGGCCTCGTCGAGTCCGGTTTTTCCCAGCGGCTCGAGGCGCACGCCCAGCGGACCCACCGAGCCGGCCACGCGCGCCTCGCCCGCCTGCTTGTCGCGCAGGTGGTCAACGGCCTGGCGGGCCAGGCGCACGCCGGCGGCATTGATTTCGGCCACCTTTCCGGCCAGGCCGTGACGGGCAAGCCGGAAACGATTGGCGCCAAAGGTGTTCGTCTCCAGAATCTCCGCTCCGGCCTGCAGGTATTCCTCGTGAATGGCGAGGATCAAGCCGGGGTCGGAAAGGTTCAGCTCGTCGTAACAGCGATTGATGAAGACACCGCGGGCGTAGAGTACGGTTCCCATGGCGCCGTCGGCGAGCACGGGACGATTGGCGAAAAGATCGGCGAATTCCGGCATTCTGCTGTCATGCTATGCCAATCGGGGCCCGGTCGTCAGCAGGCAAGGCTGCTTTGTTATACTTCGGAAGTCATAATCTTGGGTCCTGACGGCTCGAAAGCGGGGATTTTTCCGCCGTCAGTTTCTTTTCTCCGGAAGCCGTCCCCGTTGGTGTACGGCGCGGTTCCAACCGCAGGCATCCGGGATTGAGGGTTGCGCTTTTTCCGTCGAGGTAAGGATTTTGAACAACAGAAGTTTTTGGATGAGCGCCGTTGCAGCTCTGGGATTTGCGGCAGCGCTGGCTGGTTGTGGTTCGACGACTTATTTCGCGGGCCGCCCGCTGCCACCCAGCGGGCTTCTCAATCGCGTCCTGATTGCAATCCAGAACCCCGGCAGTTTGTCCAGCGGGACGCTCCAGTTCGTGGATGCTTTTTACGATATTCGTTTCAGGTACAACAGCACCAGCACGCTTCCTGCGTTCTCCATCGGCGGATATAACGGTTCGCTGCCCGCCACGATTCAAAACATGCCCGAAGAGTTGATCGGTGCGGTTTACAACTCCGGCAGCGGCACTCTGACACTGGTCAACTATTCCTCCGAGCGCAGCAGCGGCAACATAAGCGGCGTGAGCAACTCCACCAGTGTCTTCATCACCCGGAACCAGTCCTATGTCTTCGCCACATCCCTGAACTCCGACGTGCTGACGGTGATCGACCGGTCAACCACCAACGCGGGAACCTATACGTTGAGCGCTCCCACCAAGCTGACCCAGGTAAGCGTGAATCCCGGTGGTTCGGTGGCCCTGGCCTTCACGCAAAACTCGAATTATGCGTACTATGCCCGCAAACTGACGACAGCGCAGAGTATTTCTTACTCCGCGGGTCCATCAAGCTGGCCGAAAGCCGCCGTGGATTGCGAGCCGCAGAATGCGCCGGGCTGGTGCCTCTTCCAGGTGCAGAGCCCCGATAACGTGGACGCGACCGGCAATTACTACGGCGCTCCGCTGAACTTCGACCGGCCGGCGAAGGCAGTTTTTTCCGCCGATGGCAGCACGGCCTACGTGCTGAACTGCGGACCGGAATGCGGCGGGAATACGGCTTCGGTTACAACGGTCCCGGTCTCTCCCTTGATCTTTCTTGCCGGCCAGATGTCCGGCAAGCTCCCCACTCAAGCCACGCTCAACAGCGATACTCTCGATCTTCCCGGCGGCGCCAGCAATGCGCTGGCGGACAGTTCCCATCTCTATGTGGTGGGCCAGGAACTGATGCCCGATGGATTTTTCGGCGGTCATTTAACCGTCGTTACCCTGCCGAGCGGGTCGGCGACAAGCATGACGGCCGGGGCTCCCATTTCGATCAGCGATGGAGAACCGGGCGGCCCGAGCAAGATGGTGCTGGCGGACGACGACACGCTCTGGATTGGCATGATCCATTGCACCAACGGGGAGCGTGCCAAAAACGGCCAGCCCTATGGCTGCCTGACCATGTACAACACCTCCACCGGCGCCGCAATCCTGATTCCGTATAACGGCGACGCGACAGGGATTGCCGCGGTTACCGGCCTGCACAAGATTTACACGGCCGAGGGCGGGCAGGTGTACATCTACGCGACCGGAGGAGGCTCGTACGCCGCCGGCACGTCCATCGATAACGAAAATGTGACCGTGACCGGAACAGCCTATGACGTAGCCTACATGGACGCGACCTCCGACTACGACAACACGGATTACTGAGTTCAAAGACAGTGCTCGGCAGGCAATGCGGTCCATGATCCTGGTTTTTCGGAACAGGATCGGCAGATCATGACCGCAGATTGCCGCCCGATTCAATCGCGAGCGATTCCCGATGCCGCCTTCGATTTCCCATTCCGCAGCGAACCCCGTTGCCGACGTGCTGGCCATTGCGGCTCATCGCGACGATGTGGAGCAGACCTGCGGAGGTACGCTGTTGCGCATGGCTGCGCGCGGCTTGCGTACAGCGATTCTGGACCTGACGCAAGGTGAGGCCGGAACCCGCGGCAGCGCCGAGGAGCGCGCCCGTGAGGCAGAGCAGGCTGCACGTCTGCTGGGTGTCAGTTGGCGTCAGGCGCTCAACCTGCCTGACGGAGCGGTCGAAAACACGCTGGAGAATCGGCTCAGAATCGCGCATGTGGTGCGTTTCGTCCGGCCTCGCGTGGTGATTCTTCCTTACTGGCAGGCGCGGCACCCGGACCATGCCGTCACCGCCGCGCTGGGTTACGACGCCTGCTTTGTTTCCGGGCTGGCCAAGGCCGACTGTAGCGGGACGCCACATCGGCCTTTCAAGATCATTTACGCCAGCCTCTATGCCGACGTGCGACCCAGTTTCGTTGTGGACATCACCCCGTTCATCGAGCAGCGCCATGCCGCGCTGATGGCCTACGCCTCACAATACTCCAACCAGGCTATTGGAAGCGGCCTCTTCGTTGCTGAAGAGGAGATTCGTGAGCGCACCTTTGCCGAGGCGCGCCACTACGGGCAGTTGGCCGGGGTGCGCTACGGCGAGCCTTTTGTGCAGAAGGAAGTGGGTCTGGTGGAGGATCTGACGCTCGTGCCGGTGCAATCGATCTGAGAGTTCTGGACCGTTCCCGGCCTATCATTTCGGATCGAAATTGCCTGCGGAATCCGAGGCGGCAGGACATCGACCGGACAACCCGTTTGCTCCAGCGTTCGGATGGGCAGAGCCGGAGTTTCGCATTCAGCGTTGGAAAGCGGAATCAACTCGATTATTTTCAGTCTGGCTCATCTTCTACACCATGATGGTGGAAGTTAATATTTTTCAGTTGGTTGCAATTTTCAAAAGGGCGTAGTGACACGTTTTCTCTCCTCCTGCGCCGGACTGAAGATGGCCTCAGCGTGAGCGCAGCGTGGGCGGCAGGGCGACGCCGCAAGCCTGGAACACCTTCCCCGCCACGCCCTGAGCCTGGCCGCGGGCGTAAGCGGCCAGAACGGCGAACTTTTCGGAAAATCTCCCCAGCGATTGGAGAAGCGAATCGAGTTGTCCGCTGGCCAGTAACTCGTCGAGGCGGCCAAGGCGGCACAGCACGCGCTGCCTGACCTTGCCATCCACGCGCTGGTGATCGACGATCAGCAAGTACGTACGGGGACCATTGGACTGAGTGCGAAGCAACACGCCATCGATCTCTGCGTGCTTATGGCAGCACTACATCCTCCTATTTATCAACATCTTATTCTCTACGTTACAAATATGCCGTGACACTGCATTTTGCAGAACCTGACGGTCGTTTTCAATGAAATCAATGGTTGACTGCGACTCGCCACCCTCGAGCTGTAGAAGATGATTCAGGGGTCTGCTCACGATACGGTTTGGTCGCGCCGACGAAGAGCAAAAATGCACGCAGAGTTGCCTTTTGCGCTTCCGGATTTTTGGAAAAATTGCCCTCAATTTCCAGCATAAAATTTATGCCTTACGTCGCTCATCATATCCTATGTTGTTTTTTTGCAGTATCTTACAAGGAAGATTAGAATGCGTCTTCACATCGTGCAAGAACGGCCAAGAGCCTCAAACCCCGGTCCGTTCAGAGATACGCATTCTGAGGGCAAGGTCATCCCCCCGTCAATGTGTATGGTAAACTTCGCTTATGTCAGGCTTCTCTGCCACTCCACAGCGGAATAGGCATCTCCTGATCGCCATTTTACTTTGCCTTTTGGCGCTTTCCTTCTCTGTGGAAGTCCAAGCGGCGCGGTATACGCAAGGGGAAACCCATGTGATCTATCTGCGCGCGGACAAGGCGACACCTGCTGACTCATTCCGGTTTATTTTCCATCGTAATTACACGCACGGCCAGTCATATCCCTGCTCGACCATATTGCTGTTTCTGCTGCCAGTGATGTTCGCTTTGAAAACCGCGAAAACCGTGTGGTGCTATATTCTTCACAATGACGCGCCAATCCAGGCAGTTTGTCATTTCTTTCCCAGCGTTTTTTTTCGTGCCCCTCCCGCTTACTGTTGATCCCGTTCCATTTCTGAATTGTCCCTCTAGATAGGCGCGCCGAAAGGTATTGCCTGTAGTTGTCGGCATCTTGCTCAAAGAGCATGATTTAGCCGGCATGTGAATCAGAGATGGCAGCCTGAGAGTTGCTGTTCCCGTCAGTTTATATTCCTTCACTTGAAACTGTGGTGAAAACAGCTCATAAAAGCTCTAGATCCAGGAGCATTGACCATATGCATGAGCAAGTCCTTCTCACCTTGACTGGTACGCTGGAGCGGTTCCGCAATTCCTGCGTTGCGAAAATCTGCGGCCCACTTCATCGGAATCTGTACGCCGACGCCAACGGAGGCTCTCAATAATGCCGAGGTTTGCTCTCCGCTATCCCTTTTTCATCATCATGATCTGCCTGGTCATTGCGTTGATTGGCACGGTGACCATGATCAGTATGCCGGTCGATCTCTTTCCCCCCATCGATATGCCGGTCGTGGTTGTCGCCACGTTTTATAACGGGATGCCGCCCGAGCAGATCGAAGCCGACATTACCGACACCTTCGAGCGTTTTTTTACGCTGGCCGCCAACGTGGACCACAGCGAATCGCGTTCCATGACCGGCGTCAGCATCATCAAGATCTATTTCAAGCCGGGCACCAACGCAGATGCTGCATTGAGCAACGTGGCCAATCTTGCCATGGCTGACCTGCGCCGTCTGCCGCCGGGAACGCTGCCGCCCGTTGTGCTGGGCATGACCGCCTCTACGGAACCCGTCTGCCTGGTCACGCTTGAAGGCAAGGGGCTGAACGAGACCAGACTCAAGGATCTTGCCCAGTTCGAGGTGCGCGACCAGATATCCAACGTGCAGGGCGCATCTGTCCCCCAACCCTTCGGAGGCACCTACCGCCAGATTCAGATTTATGTCGATCCTCTCAAAATGGATGCATACAATCTCAGCCTCGACGACGTTACCAAGGCTGTCGACAGCTCCAACCTCATTCTGCCCGCCGGCGATGTGCGCATAGGCAAAGAAGATTACAACATTTATGCCAACAGCCAATTTCCCGACGCCAAGTCGATGAACCAGATGCCCATCAAGTCCGTGGGGAATTCGTCCATCATCGTTGGGAGGGTAGGCAAGGCGGAGGACTCGGGTGCGCTGCAGTATAACATTGTGCGCATCGACGGTCAGCGTTCGGTCTATATTCCCATCTTCAAACAGGGCGGCAGCAGCAACACGATCACCATCGTTAACGGTATCAAGGCCGCGATCAAGAAGCTTGTTGACGTTCCAGCAGCACTTAAAACCCGGGTTGTTTTCGACCAATCGGTCTTCGTAAAACTGGCCATCAGAAACCTGGTTAAAGAGGCGTTAATTGGGCTGATGCTCACGGGTCTCATGATCCTGGTTTTTCTCGGCAGTCCGCGCGCCACCTTTGCTGTGCTCTTGTCGATCCCGCTTTCGGCGCTGGTATGCCTCATGCTGACCGACGCCATGGGAGGATCCATCAATACCATGCTGCTGGGCGGCCTGGCCCTGGCTTTTTCGCGACTCATCGATGATTCGGTTGTGGTGCTTGAAAATATCTTTCGCCACATGGAGATGGGATTTGCGCCGGAGGAAGCTGCGGAAAAGGGAGGAATGGAAGTTGCTCTTGCTGTGCTGGCCGCCACGTCTACCACATCCATCGTCTTCTTCCCGGTGACGTTTCTTACCGGAGTCAGCAAATATATCTTTACACCGCTGGCCCTGGGCGTGGTTCTGTCTATCTTCGCATCGTACTTTTTTGCCATGACCGTGGTGCCGCTCTACTGCGCCAAATTCATCAAACCGCACAAGGATGGTGAGTACGCCGAGCATGTCAGCAAAAGCTTCTTTGCCAAGTTGGATATGCTTTTCAATGAAAAGTTTTACTCTTTGCTCGACTGGTACGAAAGTTTGGCCAGGCGTGCCATGAAGCGTCCTGGCTTTACCACCGTGTCCATCATCGCCACTATCTTGATCGTATTCATCTCCGCGTTTCCCTTTCTCGGCCGCGCTTACTTTCCCCGCACCGATCCCGGCCAGTTTGTCATCTATGTGCACATGCCCTCGGGCTCGCGCCTCGGGGTGAGCAATGATTACATCGCCAAGGTCGAAGACATCATCCGCCAGACGGTCAAGCCCAGCGACATGCGGAAGATCGTCTCCAATATCGGCGTCTATCCCGACCTTTCGGCGATCTTCACCACCAACGCCTCCATGGACACGGCCTTCGTGCAAACCAGCCTCGCCAGGGACCACAGCATTGGCAGCTATCAATATATGCACATGGTGCAGGAGAGGCTTTCCCGTCAGATGCCCGAGCTCTCCACCTATTTCCTGGCCGGCGGCATCATCGACGGTGTCATC
>JBMFHN010000057.1:0-14601 GCA_049976805.1 Occallatibacter sp. | reverse complement strand
CGCGGCCGCGGGGCCGACCGCTCCGGCGCAGGGACTGTTTCTGGTTTCGGTGGAGTACGGCGAGCCGGCCGGGATGCCGGCGGCGGGCGCTTGAAATGCGGCGCGGACGGCGCCTTTCGCGGCCGCCTCCTGCTACCCTGAAACCATCCCCATGGCGATCGACCTTCCCATTACGCCTTTCTCGCGGGTAACGGCATTGGCCGCCCGGCGGGCGGTTCACGACGCTTTCGCCTGGCTGCATGGCAATCCCAAGACCATCATGGATTGGCAGGCGGCGGCGGTGGCGATTCCCGCGCCGCCTTTCGGCGAGGAGAAACGGGCCGCATGGATGGCGGCCCGCTTTGCCGAGGCGGGACTCGGCCATGTAGAGACGGATGGCTCCGGCAACGTGCTGGCGCTTTTCCCCGCCGTTTCGCTCCCCCCCGAGAGCACCGGGCCGCTCGTGGTGCTTTCTGCGCATCTGGATACGGTCTTTTCGGCCAGCACGCCGATCCATCCGGTCGTCGAGGGAGATCGCCTGGAAGCTCCCGGAGCCTGCGACAATGGCGCCGGACTGGCCGGCTTGCTGGCCATCGCCCACGCGCTGGCGCACAGCGGTGCCGAAGTGCCTGCGCCGCTGCTTTTTCTGGGCAACGTGGGCGAAGAGGGCGAAGGCGACCTGCGTGGCGTGCGCGCCTTCTATCATCACAGCCGGCTTGCGGGCCGCGTGGCAGCTCACATCGTCCTGGATGGCGCCGGCGTGGATACGGCTGTCACGGAAGCCCTGGGCAGCCGTCGTTTTCGGGTCACCCTCACCGGTCCCGGCGGCCACAGCTTTACCGATGCGGGCATTCCCAACCCCATCGCCGCCTTGTCTGCGGCGCTGGCCGCACTGGCCGAGACGCCGCTGCCCGACGAGCCCCGCACCACGCTCAATCTGGGAACCATCGAGGGCGGGACCAGCGTGAACTCGATTCCCGAGAGAGCCGAGGCATCGATCGATTTCCGTTCCATCAGCTCCGCGCAACTGCAGCAGATGGAATCCTCCCTTCAACATGCCGTCGCGGAAGCCGTCGAGCGCGCCAACGCCCGCGCCGTGCAGTTCTTTGCCGCGCGCGGCAAGCGCATGGGGACGAATCCGGACCGGAGCTTGCTGACCTTTCGAATCGAGAAGATCGGCGACCGTCCGGCAGCGTCGCTGGCCGAGAATTCGCCTCTGCTCGAAACCCTGCGCGCCGTGGACCGCCATCTGAATCTGCGCACCGAGCTTCGCCTCGGGTCGACCGATGCCAATCTTCCCCTTTCCCTTGGAGTTCCGGCCCTGTCGCTCGGCGCCGGCGGCACGGGCGGCGGAGCGCATACCCGGGCTGAGTGGTACTCGGCGCAGAACCGCGAAGCGGGGCTGCGCCGCGTGCTGCTGTTGACGCTCGCAATGCTGGAGTGGGCCGCTGAATCGTAATCCGCCCGCGGCCCATGGTGTGGCGATTCCTTCGGCAGCCGGGGCTTGTCCCCGTGCCCGCCGCGCGGAATGAAAAAGACGAACCATCGGCACACCGGGTCCCTGGCTGGCGGAAGGGCTCATTCGGCTTTGTGAAATTGGAGCAAATAAGTCCAAAAATGGAACTTTCTGGGAAGGTTTCTGCGCAAATCCTTGCACACCGGCTTTCTCGACGGATTCTAACTGGTTGATACAACAAGATTCTTGTTTGGAGCGCGATGTGCATAAGACCGGGTACCGCCTTGGTGCGTGTGCTGGGGTGAGTGACGACTCCGGCGAACGCTGGATCCCGGAATGCCGGATCGAGGGCAATCCGCAACCAACGCCGCCGCAGCAATGCGAGGAGTGACTCGATGCCTTTGCTTTTCCTCGGCAAGGGGTGTTCGGCGAGGCGCCCGTCGCCAACCATGAACCCACAGCTTCACCCTTTCGGCGGAACTTCGCAAAGGAGTGAGGCAGCATAACCGCCCGCGATGGCGATCCACAGGAGGGTTATTGTGAAGAAGAAGTTAACCTCGGCATTGCTAGCAGTGGCAGCAGCCTTTGCCCTTTCCCCAGGGGCATGGGCCGATTCGACGCAGTTGCTTACCAGCACCAATTCTTCCACAACGTCAACCAGCGTCGCTCTTTCCAACCTGGGCACGCTCCTGACCACCTATTCGGGCAGCGTTACGCCGACGGCAACCCCCGGCGATCCGAATCCCTTCACTGCCAGTTATTCGGTGAGTGTTTACCAGGGAGGCGCCGACGCTGCCTGCCCCACCTGCCTCAACTTTGTTTACACGCTGACGAATACCGCCGCCATGGGCAGCGATTTCATCAACTCCATTTCCACCTCCAGCTTTGGAGCTTTTTCCGTATGGGAAGGCAATTTGAGTCCTGCGAATTCGAGCTTGATGGTCAATGACGGAACCGATATCAGCGGGATCGTCACTCTGGACCTGGATGGAGGCAACCAACTCTACGCCGGCAAATCGTTGGATAACTTCGTGCTGGTGACCAGCGCCACCCATTATGGCCCCGGCACCATTACCTTCCAGGACGGCGCCGTGGCAACGGGAACCTCCCTGGTGGCCACAACTCCCGAGCCGGGCAGCCTTCTGCTCCTCGGCAGCGGGCTTTTTGCCCTGGCCTTGCTGGTCTTTTGGCGGGGAAGATCCTCCCGTCTGGTTCTCCACTCGTAAGTGCAGCTTGAAATCTCCTCCGGCGCGCAGGAGGAAAGGAGGCGTTCCGCCATCCTTTCCTTTTTGCGCTTTTCAGGCTCCGCGGTCCAGAGCCAGAGGCGCAGCGCAACTCTCCATCCCGCAGGCCGGTGCAATTCCGAGCCGGTTTTCTCCCGCCCGGGGGGGGCGTGCCCGCTCGAAGTTCCCGGGGCGTGTCCTCGCAGACGGATCTCGATGCCGTCGGGATCCATCTTCCTCATTGGAAACCGCCAACGTGAAAGTGGAAATTTCTGGGCTATTGATCTGCAAAGTTTTGCATACACGCTGGGTGGAACCTCCTAAGTTAATGAAGATAAAGTACCGAAGTTTGGCCCTGGATTTGCACTGTAAAGGGCACGGGCGATTGAGCGCAGAGGCGAATCAGGGTTCGCTTCCCCTCTGCGGCAAACCCCAGTTCTCCCCCGAACTGGATGCAATGGTCCTTGAGCAAGTTTTGAAGTGGGTCTCGGTACAATGCCCCCCCCCGGGCATGGCAAGAGAATCGAGATGTTCGGGTCAACCAGAAACCAATCGCATCTCCTTAGGCGCATTGAGCCGGGAGGAGAGCGGCACAGAAGCCTACGAGGCCATTCTGAGGAGAAAGATGATTAAAAGATTTGCGTTCGTTTCACCCGCGAAAGCTCGATTGGGCCGGCTTGCACTTCTTGGAACGGTGGTCGCGGCGTTTGTGTGTTTCGCAGGAACGGCCCGCGCCGACAGCCTATCCGGCAGTGTTTGGGCAGGTGCAACATCCTACCCTTCCAGCTTAGGCGCGACCCCGCCCACGGGTACTCCTACCACGACCTTCACGGTCAGCAACCCCAACGGTAATATTTTTAATTTCTTCAGCAGCACCGACAAGGATCTCACTGGATTCCTGACTACCGGTAGTAACGGTAAACCCAATGGCAACAAGGTCTTTTACGCCACCGGCGGCGATCAATCTGCCACGACAGAGGGGAATGTTTTGGCAACCTGGGGCATCAACAACGATGTGATGGAGTTTACCGGCTACACCACCTTGGTTGGTGGCCAGAAATACACATTCACGCACGATGACGGAATGATGCTTTATCTGACCGGCAGCAATGGAGTCACGACGACGGCAATCAACCAACCCGGGCCGACAAGTATCCATGGCATCACCGGCCAAGGTACCTTCGTTGTCGGCACCACCGGCACCTATTTCTTCGAAGTGCTCTACGCGGAAGTCAACGGCCCTAACGGACAGCTCAGTGCGGACATCATGACCAACGCCACGCCGGAGCCTTCTTCGCTGCTGCTGATGGGCACCGGGCTGCTTGGCATGGCCTTGCTGGTCTTCTGGAGAGGCAAATCGGCCCGCCTGGTTCACCACTCGTAGTTCGCCGGGATCCCGTGCCGGGGAAGACAAAAGGGCTCGCTGAGGCCAGCCGTTCGTCTTCCCCGGCGCGAAAAGCCGATCGATACGTGGCCCATCCCCCGGGATGTGCGCGTCTGTCACAGAGTTGATCGCAATCTCCCTTTTTGCATGTATTCTTCTTTTTCTGCATGTCTGCACATCTGAGAGAGAAAGGGCGTGGTAATTTGCCCTTTCTCTCTTTTTCTTTGCCGGCTCCGGTCCCATCCTGAATCCCGCATGGGCGAGGCGCCTTCACGGCATGGATTCGGCTGGGCCGTTCGGATTCGTCCCAGTCTGGCGTTCCGAGGTTCTGCCTTCCCGATCTGGGGCGCGCCGAGGCAAAGATTTGCAGACTTCCGATCCAGATTCTCATAAACCGCTCAATTTGCTATAGTAAGTTTGGCATGCGATCTGCTGGCAGCGAAGGCAATTGCATGGCGGGCGCGAAAGGATGATCTTTCCGCCTGGGGAACGCCGGATGCGCTTCCCGCCCCATGGGCTCACTGTTCCTGAGGATTTGCGAACAGTGGCGGAGGGTGGAGTGTCTTCCGGCCCGGTTACGGACGCAGGTTCTTTCCGTGAACAGCCTAGGAACCCGGCTTGACTCTTTCGAAGTTTTGCCGGAAGCAGACGCGGACAGCACCCTTGGGAAAGGCTTGAGGGAAAAGAATGAGAACGATTTTGAGGGCCGTCTTTTTTCCTGCGTTGCTGCTGATCTTTGCATCTTCAGCATACGCGGACACCATCACGCTCAACAGCGGCAGTGGAAACACGAACAGCCACTTGAACGGAGCGCTGGCATACCTGGGATACAGCTCGCTGAATAATGGCTACCAGAGTGGGGGCCTTTCGGCCACGGGCAATCCGCAACACCTCAGCAACTCGGCGCAGACGAGCTATCTTGTCACCAATCCGGGCCCTTGGGCGGGTGCGATTGCCGGCACCTCCTGGGTCTCCAATTCGGCGATGGCTGGCGCGAGTTGCTCGGGCAGCCAGTGCGAGCCCAACGATTTCTACTATTATGAGACGTCCTTCGACGCCGTGGGCGGCGTTTACGACGGCAGCATCAGCGTGATGGCCGACGATACGGCGGAAGTTCTTCTGAATGGCGAGCCGATTGTTCCTTTCGGCACAATCGGCAGTGACACCAAGTGCGCGGCGGGTTCGCCCAACTGCCGCTCCGTGGACACGGTCACCCTCAGCGGCATTTCGCTGAAGGCCGGCATGAATACGCTGAGTATTATCGACGCGCAGACGGGTGCGGGCGGCGAGGGAGTCGATTTTTCCGCTGAATTCATCGCCGCGCAAACTCCCGAGCCTGCCTCTCTGCTGTTGATGGGCAGCGGATTTTTCGGCTTGGCGCTGGCGCTCTTCTGGCGTAGCCGAGCAAGCCGCATGCCGCTCCGGTCCTAGGCTGGCTGTTGCTTTCGCTTTTCTGGAGCGCCGCAGGGGAGGGGTGGGCTCTCCCTTTCTCCTTCATCGCGGAAAGTCGCTTATTTTCTTCCCGCGACACTTTTTCTTTAGGTGCGTCTATATGGATGCGGCGGGTTTCATTGCGCCGTCGCCGCCTGCGTCTGCCTGCCGGATTCTTCCTGGATGGATCCGGGTGGAGGTTGCCGGGCTGGAGCGTTGAAGCCAGCGGCCGGAGGGGTTTACCCGCTCCTGGCCTGAGTAAAAGTTAGCGTGATCAACAATCCAGCTGCGAGGCTGGTTACCCAACGAGGTCAGAAAACTCATGAAAGCGTTTTTCGAACGGCTGCGTGCGCACCGTCTTCCTTCGATTTTTGTTCTGCTGGCAATGGTTTCGGCAGCCATCGTGGCGGGGTCTTTTGCCGCGCACGGGGTCTATGGAAAAGAGCAACAGAATCCAAGCTCTGACGCAACGCCACTCAAGGTGGTCAATTCCACAGTGCCTCCCAATGCTTTCGTGAAGATTGCCCAGGAGGTGGGGCCGGCGGTGGTGAACATCAACACGGAAACTCTTCCGAAGAATACCGGCAACAGCGACAATGGCGGGGTTCACAGCTTTTTCTGGCAGGCGCCCCAGCAGCCGGGCGGCGAAAACGATCAGCAGGGACCGGACAACTTCCAGGATTTCTTTAACCGCTTCTTTGGCGGTCAGATGCCCGGCATGCAGGGCGGCGAGGATGAACAACAGGTTCGCGAGTCGCTCGGTTCGGGCTTCATCGTCGATCCCAAGGGCTACATCATCACCAACTATCACGTGATCGCGAAGGCCGACAAGATCTACGTGAAGCTGGCGAGCGATCCCGATACCGCAGACATGGGCCGGCCAGCGCATGTGATCGGCTACGATAAAGCCACCGATCTGGCAGTGATCAAGATTGATACCAACACCCCGCTGCCCACCGTGCAGCTGGGCAACTCCGACAACGTGCATGTGGGCGATTGGGTGGAGGCGATTGGCAGCCCCTTTGCGCTGGCACAAACCGTGACTGCCGGTATTATTTCCGCGAAAAACCGCACCATCGAGCCTGGCGCCAGCGGTGAGTTCCAACACTTCCTGCAGACCGACGCGGCCATCAATCCAGGCAACTCCGGGGGACCGTTGCTGAACATGGACGGCCAGGTGATTGGCGTGAACACGGCCATCTATACGCAGTCGGGTGGATATCAGGGGTTGGGTTTTGCCATGCCCTCGAACACCGTGGTCGCCGTCTATAACGACCTGATCGGACCCAGCCACAAGGTGACCCGCGGCTCGATCGGTATCGAATTCCGGGAAAATCTTCCCCAGGCGGTCAACCGCATCTACGGCTTCAAGTATGGGGTGCTGGTCCAGCAGGTTGAACCTGGACAACCTGCCGACAAGGCGGGCATCAAACCGGGCGACATCATCGTTTCCATCGACGGCCGGCCGATCAAGGACGGCGATGATCTGGTGAACGACATTGCCAGCCGCAAGCCGGGCTCGACGATCCGGCTGGGTTACCTGAGAAACGGGCAGCACGAGGACACCACGGTCACGATTGGCAACCGCGATCAGGTCTTTGCCAGTTTGAATGGCCAGCCGAGCGCACCCGCCACCGGTCAGGCCAGCGACGCGGGCGAGGCTCGTCTGGGGGTTGTGGTTCGCAATGCATCCTCCGCCGTGCTGGCGCGGCTGCACACGCCGGGCGTGGTGATTCAATCGGTTCGAGCCGGTTCTTTTGCGGATTTGCAGGGATTGGAACCGGGACTGGTCATTACGCGAGTCAACCGGCAGCCCACGCCCGACAAGGAGCAGTTCGATGCTGTCGTCGGCAAGTTAAAGACTGGCGATGACGTGGTCTTTGAAGTCCTCGACCCGCGTCATCCCAACGACGGAATCAACTACCTCGGAGGGACTCTCCAGTAGACGAAAGGGCGCCGGAGGCGGATTCCCGGCTTCGGCGCCCTTTTCTTTTTTGGTGCGATTTCGGGGGTGGAACTCATTTTCTCCTTGCCAAGCCGGGAAACCGTTCGTTAGCATCGATACCAAGAGATAATTTAGACATTCTTCTTTGAGGTGAGGCAGCGTGCTTTCTTTCCGAGCAGGCTTGGTATTTTTATTGTTTACGGTTCTGGCTCTGTCACCGGCCTTTGGCGCCAGGGGGCACCGAGCGCACAGCCAGCACCCTATCCGCAGGGCATATCGCACGCACGCCGGTGCTCGTGAACGGCACCATGGCCAACGGAGATTTGTATCCAGGCTGCATTTCCACCGCCTGCGCGGCCAGCAATCCATTCAGCCGGATCGGGTGATCCAGATTCAGCAGGCTCTGGTTCGCGCGCATTATCTGAGCGAAGAACCCAACGGCGTATGGGACGAAACCACGAAGGCGGCCATGGAAAAATTTCAGGCCGACAATGGCTGGCAGACTAAACTGGCTCCCGACTCGCGGGCACTTGAAAAGCTCGGCCTGGGGCCCGATTATTCGAACGCAATCAATGCCAAGGACCTGATTCCCGCAGAGCCGCTTACCGGCGATCCAATCCCTCCCGTGCAAGCGGCCGGTTTTGCCTCCGCATCGGGCGTGAGCGAGTAACCGGCAGGCTGGCGCCCCGCCACGCTCGGGGTGAGGCTTGCCGCCAAGCGCAATTTCCGTTCTCTTCTTTTGAATTTTTCTCACAAAGGCTGCCTGCATGCGGCCCTTCGTGCGTCTGCACCCGGCCGTGCGAGGCGCGCCAACAAGGCTTTTGCCGATGCGGATCTTCCAGCTTCTTTTGTCGCGATTCCAGCCGGGCAGCAGGGACAACCGGGCCTGTTCTCCGGCGGCGCAGGTGGCCGGCAAGGGCTCAGTCAGGAACCTGCCGTCGACGACGGGCCAGAAGCCGCCCTCCGGGTTCGGGCCGCCACGGGAATCCCTTCAGCGGGCAGGGAGCGCAAATCGGCGATTGACAGGACGCCGAGCGAGGCCATCCACTGCTCGTCCTTCTTTTCGCGTGTTGCCAGGGTTTCGCTGAAGCGCGTACGGGCGAAAGCCGCGCCGCCGCCCTCTTTGGCCAGATCCGCCGTGGTCAGAAAGCCCAAGACGCGCTCCTGCAGGCAGTGTGCACCGAATCTGGTCGCATCCCGGATCCCCTTCCACGAAAGAGGCGGCTGGGGCGGACGCCGGCGCAGCCTGCCAGTCGGCGGGGCGGCATAGGACAATCCCAGAAACGCCCCGACCAGACCGTGGTGGAGGGCCGTTCCGCGCACCCTGCCCTGTGTGGTCCGCACCGTCAGGGCGCTGGCCTGAGCCGGAGCAGGCATCCCGCCCAGAAACACTGCGGCCACCAACGCAGTTGATGCCCCGATTCCGCTGCGCATGCTCGGCAAGCCTTGCCCCAACCTCAGTAGGCCGCAAAGCCGGTCAGGTGCTGGCCGAGGATCAGTGTATGAATGTCATGCGTTCCCTCGTAGGTGATGACAGACTCCAGATTCATCATGTGGCGCATGATGGGGTAATCCTCGGTGATCCCGTTGGCGCCCAGGATGCCGCGCGCTGTGCGGGCGCATTCAAGAGCCATCCAGACGTTATTGCGTTTGACCATGGAGATGTGCGCGTGGAGCACGGTGCCGGCGTCCTTCAACCGGCCTACATGCAATGCGAGCAGTTGCGCCTTGGCGATCTCGCTGGCCATCCAGACCAATTTTTCCTGGACGATCTGGTGGCTGGCGATCGGCTGGCCGCGGAACTGCTTGCGGAACCTGGCGTATTCGAGGGCGGTCGAATAACAGTCCATGGCAGCGCCGATCGCTCCCCAACTGATGCCGTAACGGGCTTGGTTGAGGCACTGGAAGGGACTTTTCAGGCCGTCGGAGCCAGGCAGCAGATTGGCCTCCGGAAGGTGAACATCGGCGAGCGAGAGGCCGCTGGTGACTGAGGCGCGCAGGCTCCACTTGCCGTGAATCTCGGTTGCCGAGAAGCCAGGGCGGTCGGTTTCGACCAGGAACCCGCGGATCTTCCCGCCTTGCTCCTCGTTCCGGGCCCAGACAATGGCTACGTCCGCGAGATTGCCCGAGGTGATCCAGAGCTTCTCGCCATTGAGTACGTACTCATTGCCCACCTTGCGGGCGGTGGTGGTCATGGCGCCCGGGTTCGAGCCGGCGCCGGGTTCGGTAAGGCCGAAGCAACCGATCTTTTCCCCCCGAGCCAGGACGGGAAGCCACTTGTTTTTCTGCTCTTCGCTGCCGAAGGCGTAAATCGGGTACATGACCAGGCCCGATTGCACGCTGGCGAAGCTGCGCAGACCGGAGTCGCCGCGTTCGAGTTCCTGCATGACGAGACCGTACTCGACGTTCGACATGCCGGCGCAGCCGTAACCCTCTAAATTAGCGCCGAAAAATCCCAGTTCACCCATCATGCGCACCAGTTCGCGCGGAAAGCGCCCCTCGCGGAAGCACTCCTCGATAATGGGAATGACGTTGTCCTCGACAAAGTCGCGTGCGGTCTTGCGGACCAGCAGTTCGTCCTCGTTGAAGATGGAGTCGAGGTGCAGAAAATCGAAGCCTTGAAACTTGAAGCCCATGGTTCCACCTACCGTTTTTTTTGCTGAATAGCGACAACCGATTCTAGCAGAAGGGGAGCGGGGAAATCGCCTGGATCAGGCAAAGATCAAGGATTGCGCGCATCGACGGAATCAATGGCAGAAAGGGCCTCGCGGCGCTTCGGAGGGCGGATGCCCCGGAGGATTGCTGGCGGGTGGTTGCGTCCGGGTCGCCGGCGAGGAAGCCGCCATTTTGATGGGCCAAAAGGGCAAGATGCGCGAGATCGAAATCTGAAAGCGGAGCTGCGGTCTTGGGCCATGCTCGGCCGGCCTGAGATCCCGCTGTCTCGCTGAGTCGTGTCAGTTTATGTTGGGCGTTCTACGCCGAGGAACCGTTCTGCCCGGACCCGCCAAATGAGTCCTCGAAGGTCTCGTGCAACTCATTCAGCGGCACGCGGCTGCCCTGAAACACTGTTCCGGCGGTCACAGAAACCTGGAGTCGCAACCGGCGCAACACACCACACCGCCAGACTTCGGCCAGTTTTTCGTCTCGCCGCAACGCGGGCAACGAAAGCCGTCCGGCCAACGAAGGCGGTACAGATACTCCCGACAAGCCGCCGCAGTCGAAAAGCGGGCTTCCAACTCCAGCAGGTCTCGCGGATAATCCTCGACAGGCCCAAACCCTATATATTGTGGCCACGGGAGTCAAGTAAATACCCATCTGGGTTTATTTGCTGCAGTGTAAACCTTTGCTATAGTGTAAACCGAACTTTAATCCCGATTATCGCCGTTTGAAAGGTGCAGGCATGCACCGCCACAGCGTGGTAAATGTCCAATCCGGACTTCTGATCTCTTTCTGTGCGGCCATCCTTCTTTGGACGGCCGTGCTGCCCCTCGCGCGCGCCTTTCAGTTGGAGCAGATCAACTACAACGAGGGCTGGAACGTCTACAACGCGATGAAGGTGGCCGAGCATCAACTCCTGTACGCCACAGTCTACGACTGGACATCCGTCAACTATCCCGCGCTCTCTTTTCACCTCATCGCGGCGCTCGGCAACTCTCCATCGAGTTACCTGTTTGCAGGACGAATTCTGTCTTTGCTCGGCCTTTGCCTGGGCGGCATCTTCGCCGGGCTCATCGTTTGGCAGGTGACGCGCGAAAAAATGGTCGCATGGCTCTCCGGAATGTTTCTGGTGGCGATCTTCTGCGCCAACGCCACAGACTATATTGGCATGGACGACCCTCAAATGCTCGCCCTCGGCCTTTTTATCGCTGGACTGTATGTCTATGTGCGGGGTGGCGGGCGAGGCTGGACTCTGGATCTGACCGCGCTGCTTTTCGTGCTGGGCGGCAACATCAAGCACAACCCGATCGAGTTTCCGCTGGCGGTGCTGCTCGACCTGCTGCTCAGTTCCCCCCGCAAGGCTCTGCGCTATGCGGCTGTCGGCGGACTGTTGGCCGCATTCTCCGTTGTCCTCACCAGCCATATCGACGGATCGGCCTATGTTTCCTGCCTTCTTGCACCGCGCCAGTGCTCATGGAAATCCATCCCCGCCAAGCTTTACATCGTGCTCGTGCCGATTCTTCTGCCCGTGGCGGCCGCATGGAGAACTTCCTTCTTCTGCTGGAAGAACCCTGCGCAGCGCGTGCTGTCGCTGCTGCTGTTCTGTGCAATGGCAGTCGATGCATTCTTCAGCGGCGGAGTAGGCGTGGTCATCAATGCCCTGTTCGGTTCCATGGTGGCAATCGTCTTGCTGTGCGGTGTTTTCTGGGCGGAATTCTCACGAATGCCGCTGGGGAGATTCCGCGCTCTGCCGCAGGCTGTCGTCTGCGCATTTTTTTTCCTTTGGCTGGCAGCGCCTATGTTTCTCTCCCGTGATACTGCCGACTTCGACGAGAACCAGCATTCCTACGGATCCGCGACGCAGAAGCCCGATCTGGCACAGCGCTTCGCGGCGCATATTGCACTCTCGATCTCCGACGGTAACTGGCGTACGATGCGTGCCTTGCGGCTGAGCCAAAATGGCGAGCGCTATTTCGCCACGGATGTTGCGTATTTGCGGCGACAACCGGGTCTGGCGCTTTGCGAGGATCTCCTGCAATGCGCCGTTGCCGGAAAGCCGTATTTGTACGATCCCTTCAATGCGACGCGATTCATAAACTTGGGCAAACTGGACGCAAACGTGATCGTCGATCGCCTGCGCGACGGGGATTATGGGGCGGTGCAGATCGATAGAAGCAGCGAGCAGGGACTCTCACAAGGCCACGCAGACAGCCGCTTTGCACTGCCTATTTTGCTCTCGATCCAAAAGTATTATCGTCCTGGGTTAATGGATGAAGGTGAAGTTATCTATATCCCGAAGAAACAAGGTCAATAGGTTGGGCTTTCCCAGGTCCCGCTTTTGGATCCCGGAAAAGCACAACTGCTCATGCAAGCGAGCAGCGAGCGACTGCCCCACCGCAGGTGTTCTACGCGCCCGCCTCCGGCAACTCGACCGGCCGCGCCTCCAGCAGAACCTCGATCTTCGCGAGTGCCTCCAGCACCTTTGCGCCCACCGGCGCGTCCACATGGCGGGTAGCGCACACTCTTGATCCGGCCCGAATGAGTAAAACATCTCACTTGTCTGATGCGTCTCACAGATATTGAGAAGACCGGGGCACATCGATTTCCGCGGGTTGTTTTGAATGAGCGCGTCGCCTGGCGGTGAAGTTGCGCTTGAACGGAGCGACGATCGCCGAGACTGTCGTGCAGTGCGAGTTGGGTCGATCGGCGGTGATCAACAAATCGGTTCCGAAGAGGAGAACCGTCAAGGTCGAAGCTCAATTGGAGCAAGGTCAGACCAAGCACTGGAGGAAGGGAGGCTGTAAGTTATTGATAGATTGGCTCCTCAGGTAGGACTCGAACCTACAACCCTTCGGTTAACAGTCGGCTTGTAACCCCTGGAGTATCAATGCTTTCTGCGGAGTAGCGTGACGCCGGAAGTCGTTTTTGGAGCCCTTTCGGCGCGCAATTGAACCTCGGTTTGACCCCGGAAATAGCCCTCCGGCCTAGCCGAATCCCACAACGATTCTGGGTCAGAAGTTGGGTCAGAATCCTCAAAATCAGCCCGGTTCTCGAAACCTGATCGTGGAGGAACCGAAGGATGATCGCCATACTGGCGCTTGGGACAAACTGCGGGACAGTCATTTCGATTATTCCGCATGTTTTCGTTTATTTCGGTTGTATAATGGCAGTGAGGTAATCGATATGTCCGCTGCCGCTTCTCCCATTCCGCTGATTCCTTCCGAGGATGATGTCAAGCTGGCGAAAGAGACCAGAAAGATTCTCGCGCCTCGGCTGAAAACGAACCGGCCACTCGATCTCCGGTCGAAAAAGTCTTCAATCAAGATTCCGGCCGCTGCGGCGCATCTGCTCGTTCAAATCCTCGACGAGATGAGTCGCGGAAATGCCGTGAAACTGATTCCGATCAATGCGGAGCTGACAACCCAGCAGGCCGCCGATCTGCTGAACATCTCCCGGCCGACGCTGATTCGGCTTCTCAAGGAAGGCAAGATTGAGTTTCACAAGGTCGGGACGCATCGGCGCGTTCCCTTCAAGAGTGCGATGGCTTTCAAGCGGCAGATCGACGAAGAGCGCCGGGCGGCGCTGGCCGAGCTGGTCGCCTACGATCAGGAACTGGGAATCTGACGATGCCTGCGCTCGTTGCCTTCTTGGATGCGAATGTTCTTTACCCCTCCGAGTTGCGGAGCTTTTTGATGTACCTCGCGCTCGCGGGCCTTTTCCGTGCCAGATGGTCGAACGCGGTTCACGAGGAATGGATCTCTAACCTTCTCAAAAACAGGCTGGACCTGACGCGAGAGAAACTGGAACGAACGCGCCGGTTGATGGACAAGGCAACGCTCGATTCGCTGGTTGAGGGCTACGAGGATCTGGTTCCGAGCCTCAGCCTGCCCGACGAAAACGACCGCCATGTGCTCGCCGCCGCTATACGTGGCGGAGCGCGGGTAATCGTCACCAAGAATCTGAAAGACTTTCCTGACGCGGCGCTTCGGCCGCACAAGATCGAAGCGCTGCACCCGGACAAATTCATCCTGAATCTGATCGACCGATTCCCCGACCTCGTCCAGCAAGCTGCGGAAGCGCATCGTCAAAGCCTCAAGAACCCGCCGAAGACCGTCGCCGTATACCTCACGTCGCTGGAGACTCAAGGACTCTTGCACACTGCGGCCGCGTTGCGGCTTCTCTATGCATCCATCAACAGCTCATCCGAAAGTGCATGATGGGCGATCCGCACTTCCTGCAGACGTTCTGAAACTGGCATTCAACCGACTGGGAGGTGGGCACGCTTCGATCGGCGGCATTGAACAGGTCACAGAGGGTACTGCTTGTCCCAGCCTCTTTCTACGGCGAACAATCTCTTGGGAAATCAGGATGTGCGTATCTTGAAAACAACGCGGGGTGCTATTTTCTACGCCGCAAACGCGGCCTTGATCTATTATCGTTTATTAAGGCTCTTCGGCAGAATCTGTGGGTAGTCGAGGCCATAAAAGCATATATGGATGCGGCTTCGCCGCGTCAGGATGGATGA
>JBMFHN010000056.1:0-14609 GCA_049976805.1 Occallatibacter sp. | reverse complement strand
AGGGCTGCGATGGAATCCAGGATATCGGATGGCGGTTTTTCACACCTTCAAGAGTACAACCGTCCGTGCCGCCCGGAACTTTGTTCCCCGGCCCCCGCCCGGTTGCCGGATGAGATCTCCGGACAGAACGCGGCCCTCGGCTTCCGGCGGCGGAAGCAGATCTGAGAATACGAACTGCGGGCAATCGGGGGCAGATTCCGGATCAGACTGTCCGGTAACGGGTTACGCCGTCGCTGGATGGGGTTGCTTCGAGCAGGCCCAGATTGACCATCTGGCGAATCTCCGTCGCCAGAACCCGGTCGCCAAAGCGCCCGCGGAGCTTGGCGAGGATCCGCTCGCGGCTCTTCGCCTCGTCGCAGAACCTGCGGATGGCCTCCTGGGCTGGATTGAGAAGCGGCGCGCCGGAGGGTCCATTCGGCGCCGACGGAAGAAGTTTTTGGGGGTAGATGATTGTGATGCCCGGGTTGCCCAGGCTGTCGCCGGGCAGGAACTGGCCAAAGGTTTCGACATGGGCCGCCAGATACCGCCGCAGTTCGCGCCGGATGGCGCCGCCCGCCCCGGTTGACCCGTATCCGTGGATCACTTCGATGCGGCCGCGGTAACCGCTGCGCACACAATCGTTATAAAAACGCGCGAACTCACCGAGCGCCTCTGGAACGGTGTGGTTGTGAAGATCGATGGACCGGGACTCTCTCATCGCGGCGCGGTTCCTCTCGCATCGTATGCCGGCGCGGTTCCTCCGGGCGCGGCGGCGTCTGTTTCATCGCGCGACCAGGCGCGACCAGGACTGCTCAATATAGCTGTCGGTCATGCCAGCCACGTAATCGGCGACGGTGCGCGCCAGCCCTTCGGCGGGGATTTGCGCCTGATGGTCGGCGGGCAAAAGAGTGGGATCGCGGACCAGCGCCGCGAATAATTCCCGGACAACCTGGGTGGCGTGGGCGTGAGCCTCCTCGACCTCGGGCGAGTTGTACAGGTTGACGTAAAGAAATTGCTTGGCAGCGGCGCGGGCGGATTCCATCTCCGGGCCGAGGGCGGCCAGACGATGGGGCGCGTGGCGAATCTCGGCGATCCCGATTTTTCGGGCCGACTGCGCGCCGAGGGCCAGAACCCGCCGGCGCAGTTCCTCGATCAGGTCGGTGACCAAGGCGTTGAGCGTGCGCCGGATGGCTTCGCTGACGGTCAGTTTGGGCGCGGCGGCTGGATACTCGGCCAGCGCGGCGTCGTGGAAACGGCGGAAAACAGCCACGCCGGCGCGCACCTGATCGAGGCTGAGAATGCCCGAGTCAAGGCCGTCGTCCAGATCGGCAGTCAGGTAGGCGATCTCGTCGGCCAGATCGATCAGCTGGGCTTCGAGCGGTGGAAACTGGTCCAGGAAATATTCGGCCAGTTCGGGGTGCGTGGCAGCCGAGTAGTCGCGGGAGTGCTTGACGATGCCCTCGCGCACGGCGAGCGTCAGGTTGAGGCCGCGAAAACCCGGGTAACGGTCTTCGAACCAGGTGGCGATGCGCAGGGCGTGCAGGTTGTGGTCGAAGCCCAGGCCGAAGCCGCCGAGGCAGTGGTTGAGAGCCTTTTCGCCGGCGTGGCCGAAGGGTGGGTGGCCGATGTCGTGAGCCAGAGCCAGCGCCTCGGCCAGTTCAGCATTCAGCCCCAGCGTGCGGGCCACGGTCCGGGCGATCTGGGCGACCTCCAGAGTGTGGGTCAGGCGGCTGCGGAAGTGGTCCGAAGGGGCGTCGGCAGGCAGGCGGGCGAAGACCTGGGTTTTTCCTGCCAGGCGGCGAAAGGCGCGCGCGTGCAGGATGCGGGCCGCGTCGCGCGCAAAGGGCGAGCGGTAGGGGTGGGCGGGTTCGGGGTGCGCGCGGCGAACGAGTTCTCCTTCCGCGGGCACGGCGATTTCCGCGCGCAGCACGCCACCAGACTGGAATTCGAAAGTGCTCATCGCCCTCGAACGCAAAGGTTCAATTCTGGTTATACCGCCGGAGCGCCGGTTCCACCAAAGCGAAGACGAGCGCGCAGCGGGGGCGCCGGCTTCCCCTGCCGGAGCGAAGGAACCGTGTGGCGGGACAGGAATTCGGCAGGGCCGCTGCGGCGCCGGATGCGCAGTTCAGAGGGTTCCGCTCGCGCTTTTACGCAATGCCGAGAAACTTGTGGGTTTGCAGGCTCAGACGCCAGCGGGGATGGGCGAGGCAATAGCGAAGGGCGGCCGCGGTGTGGGCCGTGCGCTGGGAGCCATCCATCGGCTGCAGGAAGAAATGGCGGAAGGCGAGCGATTCAAGATCTGCCGGATCGAGGCCGGTTTGCGGGTAGACCAGCTTCAGTTCGTCTCCGCTGCGCTGGAGCAGGGGGGCGCCGGCCTTGGGACTGACGCAGATCCAGTCCAATCCGGGCGGCGCGGCCAGCGTGCCGTTGGTTTCGACGGCGACCTCGAAATCGCGCGCGTGCAGGGCTGCGACGAGTTCCGCGTCAAGCTGCAGCAGCGGCTCGCCGCCCGTGCAGACGACGAAGCGCCGGGCGGACGCGGGGCCTTGCCGCCCGGCTTCCTGCTGTCCGGCGCCTTGTTGCCTCAAGTCGGCGGGCCATTTTTCGGCGATTGCGGCGGCCAGCGCCTGGGCGGAATCGAAGCGGCCGCCGCCCGCTCCATCGACACCGGCAAAATCGGTGTCGCAAAAACGGCAGACGGCCGCGGCCCGGTCGGCCTCGCGCCCCGACCAGAGGTTGCAGCCGGCGAAGCGGCAGAAGACCGCCGCCCGGCCCGTCTGCGCGCCCTCGCCCTGCAGCGTATAAAAGATTTCCTTCGCGGCGTAGGTCATGAAAAACCACCTTCAGCTCTCAGCCGTCAGCTCTTCAGCTCTCCTATCATCGTATTGCGCCTGGCGGCATCGAAGCAGCCCGCATCTGCGACAGGAAGTTGAAAGCCGACGGCTGAAGGCCAAGAGCTAGGAGTAGCTCAGCGGATCTTCGATTCCGTTTTCGGCAAAGCCCTTCTTGCGCAGCAGGCAGGAGTCGCACCCTCCGCAGGGCTTGCCTTCCGGCCCAGGGTCGTAGCAACTGCTGGTCAGGCCGTATTCGACGCCCAGCGCTAGGCCGCGGGCGATGATCTGGGCCTTGGTCAGGGCGATCAGCGGCGTGTGGATCGAGAGCCGCTGGCGGCCTTCGACGCCGGCCTTGGTGGCCAAAAGGGCCATCTTCTCGAAGGCGGCGATGTATTCGGGGCGGCAATCGGGATAGCCGGAGTAGTCGAGCGCGTTGACGCCGAGGAAGATGTCGCTTGCGCCCAGCACCTCGGCCCAGGCCAGCGCGAAAGAGAGGAAGATCGTGTTGCGCGCCGGAACATAGGTGATGGGTATGCCGCGGCTCATCTCGGCGGCGTCGCGGCCCTTGGGAACGTCGATCTCGGCGGTCAGCGCCGAGCCGCCGAAGAGGCGCAGGTCGATCTTCGCTATGCGATGGTCGGCGACGCCGAGCGAGGCGGCCACGCGCCGGGCCGCGTCCAGCTCGACGGCGTGGCGCTGGCCGTAAGCGAAGGAGAGCGCATAGGGCGTGTAGCCTTCGCTTTTGGCGATCGCCAGGGTGGTGGCCGAGTCCAGCCCCCCGCTCAGCAGCACCACTGCTCGTTTTGCCTGAATCGACATTCGTTTTTTCCCCGTTCTTGGGATTGCCGGGCTTTCGCCTCGGCCGTGACCTTGGGGCCGGGCTGTCTTCGATCGTCCGGTTCGTTTAAGACAAGCCTTCGCCCTTGCCAATGTCCATCTCGGGCGGGATCGGGCTGCTTTCGTTGATGTAGGTTTCGATGCACGGGTCGAGGACGCCCTTGGCCGAGAGAATGAATTCGACCGCATCCCGAGCGGCGCCGTGTCCGCCGCGGTTGGGGGTGACGTAGTGAGCCGCGGCCCGGACCTGCGGGCGGGCGTCGGCCACGGCCACGGCCAGGCCGCAGGCGCGCATCACCGGCAGGTCGATGACGTCGTCGCCCACGTAACAAATCTCGTCGGGCGTGACGCCCTCTTTCTCCATGATTTCGCGGACGGCCTGCATCTTGAAAGCGCAGCCCTGGTAGACGAATTCGAGCTTGAGGTCGCGGGCGCGCCGGGCGACGGTTTCGCTGATGCGCTTGGTGACGAGGCCGCACTTCATGCCGCCCAGCCGGGCCAGCGTGATGCCCGCGCCGTCATGGGCGCTGTAGCCCTTCACCTCGACCATGCGCAAGGGGGCGGAGATGCTGTCCGCGCCGCTGGACGACGGGGCGGGAACCAGCCAGATGCTGCCGTCGGTCAGAACGCCATCCACGTCGAAAAGGATGATTTTGATCCGCCGGGCGCGATCCGACGCAGAAGCTTCCATGCGCTGATTCTAGCAAGAGGGAAAGATCAGCGGGCCGTGATAGCGCGAACTTTCCCGGCCGCGGCGCCGATCTTTCGAATGGTTCGCCGCGCAGCCTGCCGGATGGAGCCGACAGCGGGAATGGCGGCTGGCTCGGCCTTGCCCTCGGCCACCTGGATGAGAAAATCCTGGGCGGAAAAGGGCTTCTGGTTCTTGAGCAGCTTGCCGGCGCGCAGGTAGCTGCCGTCGGGCTGTTGCAGGCGGGCCTTCGCGGTATCGGCCAGATAGGCAGGCAGAATCTCGTCGCGGATGCGTGCCAGAGCCGCCGGATCGCGAACCGGGAAGGCCACCTCGCAGCGTTCGAAGAGGTTGCGCGGCATCCAGTCGGCCGAGCCGATGTAGATCTCGTCATGGCCGCCGTTGGCGAAGTGGAAGATGCGCGAGTGTTCGAGGAAGCGGCCGACGATCGAGCGGACGCGGATTCTTTCCGAGAGGCCTTTTACGCCGGGGCGCAGGATCGACAATCCGCGAACAATCAGGTCAATCTCGACGCCGGCCTGCGAGGCCGCATAAAGCGCCTCGATGACGGAGGGTTCGAGCAGGGCGTTCATCTTGGCCACGATGTGGGCGGGACGGCCGGCCTGGGCATGCTCCATCTCGCGGCGGATGAGGCCAAGGAAGCTCTCGGCCATGGTCAGCGGAGCCACCAGCAGAGGACGGTAGTCGTCGACCTCGGCGTGGGCGGTCAGGTAGTTGAAGACCATCTGGACACGCTCGGTCATCTGCGGATCGGCGGTCAGCAGGCTCAGGTCGGTGTAAAAGCGTGCGGTGACGGGGTTGTAATTGCCGGTTCCCATGTGGCAATAGCGGCGGGTCTGACCGTCCTCGTCGCGGCGCACCAGCAGGGCCAGCTTGCAGTGGGTTTTCAGGCCGACAACGCCGTGGAAGACCTGTACGCCGGCGTCTTCCATCGAGCGCGCCCAGCGAATGTTCGAGGCCTCGTCGAAGCGGGCCATCAGCTCGACCACCAGCGTGGTCTCCTTCGTGGCTGCGGCCTCGATCAGCGCCTGAAACATGGGCGAGTCCTGGCTGGTGCGATAGAGGGTCTGCTTGATCGAGACCACGGCGGGATCCTCGGCGCCGCGCCGGATGAAATCGACCACAGGTTCATAGGAATCGTAGGGATGGTGGAGCAGGACGTCGCGACGGCGCAACTCGTCGAAGATGTTGGCCGAGCCGCGGCTCAGGTGCAAGGGGCGCGGCGTGAAAGGCGGAAATTTCAGCTCCGGCCGCGCGACGTCGTCATAAAAGAACATCAGCCGCGAAAGGTTGACCGGGCCGTCGCCGTGGAAGACCTGATCCTCGTCCAGTTCGAAGTTGACCCGGAGCCGCTCGACGATTTCCGGCTCGGCGCCGGTTTCAACTTCCATCCGCACCGCGTCGCCCTTGCGGCGATTGTGCAGCTCAACGCGGATCGTTTCCAGCAGCGAGCGGGATTCTTCCTCCTCGATGTAGAGGTTGGAGTTGCGGGTGACGCGAAAGGCGGCGCGCGAGAGAACCTCGTAGCCGCGGTACATGCCGGCCAGGTTCTGCGCGATCAGATCCTGCAAGAGCAGGTAATCAAAGGTGCCGTCCTCCGATGGAAGGCGTACGAAGCGCGGCAGCACACGGGGAACCGTGACCACGCCCAGCACCTGCGGACTGGAACTGCGCCGCTTGCGCCTGAGCAGCAGCGCCAGGCAGAGCGCCTTGTTGATGACGCGCGGGAAGGGATGGGCCGGATCGATGGCGATGGGCGTCAGAAGCGGGTCGACCTCGCGCTGAAAATAGTTCTGGGCAAAGGCGCGCGCCTCCTCGTCCAGTTCTTTCCACTCAAGCAGATGGATGCCACACTGGCCCAGCGCAGGCAGCAATCGCTGGTTCCAGCAGCGGTACTGCGCATCGACAAAACGGTGAATCTCGGCCGTCAGCGCGGTCAGCGATTCGTCCGGGCGCAGCCCATCATAGCCCGGCTCGCGGTCACCATCCTCGATGCGCTGCATCAGCCCGGCCTGGCGGACTTCCACATACTCGTCCAGATTGGAGCCGGTGATGGCCAGGAATTTGACCCGCTCGAGCAGCGGGTTGGCCGCGTCCTCGGCTTCTTCGAGCACACGCCGGTTGAACTGCATCCAGGAATGATCCCGGCCGTTGAAAAGTTTCTGTTTCTGTTTTATTCGGGCCATCGAATCCGTTCCGTGCGCCGTGATGGCAGTCTACAGCCTTTTGGCGGGAAACTGAACGGGAGTCTGCGGTGAGCCGCGGATCGGGGCGTCTGGCCGCTGCCCGGGGCTGCCGTGTCCGCACGGTTGGATCGGCCGGAAACGACGCCCCCCGGACCAGCCGGTCAAGCGCCGGTTCCGGGGGGGTGTTTTGCATCGGATGGCTTTCGTCCAACGGTCCGTATCCGCCCCGCCCGCCGCGCTCCAGCAAAGCCAGACAGCGGAAAGGCGGAGGGAACGGATTGGCTGGCGCGGGCGAACTGCTATCTGCGGAAGCCCTGACGAGCCACTTGGGACCACGTGTTGACGAGATTTGTCACATTCGGGGTGCCGATGCCCGAGGTGAAATCCCACCCCGCGCCAGCATCAAAGGCCGGTCGCGGAAAGCGGTTCGAAGTGGAGAGAATCCCGTAGGTTCCGCTGGGATCGTAGCAGTTCACTTCGGTGCCGCCGCTGGCTTCGCAGGCGCCCACGTTATCTCCCTGGGTGACGTCATGGAAGAGGCAATTGGTTCCCACGGCGCTGCCCAGCGAGGAGTTACACGCAGCGTTGCCTCTTGCACCGTACTCCCAGTTGGCAAGCCAATAGAGAACGGGGTTGGAATTTCCCCATCTGACGCCGGTATCCTGGTTGACCAGCGCCTGGATTCCGGCCCAGATGGGGCTGGAAACCGAAGTGCCGCCATAGCCGGCCCAGGTGGAAGGATCGGTGGTGCAGGGCGTGAACCCGGAGTTGCCCGAGGGATCCGAGATGCAAACCGCATAATAGGAGCCCCAAAGCCCGTTGGCCGCGAAGAGGGAGACGTCGGGAATATCCCGCACGCGGTCTCTGGGCACGCCGACCAGTTGTTGCCACCAGGGTTTGTCATAGCCTCTGCAGTTGCCGCTGACGATGCCGTCCGAAGAGGATTCGCCGATGGCGCAGCCGCTCGGTCCGCCGCTGCCGCCTACCGCGTTCAACAGTCCGTCGGCGCTGGCAGCCGCGCCGCCGTTGTAGTTGCAGAAGCTGGTCGATCCGTAGGTCGTGAACGAAGTGCCGTCGACCGCGTTGAGGAAGTTGACCAGCAGGCCGCCCGTACAGGCGTCGTTCCAGGGAATCTCCGGAATGTAGGACAGCGCGGTCTGGAAATTCGCGCCGTTGGTGCTGCTGAAATAGGTTCCGGAGCTGCCCAGGGGAATCGCGCCGAAGTCGGTGCCGCCCACGGAGATGTTGTAGGGAGTCGAGGTGAATCCGCTCACGCCGATGCCGTGGGTGGCCACGCTGCCGTCATCCGAACTGGCCGCATCCTCGTCGCCCGCCGAAACGAAGACCGAGACACCTTCGGCGGCGGCCGATTCGTACAGATGTTCGATATAGCGGTTTTCCGCCGCGCCCAGATAGGCCTCGGACTCGCCGTAACTGATGCTGACGATGGCCGGCGGGTTGGGACTCTGGAGGAGATTGGCCAGGGCCAGAAAGCCGCCGAACTGCGTGGAGGTGTCGGCGCAGGCCGCGTTCACAATGGATGCGTTCGGCGCCGCGGCCGAAGACCACTCGACATCAATGGCCGCTTCCACGTCATCGCCGCCATCGGCGAAGTTGATCACCCCCGGATCCGTGCAGGTGTTGGAACCCGGCGGGTTGATCTGGGCCAGCGTGCCAAAAGGATAGGCGCTGCTGAGACCGAGAACAGTGCGGAAGGTCGTCCAGTCGTTCTGGGTGTAGAGGTCCGTGTCCTCGATGACGACAATCGTCTGGCCTTTGCCCGTGATGCCCGATTGATAGAGCGGGTTGAAGTTGTAGATTTCCGCCAGGTCGGCCGCTCCCAGGTAGTTGTATCCGTTGCCTCCCGCTCCATTTGTCTTCAAACCGGGGATTGGCTGGGCGGTGCGCCGCACGTTCAGCGCATGCGGCATGAAGTTGTTCAGCTTGGCGATACCTCCAACCACCGGAGCCAGGGCGGCCGGAATGCTGGGATCGGTGTAGTTGGCGAAATGCATCCTTCCATTGACGCTCAACTTGTGCAGAGGCGCGTCAAAGGCGGTTCGCACCATGCCGGCGGTACCGGAAAACTCGATCACTGTCCTGTCGGGAGAAACGGAATCGACGGCGAACCCTTGTGCGTTCAGCCAGTCCTCGATGGTGGCAATGTCTTCGGCAGCGGGACCGAACTGAGAGCCGATCTGCGCGCCGGTCAGCCATTTGTGATAGTTCGCCGAACCCGGATTGTACTGGCCGGCGACGTATTGCTCGAAGGCGGCCTCGTTCGCCGGCGGCCGTTCGAGCACCAGTTGCAATCCGCCGAGCGGCGTGTCATCGGCCAGCAGGCCGCGATCATTGGCCGCCGTTGCTTCCGGACGGACGTTGCCCGCCAGAATCACGCGCTGGGAGTTTACGATTTTGCTGGTCAAAAGAGGGTTGTGGGTCTGGGCAGACGCAGCCGCAAGGCCAACAACAAGGGCCAGCGGCGACAGCGCGAGGATCACTCCGTTGCGGGACATGAACATTACCTCCATGCGAGGATGCTGCAGCCATTTAAGCAATTTCTTATCCAAATTCAAAGAGAGAATCCTCAACAACTTATGCGGTCATGCGCAAAAAAGCGCAATTTTTTGCGCATTTTCAAGGGTAAAATGGAAAAGTTTTGGCACATGGAAATCCTTTTTGCTGCGAAAGAAGGAGCGATTCCGACCGGCGGTCGGAGAAAATGGCCGGCTGCCCGTCCGGTTGCGATTCGTTTCCCACAACGGGCGCGCGATGCCGTCGATCGCCATTGACCCGTGCGGTTCTGCAGGTGGAGGATAAAGAGAGAGCCGGCCGGTCTGGTTCGAGCGAAGGAGGATCCGCCTCCATGCCCCAGAGGTTCAACCCATCCAGCGACAGCCTGATTCCCCCCGAGCCGATCCCGGCCGCGGCCCGCGTCTTTTCCGAGCGGATCTGCTGGCTGATGGATGGGCGTCCGAAGGACGAAGCGACGGTCGTCCGGGCTTTCGAAGGCCTGGAAGAGATGTTCGAAGTGATTGCCGCGCGGCTCTATACCCTGGCCTCGATGCTGGTGGGCGAAGGGGAACAGAGTGTGCGGCTGATGGAAACGGCGGTGGCGAATGCCGAGATCTGCCGCCCGGCGGACGATCCGGCGCGGGCGCGGATGAACAGCCGGAAGGCGCTGGTGGTTGCGGCTCTGGATTTGCTGGCCGGACGCGCCCCGGGCTATTTGGCTCCGCCGCAAGGGGTGCCGGCCAAGCCTCCCTGCTGCAAGGAGGGAGGGGAACTGGTTGCGGCCGGTATCTCCAGCGAGCAGCTGGAGAGAGCGATCGGCGGTCCGGATCACGACCGGGTGCGGCATTGGCTGTCCAGCCTGAGCACAGCGCAGCGCACGGTGTTCGTGCTGCGCGCGGTGGCCGGATTCACCTCTGCCGAAACGGCCGCGCTGCTGCGGCAGCACGGCGGAAGACAGGCTGCTGGCTGGACCCCGGAAACGGTGCGCGAGGTTTTCCGTCGCGGACTTTGTTCGCTGGCCAGGCAACTGATTTGTTCCTCGGCAGCGCACTGAGCGGCAGGTTAACGGGAAGTTTGTAATTTCATCGCGGCACTTTTTCTTTCCGCCGGCGCCAACGCTGATCCCGCAGCCGCGGATCCCGTTTCGAGGGCGCTGCCACCGCCCGATCGCAGGCAATCACGGCAGGCTTCGCGGGACGGAAACCGCGCCGCTTTTCCGGGCTTGTCCGCCGAGGCAGCGGATGGGAGGCGCCGGCCCGGTTTCTTCGTTACACTAGAAGTAGTTATACGCACGCCGGTTTTTCGAACCCTGGCTCTCGCAGCGCGCATCCAATATGCAAAACCAAGAGAGCGGGCATTTTCAGGCTGCAGTGTTTTGCTGAGAGTCAATCGCCTTTTATGTTTTCAATTTTTTTCAGGAACAGATCGATCTGCATTCACCCTCTTGGGCCGGGCGTGGTCCTGCTGATGGCAGGCTGGCTGGCCGCCGGCGCGGCCGCGCAGTCGTTGCCCGCTCCGCAGACATTGCCCAGCCCATCGACGGCCTCGGCCGCCGCCACGTTTCAGGGTAGCGTCACGCGCGGGGAGGTTTTGGCTGCGCCTCTTCATCTTTCCCTGGACGACGCGATTCAGCGTGGGTTGCGGAACAACCTGGGCCTGATTCTGAGCGGCACTCAGGCGGCGGCTGCGCGCGGCCAGCGTCTCAGCCAGTTGCAGACGCTGTTGCCTTCGGTGGACTTCAACGCCAGAGAGACCGTGACCCAGCAGGATCTGGCCGCCGAGGGACTGCGTATTCCCGGTTTACCCGCGACGATCGGCCCCTTTGGTTTTACCGATCTGCGGGGCACGGTGAACTGGTCGCTGGTGGATGTGGCTTCGCTGCGCAAGTACCTGGCCGCGCGTCACAACTTTGCCGCGGCTCAGTTGACAGCCGAGGACGCGCGCGATCTGGTGGTGCTGGCGGTGGGCAACGCCTATCTGCTGGCTGTGGCCGACAGGACCCGCATTCACAGCGTGGAGGCGCAGGTGGCCACCTCCAGGGTTTCGCTGGACCAGGCAGTGGCCAAGCATGAGGCCGGGACGGCGCCGCTGCTCGACGAACTTCGCGCCCGCGTGGATTATCAATCGCAGCAGCAGCAGTTGATCGTGGCCCGCAACGCCTTTGCCAAGGACAAGCTGGCTCTGGCGCGTGCCATCGGACTGCCTCTGGCGCAGAAATTCACGCTTTCCGATCAGGTTCCCTACGCGGCCCTCGAAGGGCTGGACGTGAATGCCGCGATTCGCCAGGCCGAGGCGCAGCGCAAGGATCTGGCCTCCCTGGTCGAAGAGACCCTCGCGGCCCGGGACGAGCGCCGGGCAGCGACGGCCGACCGGCTGCCAACGCTGAAATTCTCTGGCGATTACGGCGACATCGGAACGAACGTGATGACCTCGCACGGCACGGGCGACGCCAGCGCCACGCTCAGTGTTCCACTTTTCAAGGAGTTTGCCCTGCGCGGCGAGGCCCAGACGGCCCAGGCGCAACTGGACAGCACGCAGGCGCAACTGAGCGACAAGCAGGCGCAGGTGGACGCCGACGTGCGCGACGCCCTGCTGGACATCGAATCCACCCAGAAGCAGGTTCAAGTGGCGCGATCCTCGGTGGCGCTGGCTGCTGAAGCGCTCAGTGACGCGCAGCAGCGCTACGCCAGCGGCGTCAGCGACAACCTGGCCGTGAGCCAGGCTCAGCAGTCCGTGGCCCAGGCCGACGACCAGTACGTCACCAGTCTCTACCTGCACAATCTGGCCAAGCTCAGTCTGGCGCGTGCGCTGGGCGCAGCCGAAAACTACAAGAGTTATTTGGGAGGAAAGTAAACGTGGCGGATTCAACCCCCATACCAGCCCCAACGGAGCCGGGCGCAGAGCCCGAGTTGGCGCAGCCGCAATCGCGCCGCAGAGGCATTGTTTTCGTCGTGGTGGCGGTGCTTGTGCTGGCGGCAGCCGGGTTCTGGTGGCGTTCCACCTACAGCGAAGACACTGACGACGCCCAGATCGACGGCCACCTGATCCAGATCAGCTCGCGCATCGCGGGCCAGATCGCCAGGGTGGACGTTGAGGAGAACGAGAAGGTCCAGGCGGGCCAGTTGATCGCCGAGCTGGATCCCCGGGATTATGAGGTCGCGGTGGAAAAGGCCGAGGCGTCGCTGGCCAGCGCCGAGGCCAATGCCGCCGCGGCCCGGGTGAATGTGCCCATCACGACCGTCAACACCGGCAGCAATCTCCGTTCGGCCGGGGCCGACGTCAGCGGCACCCGGGCGGGGGTGGCGCAGGCGCGGCAGCAACTGGATGCGGCCAAGGCGCGCGTGGCGCAGGCCGAGGCCAACAATTTCAAGGCGCAGTCGGATCTGGCGCGCTACAAGCCCCTGGTGGCCAAAGATGTCATCAGCAAGCAGCAGTTCGATGCCGCTCTGGCCGCGGCCGATGCCGCCCGGGCCGCCCTGTCCGACGCATTCGCCAGCGAGCGGGCCGCCGCCGATGCTGTCCGCGTGGCCAGCGAGCGCGCCCAGCAGGCCCAGGCGATGTTGAAGTACGCCGAGACCGGGCCGCAGCAGGTGGCCGCGCAGCGCGCCCGCGCCCAGCAGGCCGATGCCCAGGTCAAGGAGGCGCAGGCTCAGCTCGATCAGGCCAAACTGAACCTCAGCTACACCAGGATCGTGGCTCCGGAGCCAGGCATCATCACCCGCAAAAGTGTCGAAATCGACCAGAACGTCTCTGCCGGCCAGAATCTTCTCACGCTGGTCTCGCTCAAGGGACTGTGGGTGACGGCCAACTTCAAGGAAACCCAGCTTCGTCACATGGCTGCCGGACAGCCCGTGGTCATCCATGTGGATGCGACCGGCAGGGACTACCACGGCCGGGTGACGCAGATCGGCGGCGCCACCGGCTCGGTGCTCTCGCTGTTCCCGCCGGAAAACGCCACCGGGAACTACGTGAAGGTTGTTCAGCGGGTTCCGGTGCGCATCGATTTCACCGACCTGGCGCACGAGGATCACGATGAGTTGCTGCGTCCGGGACTCTCGGTGGAGCCGAAGGTACGCATCAAGTAAGCAGGCGCAGCCAAGCAGGCGCGGCGGCCGGCTTGCGTGCGGGCCGCATCTTTCCCGGGGTGGGGTTCTCTCTTCGGATTGTGCCTGCGGAAAATGCGGCCCTGCCGCCCTGCCTGTCTTAATCTAGGAGCGGGCGACAGGTTTTTTCTGCGCGGGCGATCAGGCCGGTTACGGGCGCACCGGTCTTTTTTGCAGAAAGAGTTCATCGTCAAGGAATTTCATCCCGGAGTCGCGCCCTTGTCGGGGCGGACCGGGGAAGGCTGAAAAGACCATGGACGACGCAATTCAGGTTTCAAAAGAAAACTATCTGAAGGCCATTCTGGAAGCAGAGGCTGAAGGTCATCAGGTCTTTCCCGCTACGCTCGCCCACTGGCTGGGGGTGACCCCGCCGGCGGTATCCATGGCGCTCAAGCGGCTCAAGCGGGATGGCTTTGTCGAAGTGGGCAGCGACGGTATTGTAAGGCTGACCGGGACCGGCGGCGAGACGGCCCGCCGCACGGCTTTGCGTCATCACCTCATCGAGCGCATGTTGTGCGAGATCTTTGGCATGGGGTGGTACGAGATTCACGAGGAGGCCGAGCGCCTGGAACACGCCGTTTCTCCTGCTTTCGAGGCCCGGCTCAAGGAAAAACTGGGCGAAGGCGGCGCCTGCCCGCACGGCAACCAGGTGTTGCCCGAGAGTCCCGCCGAGCGCAGGCAGCGCGGCGAGCTGCGACTTTTCGAGGCCGTGGAGGGCCGGCACTATACGGTCATCAGCATGCAGGAGCGCGACCCGCAACTGCTGCGTTTTCTGCATAATAATGGCATCGATCCCGGCCAGAAGCTGCGTGTGGTCAGCCAGAACTACGACCAGACGGTTTCAATTGAACTTCCCGATCGGAGGGTGATCCTGGGCCGTCCGGCGGCCGAGGCGGTCTGGCTCCGGCCGGAGATTTAATCAAAATTTAAATTAAGAAATAAAGTTATCTATGGTTAATAAACTTTCAAATATTGAAGTATACTGGACTTGGGAAATCATCCCACCGGGTTTTGTTTGACCGATGTCCACGGAAACTCTCCTATCTGTGATGCTGGCCAAACCCTCTTTTCCAGAGGCATATGCGAGTGTCCGAAAGGTGCGCGTTCCGTGCCGTGGGCTGCGGCCGATGGATTTTTCGGCCCGCGGATTTCTGATCCTGGCCGGATCCATGGACCCGGGCAATCAGGGTGCGGGCAATGGCTCCGGGCTGCTGTTTGGAATCACGGCCTGCTTCTGCCTGGCCATGCAGGGACGGAACAGGGGATGAATGCGGAGATACAATCCGGGGGCCGTTCGGGCGCGCGGACGATGGTCGAGGATCCGGTTGTCACCCATGAGGACATTGACCGGGCGCGCGATCGTGCCCGCGTCGGGCAGGCGCGCCGGGCGGGCGGGATGCGCTCGCGACTGTGGCTGCTGTGGCTGCTGATCGGGCCGGGAATCCTG
>JBMFHN010000055.1:0-14673 GCA_049976805.1 Occallatibacter sp. | reverse complement strand
GCGGCTTTTCTCACCAGTTGCAGGTCGCCGCAAGTATTGGTGACCGTGCCGGTTTTCTCGTACAGGCTGGCAGCGGGCAGAACCACGTCGGCCAAAGCTGTCGTTTGGCCGGGGAAAATGTCCAGCGCGACGACAAAGGTGTTCTTCAGCGCCGCCGGGTCCACACTGAATTCGCGGACTGGGTCGGCGCCAGCGACGAGCAGCGCACCCAGTTCACCCCGGGCCGCGGCGGTGAAGATTTCCTCCATCGTCTTGCCTGGCGCCGTGGGCAAGCCCGGGTACTCGGCAACGAAAGCACCGGGAGAAGTCACGGGCACATAGCCCGGCAGAAGGTCCGGAAACAACCCCATGTCCGCCGCTCCGCGGGCGTTCGCGCCACCGCCCAGGAAGGCAAAGCGCACGTTGCCGCGCCCGAGACCCCAAGCCATCAGCTCCGCGATCCGCGCTCCCTCGAACTCCGGCCCGAAGACAACCAGCAGCGACTCTTCGGCCGCGATAGCCTGGCGGAAAGCCGCGTCGTGAAGAACGGCGTCGCTGCCGCCCAGGTAAGCGGCCAGGGCCGCGTAGCCGCCCGCGGGCAGGCGCAACACGGCCCGGGCCTGCCGCTCCAGCTTGATCTGCCTTTGGCTGGCAACATAAAGCCGCGCCTTGTTCAGCCGCACATTGGTGCGCAGGTTCCAGGCCAGCAGCGGGTGTTCCTCGGTGGGATTGCCGCCGACGAGCAGGACGGCCGGCGCCGTGGCCGCTTCGCGCAGGCTGGCCGCCTTGCCCGGCCGGCCGGCCAGAGACAAGGCAAAGGCCGCGTAATCAGCCGTCCGCAGGTGGTCGATGTTGTTGGTCTGAAGCACCGTACGGGCAAACTTCTGCAGCAGGTAGTTTTCCTCGTTGGTGGCGTGGTTGGAGCCGATGACGGCGATGGCCGCGCCTCCCCGGCTGTCGCGCACCTCTTTCAGCCTGCCCGCGACCAGCCGCAAGGCCTGTTCCCAGGTGGCCTTGACCGGTTTTCCCTCGCCGTTGCGCACCAGAGGATGGGCAAGCCGCTCGCCATCATCCACAAAGTCGAAGCCGAAACGCCCCTTGGCGCAGAGAAAATCGCCGTTGATGCCACTCTTGTCACGATTGTCAGAGCGAACAATCACCGCTCCGTTGCTCGAAGGGCGCACGCCAAGCGTCACCTTGCAGCCATCGGCACAGTGGGTGCAGACGGTCGAGACGTGCTTCATCTCCCAGGGGCGGGTCTTGTAACGGTAGCTCCCGCTGGTCAGCGCGCCCACCGGGCAGATGTCGATGCACATGCCGCACTGCTCGCAGTCCAGCCGTCCGCTCTGCCCGCCGGCGTCGACCGCGTTGGGGGCAATGACCGCGCGCACGCCGCGGTTCTCAACGGCCAGCGCCCAGACGTCCATGCCTTCGCCGCAGACGCGCACGCAGCGGTAGCAGAGAATGCAGCGCGGGCGGTCATAGTAGACCGCCGGCGACCATTGCTGCTCCTCGCGGTGCTGCTTGGCCTCGGCGTAGAGGCTTTCGCCGGCGCCGTACTTGAAGGTCATGTCCTGCAACTCGCACTCGCCGCCGGCGTCGCAGACCGGGCAGTCGAGCGGGTGGTTGCCGAGCAGCAGTTCGAGCGTCGCCTTGCGCGCCTGCGCAATCTCTTCCGACTCGGTGACGAAAACCTGCCCTTCAGCCACCGTGGTGGTGCAGGCGGTTTGCAGCTTGGGCACCTTCTCCTGACGCACCACGCACATGCGGCAGGCGGCCTGCAGGCTCAGCCCGGGATAATAGCAAAAGGCCGGAATCTCGATGCCCGCCTTGCGGCAGACGTCAATCAGGAGCGTCCCCGCCGGAGCTGTCAGCTTCTTTCCATCGACTGTGATCGTTACGTCTGCCATTTTTTCCTACGCGGCCTGCGCTGCCGGGTTTGAAGTATGAGACTCAGGGAGATCGACAGCGAGCCACTCGACGAAATACTGCTTGGACTCATGCAGCGGATCGAACTCGTCGATGTTGATGGTTGTTGCCGCTGCCGCCGGAATTGCTTCGCCAGCCTTCGCGGTTTCGTTCAAATACAATTCCATCGCTTCCCGCATATTCGCGCGCGTATCCTCCAACTCTTCGCCGAGCGATCCGCATCCGGAGAGGTCAGGAGAAAATGCGCTCCAGTTGTTCGCGCCTTTTTCGTAAACCACCAGATATTCGCGTGTCATTTCAGCCCCGCCTTCTTCAGAATACTGTGCAGCAATCCCTTGCCGATTTCCTTTCCCACATGCATCGGCACAATCAGCAATCCTGGTTTTTCCGGATGCCGGAAGTGCCTGTGACTTCCCGTTTGTCCCGTGCTGTACCATCCGTCGTCTTCGAGAATGCGTACAAGGTCTTGCGGTCTCACTGTTCCACCCGATTTACACCACCGCCAGGTCCACGTGCTTGGCGAACGGACACGGCTTGCCGTTCAGGTGATCCTCGAACTCCTTGCGGAACTTCTTTACGAAGCCCAGCGTGGGCATGGCCGCCGCGTCGCCCAGCGGACAGAAGGTCCGGCCCAGCATGTTCTCCGCCAGATACTGGATGTTGTCGATGTCCTTCGCCTCGCCGAAGCCGGCATGAAAACGGGTCAGCGATTTCTTCAGCCAGTCGGTGCCTTCGCGGCAGGGAATGCACCAGCCGCAGCTCTCGTGCTGATAGAAACTGATCGTCCGCAGGGCGAACTCGACGATGCATGTCTGGTCGTCGATGACCACCACGCCGCCCGAGCCGAGCATGGATCCGGCCTTGGCCACCTGGTCGAAGTCCATGCCGATGTCGATCTCCTCGGGCAAGAGAACCGGCGTCGACGACCCGCCCGGAACGACGGCCTTCAGCCCGCGCCCGCCGCGAATGCCGCCGCCCACCTCGTAGATCATCTTCTTCAGGTTGTAGCCCATGGGCAGTTCGTAGACGCCGGGGCGAGCAATGTGCCCGCTCAGGCCGAACAGCCGTGTGCCGCCGTTGCGCGGCGTGCCAATCTCTGCGAATGCCGCTCCCCCGATCTCGATCACATGGGGCACGGTGGCGATGGTCTCGGCGTTGTTGATCACCGTCGGGCCGCCGTAAAGCCCGACCACGGCCGGGAAGGGCGGCTTGATGCGCGGCACGCCCCGCTTGCCTTCGAGCGACTCCATCAGAGCCGACTCTTCGCCCACTTCATAGGCGCCTGCGCCGGTCTGCGTGATGATCTGAAACTCCACCTCGGAGCCGAAGATGTTCTTGCCCAGAAAGCCCTTGGCGTAAGCGTCGGCAACGGCCTTTTCCATGATCTCCAGCAGATAGCGGTACTCGCCGCGCAGATAGATGAAGCCCAGCCTGGCGCCGATCGCCAGGCCGGCGATGATCGTGCCCTCGATGATCGCGTGGGGATCGTGCAGGAAGATCAGATGGTCCTTGCAGGTGCCCGGTTCGCTCTCGTCGCCGTTGACCAGAACGTACTTGGGCTTGTCGGATTGCTTGGGCACGAACGACCACTTCATGCCGGTCGGAAAACCCGCGCCACCGCGTCCGCGCAACCCGCTGGCCTTCATCTCGTTGATGATCCAGTCGGGCCCCTGAGCCAGACACTTCTTCGCAGACTCGTAGCCGCCCAGTTCAATATATCTTTCGATTGCCGCCGCGCCCTGGCCAAATCGCCGGCTGACCAGCTTCACTTCATCGGGATGGGAAACCAGTCTAGGCATCGGCGGCCTTCTCCTTTTCCGACTTCTGGCGGTAGCCGGCAAGAATCGCGGGCACCTTGTCCGGCGTCAGTTCGTCGTGGAAGTCGTAGTTCACCTGCGCGGCCGGCGCCCAGCAGCAGGCCCCGATGCACTCCACCTCTTCGACCGAAAACAAGCCGTCGGCCGTCACGCCCTTCGCTCCCACACCCAGTTCCCGCTGAAAACGCTCGTACACCTCGTAGGCTCCGCGCAGCATGCAACTGATGTTGGTGCAGACCTGCACGTTGAATTTGCCGACCGGCTTGAAGCGCAGCATCGAGTAGTAACTGGCCACGCTGCGCACGTCGAGTTCGGTGATGCCGATGCGCTGGGCCACCTCTGCGATCACCGCATCGGAGAGGTAGCCAACCTCGTCCTGCGCATAGAGCAGCATCGGCACCAGAGCCGAGCGCCTGCGGGGATATTTTGCCACCAGCGCGTCGAAGCGCGCCGCCAGCTGGGGCGAAAAGACGCTCATGGTTTCAAGACTCATAGCATCAACTCCCGTGCCGCGCTTGGCCGGCCTTCTTCATTTTCCCCTGTCCGATCCTGCTGCCCGAACCCGCCGTTTCATTCCTGGACCGTGCCGTAGCTGCGGAGCGGGGAAGCGGTAGAAACGCAAACTCAATCAAATCTGCCAAAGATGATGCTCGAAATGACGTCGATGGCAATTTCGCGGGAAAGGGATTCGGGATCCACCGCCGGTTCCTCGGCTTCGGCCAGATGAATCCCGATGTATGAATTCTCCCGGCGGCTGCCATATTCCTTGCGCGCGATCTCGTATCCGTTCGGGGGGCCGCTGATGACGGCCGTGATGTGAAACTCCCCCTTGCGCTCCCCCACCCCCACTCTGCAAAGCGTATCCGTGCCGTACGTGAGAAATATCTCGTCCTCGAAGCCCGGCAAATGGCAACGGTCGATGGTGGCCACTCCCCTCTTGCGGAGTTCCACATTGGCCTTCTTCATCTCCCCGGCCACCTGCGCCCTCACTCGCTCCAGGATGGAGCGCCAGTAGGCTCTCAGTTTCTGGCGCGTATCGCCGGCCGAACAGTCGGCTTGCTGGATGAGTTGCGCGTCGACGGCCAGCTTTGCATAATCAACCATTCGCCAATCCCCCGAGCATTCTCTTCACCGGTCAATCTCACCCAGCACAATGTCGATCGAGCCGACCACGGCCACCACATCGGCCAGCATCCTGCCCTTGCACATGGTTTCCAGCGCCTGCAGGGTGGCAAACCCCGGATAGCGCATATGAACACGATAGGGCTTGGCGGTGCCGTCCGAGACGATGTAGTAACCCACCTGCCCGTGCCCCGACTCGATGCCCTGATACACTTCTCCGGCCGGAACCGCGAAGCCTTCGGTGACGATCTTGAAGTGATGGATCAGCGCCTCCATCTGGGTCTTCATCTTTTCCCGGTCCGGCAGCACGATTTTGGGCGCGTCGGCCTTGACCGGTCCCTCCGGCATTCCGTCCAGCGCCTGCTGAATGATCTTCACGCTCTCGCGCATCTCCAGAAGCCGGACCTCGTATCGCGCCCAGCAATCACCCTCGGTGGCGACAGGAACCTGGAACTGGAACTTCTCATAGCTTGAATACGGCATATCGCGCCGCAGATCGAAGTCCACGCCCGATCCGCGCATGGTGGGGCCGGTCACGCCCAGCGCGATGGCGTCGGCCGCCGACAGGAATCCAACGCCTTTGAGCCGGTTGCGGAAGATCGGATTGCCGGTGAGCAGGTTCGAATACTCGTCGATCTTCTCCGGAAACGTGCGGATGAACGCCTGCACACGGTCAAGAAAGCCCAGCGGCGGCTCCATTGCGAGGCCACCGATGCGAAAGTAGCTGGTCATCATCCGCTGGCCGGCCACCGCCTCGAAGAGCCGCAAGATATCCTCGCGCTCGCGGAAGGTGTAGAGAAAGACGGTCAGCGCGCCGATGTCCATGGCGTGCGTGCCCAGCCAGATCAGGTGCGAGTTGAGGCGGGTCAATTCGGCCAGCAGCACCCGCAGCCACTGCGCCTTTTCCGGAATCTCCAGCTCCAGCAGCTTTTCGACGGCCAGGCAGTAACAGAGGTTGTTGGCCATCGGGTTCAGGTAGTCCAAGCGGTCGGTGAGCGGAACCACCTGCTGGTAGAACTTGGCCTCGCAGGTCTTTTCGATGCCGGTGTGCAGGTAGCCGATCTCCGGGTAGAGGCGAACAATCACCTCGCCGTCGATCTCCACCACCAGACGCAGAACGCCGTGCGTGGACGGATGCTGCGGGCCCATGTTCAGGACCATGTGCTGGTCGCACGCGCCCTCGGCTGTGGGAACCTCCAGAATCGGGGTGCCGATTGTCTCCGTCATTTAGCGATACCCCTCCACCGGATAATCCTTGCGCAGCGGATGTCCCTGCCAGTCGTCGGGCATCATGATCCGCCGCAGGTTGGGATGGCCCTCGAAGCGGACGCCGAACAGGTCGAAGACCTCCCGCTCATAATAGTTGGCCGAGGGCCAGACCGAGGTGATCGACTCGATCGCCGGAGCGTCGCCATCCAGCAGCACCCGCAGCCGGAGCCGCTCCCGGAAAGCGTGCGAGAGCAGATGATAGCTCAACTGAAAGCGCGGCTGGGAGGGAAACCAGTCGACCGCCGTCATGTCCTCGAAAAAGTTGTAACCTGCGGCCTGAATCGTCGCCGCGGCGGCGCGAATCTCCCCGGCGGCGATGGTCAGCGTCAACTCGCCCCGGTCGAATCGGGCATCCGTCCAAGCCTCGGGCTTCCAGGCCAGAACAGCCCGGATGGCCGGATGGCCGGGAAACCTTTCCAGAACCGCGGTTTTTCCCGCGCATGTTATCTTCGACGCTTCGTCCATGCTAGAGGTCCGCCTTGTCCCGGCTCCAGTTCAGAATGCCCTTGCGCAGAATGTAGTAGAGTCCGACGGCCACGAATCCCAGGTAAACCACCATCTCCCAGAAGCCGAAGAACCGGGCGCCGGTGATCGCCGGCAGCTTGCGATAGATCACCGCCCAGGGCAACAGGAAGACCGTTTCCACGTCGAACAGGATAAACAGCATGGCCACCATATAGAAGCGCACACTGAAGCGGCCGCGGGCATCGCCCACAGCCACGATTCCGCATTCGTAGGCGGCCAGCTTGGTGGCCGTGTTGCGGTGCCGCCCGATGAACCAGGAAGCCACCACCATTCCCATCCCAAGCCCAAATGCCACAAGGATTTGCAGCAAGAGCGGAAGATATTGCCAGTCGTAGGGAATCATCGGCGCTCCGTGCGAAATATCAGGAAAATCTACCCCGCCTTGCACATTTCTCGATTCTTTCACACAAGACAGGGCGCTCATTTGAGATTAGGTTTTCGGGCTCCTTCCGTCAAGGCAGGGAAATCCCGCGACGAATGCTCGCGCTGCCGGCCGAAGAACCGACCGCGGGCTCCCGCCGGATTCCCGAAACGAAACGCCGGGCGGTGAGATGCCTCATCGGGAAACGGTACTTTCGTCATCAGAAGAAATTGTCTTGCGCGCCGAAAGATCAGGGTGAGGATTGGTGCATGGCACTCACGACAACCAACGGGGTATCGATTTCGGCTTCCCAGCCGGTTGTTACCATCGCGCGCGCGCGTCCCCGCCGCATCTCCGCGCAGGCAGGGCACGCGCTGGAGAAGCTCGGCCACGCCATCGAATACCTGACCGACGAGTTTCTGCAGGAGGGCGGCGCAATCAACAGCGGAAACGCGCAACTGGAGGCGGTGCAAATGCTCATGGCGCTCAACCGTCAGATCTATTTCGAGTGTCCGGTGGCGCCAACCTTCGGCGAGCGTTGCCGCGCGCTGCTGCGTCCGGGATCAGCGTAACCGGCGGGAAGGAAATTCGCAGGGAAGAAGAAGCCCGCAGCGAAAGGGACGAGTTTTTTCGCATCCGCGCCGGTTCGTTTCGAAACAGCGCGGATGCTTTTACCCGACCGCCTCGACGGCTCCCTTGCCCAGCAAATCCTCGATCCGCTCGACCCAGGCGCGATCGGCCGCCACGTTCATCTGCTCCGGCTCGAGGATGACCGCGTACTCGCCTTTTTTTTCCAGGTGCAGCAATACCTTGCCCGGCCCTGGCGCCGCATCGGCCGCGCTTTTCAGGCTGGCGAGGATCTGCTCGCTCGTGCGGTCGAGGTTGATGCGGATCCGCACGGCCTCGGGCAGTCTGACCTCGACCTCTTCGAGAGCCTGAATGGAGCTGATGGCGATCTTCGGCGCCGCCTCTTCCTCGCCCATCAGCACGCCGCGCACCAGCACCGGCGCCTCCATTTTCAACTGGGCGGAAAGGCGCTCGTAATCCCGCGAGAAACAGATCAGGTCGATCTTGCCCGTGGCGTCTTCCAGCGCCGCCTGCGCGTAAAGTTTCTGGTCCCGCTTGCTTTTCTGCACCTTGAGCGCCAGGATCATGCCGGCCACCTGAATCTCGTCGGCCGGGTCCGACTGCGTGCCCCAGCGCCGCTCCGGCGGCTTGCGTTCGAGAGCCTCGGCCACCGGAATCACTCCGGTCAGGTTGCGCAGTTTCTCGGCATACTTGTCCAGAGGGTGGCCGGAGACAAAAAAGCCCAGCACTTCCTTCTCGTTGGCCAGCCGTTCGCTCTCTTCCCACTCGGCCACCCGGGGCAGGTCGTCGCCGGTCTGTCCGCCGCCGCGACCCGCCGCGGGAGTTTCGTCGAAGAGTCCGAAGAGCCCGCTCTGTCCCTGCGCCGCATCGCGCTGCGATTTCTGGGCGCGCTCGATTGCCTTGTCCACGGCGGCCATCAGCGGCCCGCGCTTGCCCAGCGAGTCCAGCGCGCCGGCCTTGATGAGCGACTCGATCACCCGCTTGTTCATCACCCGCAGATCGACCTTCTCGCAAAACTCCCAGAAGCTTGTGAACCGCCCGCCGGCCTCGGCGCGCGCCTTCAGGATCGAGTCGATGGCATTCGCGCCGACGTTTTTCACTGCGGCCAGGCCAAAGCGGATCGCCTCTCCGTCGGGCGTTGGAGAGGGCGTGAACTGCGCGCCGGAGATCTGCACGTCCGGCGGCTCGACCCGAATGCCGATCTCCCTGCACTCGCCAATGTATTTGACCACGTTTTCCGGCTTCGAGGTTTCCGAGGTCAGCAACGCCGCCATGAACTCCACCGGGTAATGCGTCTTCAGGTAAGCCGTCTGGTAGGAGACCAGCGCGTAGGCCGCGGCGTGCGATTTGTTGAAGCCGTAGCCAGCAAACTTTTCCATCTGGTCGAAGATCTCGCCGGCCGTGTCTCTGGGATGACCGAGCGCCTCGGCGCCGCTGATGAAGCGGTCGCGCTGTTTGGCCATCTCCTCGGGTTTCTTCTTGCCCATGGCCCGGCGCAGCAGGTCGGCCTCGCCCAGCGAGTAGCTGGCCAGCACGTTGGCGATCTGCATCACCTGCTCCTGGTAGACGATCACTCCCATCGTCTCCTTGAGCACCGTTTCCATCGGCGCGAGCGCATATTCCACCTTGCGCCGCCCCCATTTGCGCTCGATGAATTCGTCGGTCATGCCGCCCTGGATCGGCCCGGGGCGGTAGAGGGCCGTCAGCGCGGTCAGGTCTTCGATGCGGTCGGGTTTGTAGCGCCTGAGCATGTCGCGCATGCCGCTCGACTCGAACTGGAAGATGCCCGAGGTCAGCGCCGAGTGGAAGACTTTTTTGAAGGTCTCCTCGTCGTCGAGGGGAATCGCCTCGATGTCCACCTTCTCTCCGCGTGTCCGCTCGATCAGCTTGAGGCAGTCGTCAATGACGGTCAGCGTCGCCAGGCCGAGAAAGTCCATCTTCAGCAGACCCATCTTTTCGACGGCCTTCATGTCGTAAGCGGTGACGATTTCGTCGTTCTTGGTCTTGTTGAGCGGCACCAGCTCGGTCAAGGGCCGGGGCGCGATGACCACCGCCGAGGCGTGCACCCCGGAGCCGCGCACCAGGCCCTCGAGCTTTTTGGCCGTATCCAGCAGCTCGCGGATCTGCGCGTCGTTCTCGTAGGCCTTGCGCAGGTCGGGAACGTCTTCGAGAGCCCGGTCGAGCGTCATGCCCACCGTGGCCGGGACCAGCTTGGCGATGCGGTCCACGTCGCCATAAGGCATGTCCATTGCGCGGCCGCAGTCCTTGATGGCCGCCTTGGCCGCCATGGTGTTGAAGGTGATGATCTGCGCCACCTGCTCGCGGCCGTACTTGCGCGTGACGTACTCGATCACCTCGCCGCGCCGGTTCTGGCAGAAGTCCACGTCGATGTCGGGCATCGAGACCCGCTCCGGATTCAGAAACCGCTCGAAGAGCAGCGCGTTCTGCAGCGGATCGATGTTGGTGATCTCCATGGCGTAGGCCACCAGCGAGCCGGCCCCCGAGCCTCTGCCCGGACCCACCGGAATCCCCTGGTCCCGCGCATACTTGATGAAGTCCCAGACGATGAGAAAGTAGCCCGAGTACTTCATCTGCTTGATGACGCCGATCTCGTATTCGAGGCGCGCCTGGTAGGCGGAGACCGGAGAGCGCAGCAGCCCGCGCGCTTCGAGATTGCGCACCGCCGTCTCGATCCGCTTCTTGAACCCGGCGCGGCAGACCTGCTCGAAGTAGCTGTCGATGGTCTCGCCCTCGGGCACGGCGAACTCCGGAAAGGGATTTTCGACCGGATGCAGCTGCAACTGGCAGCGCTCGGCGATCTCCATGGTGCGCGCCAGCAGTTCGGGATGGTCCGGAAAAAGGCGGGCCATCTCCTCGGCGCTCTTGACGTAGAACTGGTCGCTGTCGAAGCGCAAGCGGTCCTTGTCGTGAATCTTCGCGCCGGTCTGCACGCAGAGCATCACGTCGTGGGCGTGTGAGTCCTCGCCGCACAGGTAGTGCGAGTCGTTGGTCAGCACCATTGGAATCCGCAGCTCCTTTTCGAGCCGGAAGAGCGATTCGTGGATCCGTTTCTCGTCGTCGAGTCCCTGGTCCTGAATTTCCAGGTAAAAATTTCCTCGTCCGAAGATGTCCTGGTACTGCGCGGCCACGTTTTTGGCCTTCTCGTAGCGGCCCGCCACCAGTTCCTCGCACAGCTCGCCGCTCAGGCAGCCGGAAAAGCCGATCAATCCCTTGGCGTGCTCGGCCAGGTAGCGCTTGCTGACCCTCGGCTTGCGATAGAAGCCGAAGAGCGAGGCCTCGGAGGTGATCCGCACCAGATTGCGGTAACCCTCCTCATTTTCGGCCAGCACCAGCAGGTGGTTGTTCTCGTCGCCCTGGGCCGGGGCGCGATGATCCTCGTTCTTGCAGATGTAGAGTTCGCAGCCCAGGATCGGCTTGATCCCTTTTTCCCTGGCGGCGTTGAAGAAATGGACCGCCCCGTAGATGTTTCCGTGGTCGGTCATCGCCACCGACTTCTGGCCCAGGGCCGCCGCGCGGTCCACCAGCTTGGAAACGTCGCAGGCCCCGTCCAGCAGGGAGTAGTCGGTGTGCAGATGCAGGTGCGTAAATTCAGTCATGGCTGATTACGATTCTAGCGGTGAGCTGCCGCGCACGGTTCCGTCCCGTGATTTCGTTGAGGAAAAGCCGGTGCGCTTTTTGTCTGCGCCGCCCGGGAGTCTTCCCCGTGTCGCCCCGGTGAGTCCTGTGCCTGCCGAATACGCGCCGGCGCTATACTGGCCGCATGTCCGAACACAGTCTGCCCATCGCGCAATGGAAGGAACCGGGAACGTGGCTCTACCCGCAGATCGAGCCTTATCGCACCGGCCGGCTGCAGGTCTCGCCGGTCCACGAGCTGTATTACGAGGAAAGCGGCAACCCCTCCGGCAAGCCGGCGGTCTTTCTGCATGGCGGACCGGGCGGCGGTTCCGACCCCAAGCAGCGCCGTTTCTTTCACCCCGCCAAGTACCGCATCATCTGCTTTGACCAGCGCGGCTGCGGCAAGAGCACGCCCTATGCGTCGCTCGAGGCCAACACCACCTGGGAGCTGGTCGCGGACACCGAGAAACTGCGCGAGCACCTGGGCATCGAGCGCTGGCAGGTCTTCGGCGGCTCCTGGGGATCGACCCTGGCGCTGGCCTACGCCGAGACGCATCCGGAGCGGGTCACGGAGCTGGTTTTGCGCGGCATCTTTTTGTTGCGGAAACAGGAAATCGACTGGTTTTACCAGCGCGGCGCCTCGATTCTCTATCCCGATGCATGGGAGCCGTACCTGGCGCACATTCCCGAGGCCGAGCGCGGCGACCTGCTCGCGGCCTACTATCGCCGCCTGACCAGCGAGGATGCGGCCGTGCGGCTGGCCGCGGCCAAGATCTGGAGCGGATGGGAGGGCGCGACCTCGAAGCTGCTGCCCGATCCGGCCTTCGCCGGCCACTACGAAGAGGATGAGTTCGCGCTGGCCTTCGCGCGCATCGAAGCCCACTACTTTTACCACAAGGGATTCTTCGAGACCGACGACCAGTTGCTGCGGAACGCCGCGCAGATCCGGCAGATTCCCGGCGTCATCGTGCAGGGCCGTTACGACGTCGTCTGCCCGATGGAAAGCGCCTGGGCGCTCCACCGCGCCTGGCCCGAGGCCGAGTTTATCCTCACCCCCGATAGCGGCCACAGCGCCTTCGAGCCGCCCAACAGCCGCGCCCTGGTGGCGGCCACGGACAAGTTCGCCGGATAGCGGATCGCCGGAAGGAACGCGCACAGACTCCTCGGGGTGCGGAGCAGAACGGCTGGATTGAAGCCAGGGCTTCAGCGCGCCGGAGCGCCCGCAAACAACCGGGCCGGCGGCCGCGCGGCAGGGTCTTTTACCGCTGGAAGAGGCTCTCCACGGCGGCGATCAGCCCGGGAATGTCGTAGGGGGCGGCTTCAGCGGCTGGCGGCCAGCCCAGCTCGCGCAAAGTTTGGCTGGTGATGGGGCCGATCGAAACCGCCGGAACGCCGGCTGGCGGCCACGCAAGCCCGGCCGCGCGGGCCGCTTCGGCTAGGTGCGTCACGCTGGAACTGCTGGTGAAGGTGGCCGCGTCCAATCCGGTGACGAGCGCCCGGCGCAGCAACTCCGGCGCGGCCTCGGGCAAAACGTTGCGGTAGGCTTCGACCACATCGACCGCGGCGCCGGCGGCGTCGAGCGCGTCGGGAATCACGTCGCGGGCCACGGCGGCGCGGGCCAGCAGAATGCTCTGCCGCGCCGGGCCGCCTTCAAGCGAGGCGAGCAGGCCCTCGGCGAGGCTTTCAGCCACATAGGCCTCGGGAACAAAGGCCAGGTTGAAGCCGGCCTGGCGCGCCGCCGTGGCCGTCGCCGCGCCCACCGCGGCGGCACGGGGCGCGGCCAGTTTTTCCCGGGAAATGCTGAGCGCGTCGGCCCGGTCGGCGAGCGCGCGAACGGCGTTGGCGCTGGTCAGAATCAGCCAGTCGTAGCTTTCGATCCGGGCAAGGGCGCCGTCGAGCGCCGCGAAGCTCTCCGGCGGGCGAATCTCGAGCACCGGAACTTCGACCGGCTCGGCTCCCCGGGCGCGCAGCCCCTCGCTGAGCTTGCCGGCCTGCATGGCGGCGCGGGTCACCAGCACCCGGCGTCCGGCCAGCGCTCGAAATTCGTCCGGCGGCGCGTTCATTGCGTGTTTCCGGCCGCGGCCAGCAGCGGTCCGGCCCCGGCCTCGATCAGATTCTGCGCGATCCGGCGGCCCAGCGCAACGGCGTCGGTCTCTGTGGCCGACGCGTAATCGTGGGCCCGCACCGTCGCACCGCTCTCCGGGGCGGCAACGACGGCGAAGATTTCATATTCCTGGCCGCCCTTGCGCTGTGGCCGGCAATGAATTCCGATCGGAACCTGGCAACCGCCGCCGAGCGCGGCCAGCGCAGCCCGTTCGGCGGTGACGGCAAAGCGCGTGGCCGCGTCGTCGAGAAAGGCGACGGCGGCCTGAGACGTCCGGTCGTCCCGGCGCGTCTCGATGCCCAGCGCTCCCTGACCGGCAGCCGGGCAGAAGTCTGCGGGATCGAGCCGCTCGCGCACCCATTCGGTCTTTTGGAGCCGGTCCAGCCCGGCCGCGGCCAGCAGAATCGCCTCCACCCGACCCTCGGCCAGCTTGCGCAGCCGGGTGTCCACGTTGCCGCGAAACTCCCTGGCTTCGATGTCCGGCCTGAGCGCCCTCAACTGCGCGCGCCGGCGCTGGCTGCTGGTGCCCACGCGCGCTCCTGGGGGCAGAGCCGCCAGAGTTTCAAACTTTACGGAAACGAAGGCGTCGCGCGGGTCAACGCGTTCCGGAATGGCGGCCAGCAGAAAGGGCGCGGGCAGCTCGGTGGGCAGATCTTTGAGCGAGTGCACGGCCAGATCCACGCGGCCGGCGGCCAGCGCCTCCTCGATCTCCTTGGTGAACATTCCCTTGTCGCCGGTGATCGCCCCGGCCTGGGCGAAGGTGACCTCCTGCAGCCGGTCGCCGCTGGTCTTGATGATCTCGATCGCGACCTCGTGACCCCGCGCGCCGAGCAGCGCGGCGATATGGTTGGCCTGCCACAGGGCCAGTTGCGAGCCGCGGCTGCCAATGCGCAGATTCATTTGCGCACCGCCACCATCATCTCGTTTGCCCGCCTCCCTCCGGCTTCGGGAGGAACGGAATCCTTGCTGTCCGCCTGGTTTTCCGCGCTCTCGGGAACCGCTTTCGGCACGATTTCCGGGCCAGCTCCGGCGGGCAGCGACCAGGTTTCGCAGAGAGCTTCCAGGCGGGTGGCGTCGTTTTCGCGGGCCGCCTGTTTGAGCGCCTGCATGGGGGGGTGAAGAAACTTGTTCACCAGCCCGCGGGTGAGCGCCTCGACGGCCGCCGCCTGCTCGGCCGTGAGCGAGCCCAGCCGGGACTGCGCGCGCCGCAGTTCGGCCTGGCGAATCTCCTCGGCCTGCCGTTGCAGGGCCACGATGGCCGGCGCCACGTTGACCGCGCGCTGCCGCTGGTGGAAACGCTCGACCTCGCCGTCGATCAGCGCCTCAGCGGCCAGGGCCTCGCG
>JBMFHN010000054.1:0-14743 GCA_049976805.1 Occallatibacter sp. | reverse complement strand
CGGTGGTATGCCCTCTATACGGCGTCACGGCACGAAAAGCGAGTGGCCCAGCATTTGCGCCAGCGCGAGATTGAGTTTTTTCTTCCGCTCTACAAAGCGCAACGCAGATGGAGCGATGGGTCAAGGGTAACGCTGGATCTGCCGCTCTTTCCGGGGTACCTGTTCATTCATATTCGCCGTGGCGAGCGCGGCCGCGTGCTGAGTGTGCCAGGAGCATTGACGGTTGTGGGCGGCAAGGGAGGCGATTCCGCCTGGGTTCCTGACGCTACGATCGATGCGCTGCGCACCGGGCTGGAAACGAGCCTGGTGAGGCCGCATCCCCTGCTCGCGATCGGCCAGCGTGTGCGCATCCGGTCCGGGGCGTTGGAAGGTTTTGAAGGCATCGTAGTGCGCGGCAAGGGCAGTTGCCGTGTCGTGCTGACGCTGGAGCATATCATGCAAAGCTACGCTGTGGAGGTGGCTCTGGACGATCTGGAACCGCTCTCGTCTGCCGTGCCGTTACGCGATGGCCATCGGTATTGAGCCAAACCGGCCCGCGAAAGCAGAAGCATCTGCGGTTGTTTTTCGGGACTTTCTGTCGGAGCGATCGAAAAGCAACCGCAGATCCTTCGACTCCGCCCCTTCCCCTTTCGACTTCGCTCAGTGTCAGGGGCGTCGCTCAGGATGACAGACAGGACCAGCTCATTACTTCCTCTTTCTTTGCGGACACGGCACTAGCTCCGTTGTGTTTTCCAGTCTGCTGAAATTCTGGTGCGGATTACGATGCGAATCCTGCATGTGATCGACAGTTTTTCTCCCGCGTGCGGCGGCCCTCCAGAGGCGGTTCGGCAACTGGTGAAGGCCTCGCGCGCGGCGGGCGCGCAGGTTGAGGCGGTTTGTCTCGACCGGCCGCAGGTGGAGTTTCTGAGCGCTGTTGGCTGTCCTGTACACGCCCTCGGCCAGTCGTTTGCGGGCAGGTATGCATTTTCTCCGCATCTGTGGAGCTGGCTCCGAGACAATGCCGAGCGATTCGACGGCATGGTGATGCACGGCGCGTGGACGTTTCCGGGCGCAGCCCTGCGCTCCGCGGCGCGCCGCGCGCATCGGCCGTATGGAATCTTCGTTCACGGCGCGCTGGATCCCTGGTTCAAGCGGCAGTATCCGCTGAAACACGTAAAGAAGCTGCTCTACTGGCCCGTGCAGTACGCGGTTCTTCGCGATGCCGCGGCGGTTTTTTTTACCACCGCTGCCGAACGCGATCAGGCGCGGACGAGTTTCCGGCCGAACGATTGGAAGAGCGTGGTGGCGCCGCTGGGAATCATGGAGGAGGAGCTTGCAGGGCACGATCCCGCCAGGCAGGTGGAGGAGTTTTATTGGGCACTGCCGGCGTTGCGCGGCCGACGTTTTCTGCTGTTTCTGGGGCGCATTCATGAGAAGAAAGGCTGCGATCTGCTGATCGAGGCATTTGCGCGCGTGGCTGCGGCGGCGCCGGATGTGCACCTTGTGATGGCTGGGCCGGACCAGGCCGGTTTGGGGGCAAAGCTGGAAATGAGAGCGGGGCAGCTAGGCATCCGAGAGAAGGTGCATTGGCCCGGAATGATCGGCGGCCCTGTGAAGTGGGGCGCGTTGCGGGCGTGCGATGCGTTTGTGCTGCCGTCGCACCAGGAGAATTTTGGCGTTTCTGTGGCAGAGGCGCTTGCTGCCGGGCGGCCCGTGCTTCTGAGCCGCGCGGTCAACATCTGGCCGGAGATTGCGAACGACGGCGTGGGTCTGGCAGAAGAGGACACGCTCGACGGCGCGGCGCGTCTGCTCGAACGATGGTTTGGTTTGCCGCTGGCAGAGCAGGCCGCGATGGCGGCGCGCGCACAGTCCTGCTACTTCAAGCGGTTTTCGATGGAAAGAACCGTGGCGGCCATCAATGAAGTCTTTGGCGGGTGACGGCAGGAGGTGCAATCGTTGCAGCCGGCATGGGGCCGGCGTGATCAACCGCGACAATTGATGCGCGGCACAGCGCAAGACGCCGTACGGCAATTTATCTTGAATGAAGCAAGGGGCTAGCCTTTTATGTCTGTCGAACCGCAGGCGGGACCGCAATCGGGTCTGCCAGTTGAAAGCCAATCGAGAGTTCTCGCGATGGGCGAGCGATCCCTCATGGATGTGTGGCGCGTTCTCACCAAACGGCGCTATACCGTCCTTACGGCGACGATTCTCTGCCTTGGCTTCGCCGTCTGGCACGCCTATCGCACCCCGGCGGTTTACGAGACATCCTCGACGATTGAAATCAAGCCGAGCGCGCTGAGCGGCGGTTCCGCGGAAGTTCAGGCGGTGGAAGATACCGTCGCATTGCAGACCGAAGTGGAAGTGATTCAGAGCGACTCCGTACTTTTTCAGGCGGCGCGGAGCATTGGTCTTCTCAGTGCAATTCGCGGCAGCCATGGCAGGGATGTGGCTGCCGGAGCGGCGTCTTCGGCTCCCGTCACGCCCCTGGAACGCTACGCAATGATCCAGATGATGAAGGGGGGGCTGTCGATCAACATCATCCCCAACACGCGGATTATCGAGATTCGTTATCAGGGAACTAATCCGCAACTCGCCGCGAAGATTGTCAACGGGCTGGTGGAAACCTATTCCGATGAGGGGATGCGGATCAGCTTCGAGCGCACGACGCATGTTTCCGACTGGCTGGAGCGGCAAATCAACAGTTTGAAGCAGGATGCGGCCGATGCGCAGCGCGCGCTGGCCGATTATCAACGGGCGCACAACATCGTCGGGACGGATGAAAACTCGAATCTCACCCTGCAAACGCTGGGGAAGCTCAGCAACGAACTGGATGACGCCGAAGCGGACCGGATCATGAAGGAAGCGCGAATGCGCGACTTCAGCACGATGAAGCCGGACGTACTGGCGCTGTCGAGCGACGACCCGGTGCTGGCGACGCTTTATCAGCAACTTTCGGATCTTGAAGATCAGCGCGCGCAGATGGCGACAAAGCTTGGGCCCAAGCATCCCGCGATGCAGCAGCTCGATTTTCAGATCGGCAAGGTCAAGGCAAAGATCGACAAGGAAGTGGGTCTGGCGCGGCGCCAGGTGCAGGATGAATACCAGACCGCGGCTCACCTGGAAAGTTCGCTGCGCGGCCGTCTCGGAGCGCAGGAGGAAGCGGCCTACAAGCTCAACGAGGATGTGGCGCAATACTCCATGCTGCGCCATCAGGCTGAACTGACGCGCACTTTGTTCGATACATTGCAGACCAACCTGAAGGAAGCGACGATCAATGCGGGAATGTCGGCGGCCAACATCACGGTGATCGATTCCGCCGAAGTTCCGCTTTCGCCGATCTCGCCACGCCCCAGCAAGACCGCGTTTCTGGGGCTGATTGCGGGGCTGGTCATTGGATGCGTTCTGGCTTTTGCAATCGAATCGATCGACGACAGGCTGCGCACCTCCGAAGAGGTCGAGAACGCATCGATGCTGCCGTCGCTGGCAGCCATTCCCCACATCGCAAACGGAGCCGCGCGGAAAAAGATCGAGGGCAAGGACGAGGCAGCCCCCGGAGTCCCGAAGGCGCAGCAGCAGTTGATTGCTTTGCAGGATCCGCAATCGAATGGCGCCGAGGCTTACCGCAGCATGCGCAGCGCCCTGCTGCTCTCCTCGATTGACAGCCCGCCGCGGGTGATTGTCGTGACGAGTTCATTCCCGTCGGAGGGCAAGACGACGACGGCGCTGAATCTTGCGATCGTGCTTGCGCAGCGGGGCGAGCGCGTTCTGCTGGTGGATGCCGATCTGCGCCGGGGCAGCCTGTATCGCGTCTTCGGGCTGCCAAGCCAGGGATTTGGACTCTCCACTGTGCTCACACACAAAGGGGAACATCCGGAGCTGCTGGCCCCGCTGCGTGAGTTGCCAACGCTGCACGTTCTGCCGACCGGTCCCCGACCTCCAAACCCGGCGGAGATGCTTTCCTCCAAGCGCATGGAAGAGCAGATGCACGAGTGGACGCAGCAGTTCGACAGAGTCGTGCTCGACACCGCGCCGCTGCTTGCCGTTTCAGATACGCAGGCACTGGCGGTACGCGCCGATGCCGTGGTCCTGGTGGCGCGGGCTGGCGTGACGCGCAAACGCGCGCTGCTTCGGGCGCGCGATCAGTTATGGCGCGTCAATGCGCCTGTGGCCGGCGTAGTGGTCAACGATGTCGACCTGCGGCTGGAGAATTTCTACACTTACCGGTATGGAATGTCTGCCAAGGATTATTGGTATGGAACTCGACCGGGCGTATCGTCTTCAAGCCGGGCCTACGGATATGAAGACGAGGAAAAGGGTGAATAACATGGCGAAGAGATTGGCGCTCGCGATGGCCTTTGCATGCCTGATGTTCGCGCATCTGGCGGCGGGAATCGCCCAGCAGGCTGGCGCTTCTTCAAAAGCTGTTGCGCCCCCGTTGAGGATTGGCCCGGGAGACCTGATTGAAGTCACGATGTTTGAGAGTCCGGATCTGTCGAGCCGGTATCGCGTCGATCAGAATGGAGATATCGAGGTCTCACTGATCGGCCACCTGCATGTGGCGGGTTTGACGGCCGATCAAGCGGCGTCGGCGATTGCACAGAGCTACGTGAAAGATCAGATCCTGCAGCCGGCCGGCGCGCATGCGACCGTGTTTATCGCCGAGTACGCTTCGCAGGGCATTACCGTGAACGGGGAAGTGAAGACGCCGGGTGTGTATCCCGCATTGGGCGTCCGAAAACTGAACGATGTGATTGTTGCGGCAGGCGGCGTGACGCAACTGGCGTCGTCGAAGGTCATCATTACGCGCAAGGACGATCCCAAACATCCAATCACGGTGGAGTACAATCCCGAGGCTCTCAAGCCAGTCATTACCGACATTCAGATCTTTCCCGGGGATTCGATTCTGGTCCCGCGCGCAGGCATCGTTTATGTTGTGGGGGACGTTCAAAAATCGGGAGGGTTTGTGCTGGATGGCCGTAACCAGTTGACTGTCGAGGAAGCGCTGGCGCTTGCCGGCGGCGGTAACCATTCTCCGAATTTGAAGCACGTGCAATTAGTGCGAACCCTCGATGACGGCAGGAAAGAAACCGTCACGATCCCCGTGGATCGGATTCTCAAGGGCAAGGCTCCCGACGTGGCGCTGAAGGATGGAGATATTGTGTACGTGCCCGAGAACAATATGAGAGAGGTAACGATCCAGGCGATCAACGACATGGTGGGCATCGGATCGGGACTGCTGCTCTACCGCGCCACGACGTATTGATCCCGCGCAAGGCGCCAAAATCCATGGAAGACAAAGCAGCTTCGACGCCCCGGCGGGGTATTTATCTGGTCGCAAACCGGCGGAGTGAGGCGGAATCGAACAACCTGATCGATTCGATCCGCCGTTGCGGGTGCCGTCTGCCGATTCGTGTCATTCCTTTCGATGACACCCCGGCGGTTCTCGACAAACGGTGGGATGAAGTCGAACCGTTGTCGATGGGCGATTTTCCTGCCGAGGGGCTGGCATTTTTCCGGGAGTTGACCGAGCGGCACCGCGGCTGCCATCCCGGTCTTCTGCGCAGGTTTCTCTGCTGGTTTGGCGAGTTCGACGAGTTTCTTTACTCGGATAACGACGTTGTCGCGCTGATGAACTGGGAGGAGCTGTTTCCCTGGCTCGAAAAATGCGACGTGGTGCACGCCGACACCGAATACAAGACCGGCGGAAGATTCAATCTGCGCGAGCCGCGCAGGTTCGAAGAGCTGATGGGCGCCGGGTCGCTTGAGGCCGGGCTTACTTCGGGACATTTTTTATGCCGCCGGTCGCCCACGCATTCTGCCGACCTGCTGGCAGGGCTCTCGTGGATGGAGGCGCATCGCGACCTGCTCATCTGGCAGGACCAGGTGCTTCTGCACGTCACGCTTCTTGTGGCGAAGTGGCGCGTCTTGAACCTTTGCAAGCCGCCGTACGACTGGGCGTCGTCGTGGGCTGGCGACTACAAGGACGTTCTTGAACTGGTGCGCACGATTCAAGTGGAGCGCAGGCCTATCAGCCACATGCATTACTCGGGCAAGATCGGAACCGGTTTGCGGCCCATCGACGAGCTGATTTATTCGAGCCTGACGATCCAGGAACGCAATCGGAAGCTCTTGTGGGCGCTCCTCAGGCAGGCAGTGGGCTTTGAGGCCGCGGAGCGTCAGTTCGCTCGCGTGCTGCGCAAGATCGAATAGCTTGCCGTGCGCTCGCAGCAGCCGATGGACTGGGAGCGGACGCGGGATGGGTTGCGCGAGCTGCTTTCGTGCTGCTCAAGAACAACAGATTCCTCATGTACATGGGTGGAGATCGACAACTCATCCAGGTTGTACCCCGCATGACGCCGGTGCGGTGCGGCGTGAGCGATGGATCGCTGCTGTTGGCGGCGGAGTTGAAGGCCGCGTTTGGCATCGAGACAGCGATTGCGGTCGTGAACTCGCAGGAGAGATGCGAACTTGAGTTTCCGATCGAATATAGTGAGCCGGCACGGTTGCTTGATGCGTGCCTCTCTTTGACCGGCGGCCGTCCGGGGAATCTCCTGGTGCATCTCAGCGGCTACGGCTACTCGCCGGATGGAGCGCCGGCGCTGGTTGCCGATGCGCTCGATCGCGTGAGGGCGGACAGCCGCCTTCGCATCGCGGTGTTTTTTCATGAGCTGTATGCGAGTGGACCGCCGTGGACCTCGGCCTTCTGGTACGCGCGACGCCAGAAGCGCGCATATCGCAGGATTGCCCAGGTGTGCGATCTTGCGGTCACGAATGCGCGCGTCTTCGCGGATTGGCTCGAACGGCAAACCGCGTCACCGATCGAATGTATGCCGGTGTTTTCGCAGGTTGGAGAGGCGCGCGATCGCCTTTCGTTTGCCGAGCGAGATCGGACGATGCTGGTTTTCGGGCTCGCGGGCACGAGGCGTAGAGCCTACCGGGAACTCACCATGCCGAGCGATGTTCTGGAGCGGCTGGGAGTCGAGGAGATTCTCGACATCGGCCCCGCCTGCGATGCGCCGCGCGCAGTGAAGGGGATCGGCGTGAGATCGATGGGCGTGCGTGCCGCGGCGGAGATCGACCGCTTGTTTGCGCGTGCTGCCTTTGGCTATCTCGCGTATCCGCCGAATTGCCTGGCAAAGTCGGGAGTGTTTGCCGCATGCAGCGCGCACGGGGTGGTACCGCTGATTGCCGAAGCCTTTGGTGGAGAGTTCGACGGGCTGAGAGATGGAGAGCAGGTTTTGAGTCGCGAAACCGCGAAGGGGATGGATCCGGCAGCGCTGGATCGGTGTTCGCTTGCGGCCTGGCGCTGGTACGCGGGGCACAGTCTGCGCCATCACGCGGCCATCTATGATCGATGGCTGCCTCCGTCCGGCGCGGCAGCAAAGAGCATAGAGCAGAAAAATGGATAAGCCGCGGGTTCTTCTCTCCCATCCCACGGGCAATCAAAATGTCCGCAACGCGGTTGTGAGTCTTGCCGAGCGCAAGATGCTGGCGGAGTTCTGGACGACGATTGCCTGGGATGCGCGGTCGACGTGGAACTGGCTGCTGCCTAGCGGGGTGCGAACGCTGCTGGAACGGCGCGCGTATCCGGATGTGCCGCGAGACCGTGTGCGAACCGTTCCGTGGCGAGAGGCGATTCGCCTCGGCGCCGGGTCGACGCCGGTGAACCATCTTTTGACCTCGGGAGAGCGGCCGTTCTCGATCATCGGCGTCTACCGGCACCTGGACGGCAAAGTAGCGCGGCGCGTGGGCAGCTTGCGTCCCGATGTTGTGTACGCCTACGAAGGCGGCGCGCTCGAGACCTTCCGCGAGGCAAAACGGTTGGGCATCAAGACGATTTACGAGCTCCCCAGTCCCAATTGGTACTGGGTGCGCGATCTGCTTGAGCAGGAGGCCGGGCGCAATCCAGCCTTCGCCGGAATTCTTCCCAACCTCGCGGACTCGGAGAAGCACTTGCGATGGAAGGATGAAGAACTTTCTCTGGCGGACTATGTGTTTGTCCCCAGCGAGCATGTGCGGAGGACGCTGGCAGGCGTAGTTGCCGATGAAAAAATCCGCGTGGTGCATTATGGAGCCCCGGCAATCCGTCCGAGGGGGCGGGTTGCAAGCGATCCCATGCGGCCGTTGCGAGTGCTGTTTGTTGGCGTGCTGACGCAGCACAAGGGCATCGGCTACCTGCTGGACGCCATCGACTGGCTTGGGTTCCGGGTGGAACTTACGCTGGTGGGACGCCGGTTTCTGCCGAACGCGCGCGTAGACGAGGCATGCAGCCGCTGGCGCTGGTTCGAGACCTTGCCGCATGGCAGGGTGCTGGACGTGATGATGGAATCCGATGTTCTGGTGCTGCCCTCGCTCCGCGAAGGCTTCGGCCTGGTGGTCACCGAGGCGCTGGCCTGCGGCCTGCCGGTGATTGTGACTCAAAATGTCGGAGCTGGCGATCTGATCCGCGACGGCAAGGAGGGATTTGTCGTGCCCATCTGCTCCGCAGATGCCATCGCTGAGCAACTGGTGATTCTCTACCGCGATCGGGAGTTACTCGCGGCAATGTCGCGTCAGGCGCAGCAGACAGCCGCGCGGGAGTCCTGGATAAGTTATCGCGCCAGATTCGCGGAAGCAGTGGAGGCCGTTGCGGCGTGCCGGCAATGAGACAAAATCCGGCAGGCCCGAACGGCAAAATGCCCTTGCTCAAGAAGCTCTTCTGGGCCTATTTTCTGCTGCTGATCTTCGAGGGCGCGCTGCGCAAGTGGGTTCTGCCACAGCTTTCCGCGCCCCTGCTGCTGGTCCGCGATCCGGTGGGACTGCTGATTCTGTTGGAGGCGTTCCGCACCGGCCGGTGGCCGCGGAGATGGTCGGGAGTAGCCGGCATCCTTGCCGTCGGGTTCCTGATTCTCAGCATGATCCAGATCATTGTCGTGAACAACCCTTTGATCGCCGCGCTCTACGGATTGCGCTCCTACCTGCTTCCCTTTCCGGTGGCCTTCGTCATGGGAGAGAACCTGACCGCCGAGGATCTTCGCAGCTTCGGCCGATGGACGCTTTGGATTCTTCTGCCAATGACCGCGCTTGAGGTTGCGCAGTACATGGCGCCTCCCGGTTCGTTTCTTAACAGAGGCGCTTATGAAGGCGCTAAGCAGCTTTACTACGTTGGCTCTCATGTAAGAGCTTCAGGAACCTTCAGCTTTGTGGCCGGAGCAGCGAGTTATTCGCCGCTGGCGGCGGCATTTATTTTGTACGGTCTGTTGAACAACAGTTTCGTCCAGAGGTGGCTGTTATGGGCGGCGGCCGGAGCGGTGATCCTTTCCATTCCGATGATCGGCGCCCGCACCGTGGTCTTCGAACTGGCGGGTGTTGTCGCCTGCATGGGAGCCGCGGCGCTTCTGGGAGCTTCGCAGCTCGGCAGGATCTTCAAGATCACGGCTCCCGTCGTAGCGGTATTTTTGCTGGTTTCGCTGTTGCCGATCTTCTCGAAGGCAACCCGTTCGTTTGAGGTGCGTTACACCGAGGCTAACCGGATCGAGGGGGGGCAGCGCGCAGAGGGCCGTGGCGAACCGAGCTTTGCTCCCCCAGCTCTATCAGATTGAAACAGCTGACTATACCAAGAATCCGATCGGAATTGGAATGGGACAAGGCGCCGCGGCCGTCGCGAAGCTCGCGACAGGAAGGGTAACGTTTATTACCGGCGAAGGCGAACTTGGCCGGGTGATGACTGAACTTGGGCCGATTACCGGCGTGGCATTCATGCTCTTCCGGCTGATTCTTGCCCTCCTGTTCCTGACGCAGGCCCTGGCCGAGGCGCGCAAAATGGAACCCCTCGCCTTGCTTCTGGCCCCTTTGACTGCGATTGTATTGATATATAACGTTTGCGAGCAGCCCACCGAGCAGGGATTTATGGTGATCGGTGTGGCCTTTACTCTGGCGGCGTTGAAACTTTCCCGAGAGCGGCCCGTGGCTGTGTACGCGAGGAGCAGTCAGCGCGCTCCCGTCCGCTATAGCGCGTGACAAATTGCGCGGCCCGTTGCGGGTCCAGCTTTTGCAGTTTGAATGCTTCTGGTTTTGCGAGAACATCTCAAATGAGCGTCGAGAACAATGCGACGGTTCGAGAGCATGCACTCTCTGTCGGAGTTCTGGTGTTGAACTACAACACGTGGGATCTCGCGCTCCGGGCACTCGATGCGGCGATTCATCTCGAATCAGGCAATGTGACGGAGTATGTACTGTTCGACGACGGATCTGCGAGCGCGCCTCCGGAGAAGATCGACAACCGCATCCACGTTCTTCGCGGAGAAACCAATCGCGGATTTGGGCGCGCTTTGTGCGAGGCGTTCGCCGCCATGAAAAGCGACATCGTGGTGCTCTTCGACTCCGATGCGGTTCCACTGACGCCGTTTGCAGAGAAAGTGCGCCGGCACTTTGAACGGGATGCGCGTCTGGGGCAGCTAGGGTTTCGTGCCAAGGACGCAAACGGAGCGCAAACGGAGTCGTACTTCAACGAGCCGACACAGTGGAGTTTGATCCTGGGGCAAGCGCTCGATGCGCGCATGAAAAAAGAATCGCCGCGGCCCGACCGGCTGTGCGTCATTACCGGCTGCATGGCGACACGCGCCGAGGCATATCGCCAGGTGGGAGGATTCGACGGGGAGTTCGACTTTCTGGATGTCGACGTGGACTATAGCATGAGGCTGCGCCGAAGCGGATGGAGGATCGAAGTCGATCCTTCGATTGAGGTTTTTCATGTGGGCGGCGGGACGCTGCAACTGATGCGCAATCGCGTTCTCCATTTCTACAAAAGCCGGTGGCGCCTGCTGCGCAAGCATGGATTGATGCCGAGTCCGCGCCTGGCCCGGGCCGTCATTCTCGCGCGGCTTGTGTGTGAATGGGTGATCCTGCACATCTTCGGCCGCATTCTCTTTCCCTCTCCAGAGGTTCTCAACGACAAGATCCTCGGGCGCAAAGATCTGCTGGCCTACTGCCGGGCCAGCTTCCATTAAGATGAACCGCATTCAAGGCGACTGCGTTCGCGTTGTTCCGTGCATCGAAGGAGATTGCTGGAGCAAAGACGATGATTCGCAAATTGAAACAGGGTGTCAAGAAGGTACTTCCACCCCGAATCCTTGCCTATATCAGCGCCGATCGCTGGTGGAGATTCCTTTGGATTGCCTCTGAGCGCAATGGCATGCACGAATTTTGCCGGAAGTTAATTTCAAAAAATGGCCTGGTCGTGCGCTGGGGCCCCTTCGCTGGTTTAAGACTTCCGCCAGAAGCAGTTCTGGCCAGCAGCAACTGCGCCGCGTTGGTAGGAACGTATGAGATGGAACTGCATCCGTGGCTTCTCCAGCTTGTTCCCGGCAAATACGACCGGCTCGTCGACATTGGTTCAGCAGAGGGATATTACGCAACAGGAATGGCGCTGCGCACCGGTTCCTGGGTGGATGCTTTCGACACAGCCTCGGTAGCGCGGCGTCTGAGCCGCTCAACGGCCCGGCTGAACGGAGTGTCCCGTCTGGTGCGCATTCATTCCTTTTGCTCGCGACGGGCACTTCTGCGATTCTCCGGGCTGCGCTGCTTTATTCTTAGCGACTGCGAGGGATACGAGACACTACTGTTTTCGACGGACCTGATTCGCGCACTTATCCGCTCTGACTTCGTTATCGAGCTTCATGACGGCTCCGCACCGGCAGGATCGGCACGGGAGATTTTGAAAGATAGATTCAGGGAAACGCATTGTGTTCAAGTTGTGCAGTTTCGGTGGCGCAGCCTATCGGATTTTCCGGACCCTGCGCTGGCTGAGATGCTCGGTGCGGATGCGATTCGTGCGATCAGCGAGGAGGGGCGGCTTCCAGATCAGGAGTGGCTGATTGCGATCGCGCGGAATGAGCCGTCTACCGGTAACAGCGCTGGTGCATAAGGTCGTCATCTCGATTCAAGCAACCGTTTGCAATAAGCATCTCCGATGAGAATTCTTCTCTGTTCCCACGTTTTTCCTCCCAGCATCGGGGGGATTGAAACCGTTTCGCGCATTCTGGCCGAGGAATTCTGCCGTCTGGGCGCGGCCGTCACGGTGGTTACGCGCACGCCGGGCGAGGAGATCAACCAACCGTACAAGGTGGTAAGGCGCCCTTCCATCGGAAAGCTGCTTGCGCTTGCTCGCAGCGCTGAGATTGTCTTTCAGAGCAATATTTCACTGAGGACGCTTCTTCCGCTCTTTTTCCTGCCGAGGCCGATCGTGATTGCGCACCACGGACGCATCGCAAGGGTCGACGGCAGTCGTGGATGGCAGGACACTCTGAAGCGCGCGCTGCTTTTCCGGTGTTCTCATATCTCGATCAGCAACATGATTGCGGCGGATCTGCCCATAGAATCGAAGGTGATTGCAGATCCGTTTGAGGCAAGTGAGTTTACGGATTCGGGAACAGGCGAGCGCGACAAGGACTTTGTATTTCTGGGGCGGTTGGTTTCAGACAAAGGCTGCGACCTGGCTCTTCGCGCGCTGGCGATATTGAAACAGGAAGGACTTCGACCCTCCTTCACGGTGATCGGAGACGGGCCGGAGATGCCGGCTCTGAAACGATTGACAGCAGAACTTGGCCTGATGGAGCAAGTGGATTTTCTGGGCGCTCTTTGCGAGGGCAGAGGCAGGATTGTGGCTAGCCACCGAATCATGGTTGTGCCGTCTATCTGGCAGGAGCCGTTCGGCGTGGTTGCTCTCGAAGGAATCGCGGCGGGTTGTGCAGTGATTGCTTCGCAGGGCGGGGGACTGCCGGAGGCGGTGGGTCCGTGCGGGATTCTGTTTCCCAATGGCGACGTGGCGGCGCTGGCCTTCGCAATGAAGAGACTACTGACGAGTCCAACCTTGCGGGAGCAATTGATCGCGAGGAGAGGCCAGCACCTGGAGGAGTTTCAGCCGGAGGTTGTCGCGAAGCGTTACCTGGAGGTCTTTGAGTCGGCGCTGCAAAAGCCAAAGAGAGCGCGACAGAAGATCCGCAATGGTGAGGCATGACGAAGAGTGGTGGATGAGAGTTCTTATTCTGAGCATCAATTACTGGCCCGAGGTTACGGGCATCGGCGCGTTCACAACGTACCGCGCGGAGCATCTTGCCGCCGCGGGTCACGATGTGGAGGTGTGCACTACATTCCCCTACTATCCGAACTGGAGAGTGCCGCAAGAATATGCGGGAAAGTTTGGGCTGACGGAGGAACGCAACGGAGTTCGCATTGTCCGCTGTCGCGCCTATGTTCCGAATCCTGTGACGCCCATCAAGCGCATACTCCACGAAGCCAGCTTTATCGCCGCAGTGACATTGCGTGCGCTGCTGCGCAAGCATCCTGATGTTCTGCTCGTGGTTTCTCCGCCGCTTGGCCTGATGGCGCCGGCAATCCTGCTCAGCCGTCTGTGGGGCGTTCCCTATATCTTTGACGTGGAAGACTTGCAGCCCGATTCAGCCGCGGACCTCGGTATGCTTCCGAAGTGGGCGGTGAAGGTTCTCCATAGAGTGGAGAGCGCGGCCTATCGCTATGCGCGCCTGGTTACGACGCTCACTCCCGCCATGAGGCAGCGAATCATTGAGAAAGGGGTTGCAGAAGACAAGGTTGGGCTGATTGAGCCGCGGATGGATGAATCGTTGATCGATTTGCTGCCTGAGGAAGGCCGTGCGTTTCGCCGGCGCTACAACCTGGGTGAGAGGTTTCTGGTCACGCACAGCGGCAACATGGGTGTGAAGCAGGGCCTCGACGTGATTGTTGATGCCGCAGCGCGGCTCCGCGACGACGACTCTATGCTCTTCCTATGCGTGGGGAATGGCGCGGAGTGCGAAAGAATCAAGCGCCGTGCCGCTGAGATGCAACTCGACAATTTGCGGTTTCTGCCGCTGCTTGACGAAGCGGATTTTCGTGGACTGATGGCGGCAAGCGACGTGTGCCTGGTGACGCAGCAGCATTCGGTCTCTGAGATTGCGTTTCCTTCGAAGATTGTGACCTATCTTGCCGCGGGGCGTCCTGTGATTGCTTCAGTCAATCCCGAGTGCGAAGTTGCACGGATAATGCATGAAGCGGGAGCAGGAACAGTCGTGGCGGCGGAAGATCCAACAGCACTCGCAGGTGCCCTTAGCGCGCTGCGGCGAAGCGATTTGCGCAAGGCGGGTGAAAATGCGCGCAAGTATGCGAGTGAGCGATGGTCGTCCGCGCGCGTTTTAGGCGAATTGGAGCGAAGCCTTGCGTCTGCTGCTGGGCAAGCTGTGCGATCGCTGGCATGGAAAGGATCTAAACCATGAACGGTTCCTTGCTGAGATGGATAATTCCCGTCGCGGCCCTGGCTGTTGTGGTTCTCCCTTGCCGCGGGAAGGCGCAGACGCGGCAGGCCGAAAGCCAGCAAGCCGGCACTCAAGAGACCGGAGTTGTGCAACCTGTCGGTGCAATCTCCTCGCAGTCCAGTTCAACGGCAAAGAGTGCTGCGACGCGATCGCCTCGCGAGATCTCTGGAGCGTCGAGTTGGTCGGCGGGGCAGGGAAGTTTTGGGACTACCGGCGCAATGCCTGCGGCGACCAGAGGCGCGGCGGGTGCGGGCGGTGAGGCGGGTGCGGGCGTCGCGGCGGGCAATGCCGGACAATCGAGTTGGGTTGCGGGACGCGGCAGCTTTGGATCGACGGTGCAGCACGGGGGGATCTGGCGGGATAGTGCGGGGCCATCAAAAACATCAGGCAGCGCGTCCACGAAAAAGCCGGCTAATGGAGCAGTTTTTTCGTTCGCGATGCCGGGCTTCACGAGCACT
>JBMFHN010000053.1:0-14865 GCA_049976805.1 Occallatibacter sp. | reverse complement strand
CTGGAACAGACGCAGACACAACTGGCCGGCATTGCCGAAGAGCGTGCGCAACACAAATCCTTTCTGGAAACGGCGGCCGAAGAAGCCCGGAGTTTTCGCTCCCGGGTGGAACAACGCCAGCAGGAGGCGCGCGCAGCGGCCGAGGAGGTCTTCACCGCAGAACGGCAAGTGGAGATGAATCGCCGCCACGTCCTGCACCTGCTGACACAGGCCGGCAACATCCGCAACGCAACGGCGCAGGCCGAGGAAAGCCTGGCGGCGCTCGAACGCGAGGGCCAGCGGCTTGAAAGCGAGATCGGCCAGGCGCGCGAGGAACTGCGCGATCTGGACATGCGGAGCGAAGAAGCCCGCGCACATTTTGCTTCAGCCGCCGAAGCTCTCCAACGGCTGGAAGGGGAAATCTCGGCACTGCGCGAGGCGCTCGAAGCCCGCCGCGCGGAAGAAAGCGCCCTGCGGAGGCGGGCCAACCAACTGCGCGGCGACCTGGCCGCCGTGACCGGACGCCGCGATGCCCTGCAATCGCTGATTCGCAACCACGGCTATTCGAGCGAAACGGTGCGCCGCCTGCTGAACCCGGGAACGCTGGCCGAGGGCCTGGCTGCGGTGGGAACCCTGGCCGATTTTCTGGAGGTAAGCGGCGAACACGAGAGCGTGGTGGACGAATTCCTGCGCGAAGAACTGAATTTTGTTGTGGTGAAAAGCTGGGTCGCCGCCGAACAGGGGGTTCGGCTCCTCAAATCCGGAGTGGACGGCCGGGCCACCTTTCTGATCCATCCCGAAGCCGCCGGAGAGACTCCTGAAGACGAGAGCCACGATACCCTCTGCGCTCCGGGCCTGATTCCGCTCAGGGATTCCATCCGGGTGCTGAACGGCTTCGGACGCTCGCTCGAAGCCATCCTGCCCAAGCTCAGGCACGGCTACCTGGTCGAAGATTCCTCCCAGGCGATGCGGCTGGCTGCCCGCTACACCCACGCCTTCTTTCTGACACCGGAGGGTGAGTGTTTCCACAACGCCACGGTGACAGGCGGCAAACCGGCCCGTGAAGGCCCGCTGGCCCTGAAGCGCGAATTGCGCGAGGCGGAGAAACAGCTCGGCACGCTGAAAAGCGAATTGGCACAATCGGAGGCCGGGGCCGCAACGCTGGCCCGGACCATCGAGGAACTGGCAGCGCAACAGGAAGCGCGGGCCGAAGAGCGGCGGCTGGCCGAGCGCGACACCGCCAATCAGGGGGCAGCCCTGAAGCAGATGGAAGCCGAGGCGGGACGCGTCCGCCGGCGCCTCGACGAGTGGACGGCGCAGGCGGTCCGTAACCAGGAAGCATGCGCATCGAAAAGAATCAGCATCGAGGAAAAACGGGCCGAGCTGAACCGGCTGGAGACCGAGCACCGCGCGGCCGAAAGCTCGCTCGAACAATCGCAGGCCCAACTGGCCTTGATGCGGCAGAAACGCGAGGGACTGCAGCAGGAGGCGGCACAGGTAACGGCGGAACTGGCCGGTCTCGAAGAACGGCGGCGCGGAGCTGAAGCGGCGTTCCAGCGCATCGACCGCCTCCACGCCGACCTGGAACGCCGGGTGCTCGCCATTGAGCAGCAAAGAACCGCGGCCACGGCCGAACGCGAACAGCGCCTCCGGGAAAATGCGGAGCTGGCCAGGCGCGGGCAGGAACTGTCCGCCACGCGCGCTGAAGCGCTGGCCCGGGCAGAAACTCTGGCCGCCGAGTCCGTCGCCCTGCGGCAGCGACTCGCAACCCTGGACGCTGAACTCAAGAAGGAGCGCATCGCGCTGGAGCAGTTGCGCGAGGAGCGAGCCCGCCATTCGAGCGAAGCAGCCCGGCTGCGCGCCGACCTCGAGCACGTGGAGGCCAGTTGCCTGGCCGAAGTCAATCTGGACGCTGCCGCGCTGCGCGCCGCGGCGAACATCGAGTGCCTGGACGGCGAGGAGCTGGCCGCCGAGGAGGAAAACTGCCGGACCCTGCGACAGCGCATGGAACAGATGGGCCCGGTGAACATGATGGCCCTCGACGAGTACAAGGAAACCGCCGACCGCCATGAATTCCTCACGGCACAGCGCACGGACCTGATGGAATCGATTGAAAACACGCAGGAGACCATCAAGGAAATCGATCAGATTTCGCGATCGAGGTTCGACGAGGCCTTTGCCCGGATCAATGAAAACTTTGCCGCGGTCTTCGCACAGCTGTTCCAGGGGGGGCAGGCTTTTCTGCGCCTTACGGACGCGGAAAACCAGGCAGAGAGCGGACTGGACATCGTGGCCTCGCCGCCGGGCAAGAAACTGCAGAATGTGCTGCTGCTCTCGGGCGGCGAAAAATCGCTGACCGCCCTGACCCTGTTGCTGGCCATCTTCCGCTACCAGCCCAGTCCCTTCTGCGCGCTCGACGAGGCGGACGCCGCCCTGGACGAAGCCAATGTGGGCCGTTTCGCTGACCTGATGCGCGTCATGAGCAAAGACACGCAATTTCTCGTCGTCACCCACTCCAAGCGCATGATGCAGACCGCCGACATGATTTACGGCGTCACCATGCAGGAGCCCGGCGTCTCCAAGGTGGTCAGCATGCGCCTGAGCGGCCGCGAACAGCAACGCGCCACGGCCTAGCCATCAGAACAGCGCATCGTAAACCGTTCCGCGCAACAGCCTCTTGGTCCAGTATTGCGTATGCGCCAGGATGGGGATCCGGGCCTCCGGGTCGATCAGGTTCTGCACATGCGCGGGCGCCTGGCGGCCCACGGCCGGGTCGTCGTAGTAGTCCAGCCGGCCACTGATCACATCCATCGGCGACCACAGGTTGATCCACTTCGGCCCGTGCGGCTCGGCGTCGGGATTGAACCGGTAGCGCGAGTAGCTGGTAATCAGCGGCTGCACGGCGCAAACCATCGTCTCGCGCAGCTCGCCCCCCGGGTCCATCCGGTTGCGGCGCGGATCCAGTTGCACGCGAAAGAGAAACGCGGTCTTGTCCAGCGGAGATCCGAAGGTAATCAGCGCGGCGGTGCGCTCCACCACGCCGTTGGGCGCGCCGGCTTTGTTCTTCGCCGCTTCCAGATTGATCATCGCGTTCAGCGTGTCGTAGGCGATCACCGATCCCAGCGAGTGGCCGAGAATGACCACCTTCTCGTACTTCGGAATCCAGCCGGAAGCGAGCGTGTGTCCGTCGTAAATCAGCCGCGCCGCGTCCAGTCCCACCTTCTGGATGCGGTTGCGCAGGTCTTCGAATCTGCTGTCCTTGTAAGGGGAAAGATAGGCGGCCACGGAGCCCGCGTAAAGGGTCAGCAGCGAGCGCATCCTGAGCGCGACATAGATCACCACCGCCCATAGCAGCAGGGCCAGAATTCCCTGCCCCAGATGGGCGCGGGAGAGAACCGTGTCGAATTTGACGTGGTTCAGAAACTGCGGACCGTCGGGGAAATAGACAAAATAACCGAGGACATCACCGAAGATCCGCACCATCCTGTTCCAGGGCGCGGCCACCTGATGAAAGACGAAGTTCGCCGCCCCGGCCAAACCCTCCCGTCCTCCCGCAGCAGCCCGTTTCGCAGCGCCGGCCAGCGAGTAGGCGGCCAGGGCCGCCGTCGCCCAGAAAAAGCCGACCATCGCTATCAGCACGATCAGCAGCGGAGCAGTCCCCGCGCTGGTCCGCAGGGTCTTGAAACTCCCGAAAAGCCAGCGGCGGAAGGTTCCGAATCTACCCGAGAGCACCGTTCCGCGCACTCCGTTCCAGCCCGATTCCAGCAGAAAGCGAATGGTTTCCATGTAGGAGACCTTGCCCACGGTCAAGGGCGCCCAGTAGGCCTCGTAGACATGCACCCGCCGCTCTGCGCCGCCGGCTTCGCGCCAGCCCAACTCGGTGCGCACCGCAAGCCCGCTCGACGCGGCATCTTTCTGGACCGGACGGATCACCACGGAGATGTTCCGGGCACCGCGCTCGCCGGCCTCCTTCAGAATGAGCGAGGCCGCCCGGCTCAGCGTCTCGAAGCGCACCTCCTCGCCGATGCCGTGAAAGACCAGAACCGCGGCAGGCGGAACAAGCCGCTCGCCGGTTTCGCCAACGAAGGTCTCCGTGGCAAAGGCTTCGGCGGCAAACGGCGCCTGCCCTGTTGCCGGCTCGGCTGCGGCCGGAGGCTCCGCGGATGGCGGCGCGATGGTGGAATTCCACAGCGGGAAGCGCTTTGCACTCATGCCGGGCTCCTGCAAAAATACGTGCCCGAACTATAGCATCCCGGGATGGAGGCAGAGACAAAATTTCGAATCTCCCGGATGGGCAGAAACGCCCACCGGCAGAGAATCGCACAAAGCACGCGAAAAAAACGCGCGCCATCGCACAGAACAAACGAAAGAAAAAGGGGAGGAGGATGGACGAGTCAGGACTTCACGCCCGCATCCTGCCTGAGCCGTGCCGGCAATCATGGGCCGGCACACCCGCGCAGGAGTTTTACGAAGCGCCTCCAAACACCGCAGTCGAGAACTTCTCGGCAATGCCCGCAAACGCCGGAGTGATACCGGCGGCTACGGTCCCGATGCTGGCTGCCGCTCCGCACGCGATCAGAAAAGCAAGCAGGGCATATTCGATCAGATCCTGACCCTCTTGCTGATTCATCAGGCGGCGCACGGTGAATGCGAGATGGAGAAAAGCGGGGGACATAGGCTTTCCTGACTGCCAGTTCAAGTGAAATTTCGGCCCCTGCCGGGGAGAGTGCGCTGAAACACTGCGCGGGCGGGCGCAACTCTCCGGCACAGGCATAAAGCGGATTGCGCGTTGCGGATCGGACCACCTGCCAGCGAAGACTACAAAGAAGCAGTCAGAGTGGTTTCGATCGCGTCAAAGGCTGTCGTCAATTCCGTGCCCACACTCTTCACCGCCACCGTGGCGGCAAGAGCAATCAACGCGGCCAAAAGCGCGTACTCGATCAGGTCCTGACCTTCCTCGCGGTTCATCAGGTCCTGGAACTTGGCATACAGCATGAGAATCATGGAGTTCATGTGTGTACTCTCCGGAAGTCAATTTCCCAGCCTGAAGCCGGGGGTGACCTTGATTTAGCACGTTACATGCCATTTCATCCATCGACGCTGATCGTTTGAAATAAGTCACTTGCCCGGATGGAGCGCAGCACGGCAGACAACGGAGTGTAAACATGCGTATACACAGGCAACCTCGCAGATCAAAGTTGTATACAGAGCGTCGAGTCATGCAAATTACTTTGGAATCGCCGAAGAAATTGGATCGAGAACCGGCGGAATGCGCTCGCTCTAGAGCCGCGCGCGTGGATATTCTTTCAGCAAACGCCCATCAACTTTCGGAGGCGGACCCGCCATCTCCTCACGCGCAAATCCAGGCCAGCCGGGAAGAAACTGCTCCGGGACGGCATTCCGCAGCAGGAAAATCATTTCCCACGGAAGGGTAGAATGGTTCCCATGGCGAGAAGAGAAGAGACGTCAGCGGCCGAAGCAAGGCAAGGCTTCGCGGAGCTGCTGATCGCATCCCTGACCGGACTGATGCTGACCTACACCGTTCTCTTCCTTTGCGTGGTGCCGCTGGTGGGGAAGATGGCGGCGGGCCGCGACTATGTAATTTATTGGGCCACCGGCCAGCAACTCCTCCACCATGCCAACCCCTATGACACGGAGGCCATGGAACGAATTGAACGTAGCGCGGGGCTTTCCGCCCAGTTGAAGGTCGGCTTCATGCGGAACCCGCCCTGGGCGCTGCCGCTCGCCTTGCCGCTCGGGCTGGTGGGAATGCGAATTGGAGCGCCGTTGTGGTCTCTGGCGTCGTTTGCCTGCCTGGTGGTCTCGCTGCGCCTGCTCGGGCCGATGTTTCCGCGCGCCAGAATGTATCTGCCCTGGCTGGGGGTGATTTTCACGCCGGCTGTGCTTTGCGTGACGATCGGGCAAACGTCGCTGTTCGCGCTGCTGGGCTATGTTCTATTCCTGCGTTTTCATTCCACCCGTCCCCTGCTGGCGGGAATGTCCCTCTGGTTCTGTCTGCTCAAGCCGCACCTGTTTCTGCCCCTGGGGGTTGTTTTGCTGGTGTGGGTGTTTGTCTCGCGAAGTTACAGGATCGTGGCCGGGGCGGCAATTGCACTCGCCGCCAGCAGCGTGGCCGCGTCGCTGCTCTTTCCCTCTTCGTGGGTTGATTATCTGCACATGATGCGCACCTATGGAATCGAGAAGGAGCTGATTCCCTGCCTGAGCATTGCTCTGCGATTCTGGATCAACCCGCAGGCGACATGGATCCAGTATCTGCCCTCGGCGCTGGGCTGCGCCTGGGCGCTCAGCTATTACTGGCCCCGGCGTCACGAATGGAACTGGATGCGGCATGGCAACCTGCTGATGCTGGTCTCGATTGTCACTGCTCCCTATTGCTGGCTCTTCGATCAATCCCTGGCCATTCCGGCGCTGCTCGACGGCGCCTATAGAACACGCTCCCGAATCCTGCTGGTGCTCTTTGTGCTGGTCAGCCTGCTGATTCAGATTGCGCTGGCCATGGACGTCAAGGTGTGGTCGGCTTTCTATCTTTGGACAGCGCCTGCCTGGCTCGCCTGGTATCTGCTGGCGCGCTCCCTGCCGCTCAAGCCGCAGCCGGATGGAGCCGCGCAGCCGGAAACGGGACTTTCTCCGGCCTGCTGAGAATCTCCGGCAAGGCAGGGAGAGAGAAGATTGTCCCCCCGGTGAAGGCATTGCAGGAAAAGGGGCGGGCGTCATCGGACCGTTGCCGGCGAAGACGCGCTCTCTTTGCTGGGCCGCGCTGGCTCCGATCTGGCGGTCGCGATGGATCGCGATCGAGCTGGCTGCCGGGCGGGGACAAGGCCGGCTCTTTGCTCTTTCGCGCCTTACCGGCCGCGTTTGGGGCCATAGTTGATGGTCAACGTCAGCAGAACGCTGTTATTGATGGCGCCGAACAGAGTGCCAACGCGGCTCCGGCCCATGTTGCGCACATAGGCTGTGTCCAGCTTGAGTCTCTTGTATTTGGCCGACAGTCCCGCGGTTGGGGAGGTTTCGTCCAGACCGCCGCGCAGTTCCAGATGCCTGTTCAGCATCCCCTGCTCGAAGCCCAGATTGGGATGATAGAAGTGGCTGTGTGTTCCAGCCAGCGCATCGCTGCGAATGAGGCTGGTGCCGCCCAGATCGATCCACGCATCCCGCCACGGAGCCATGGAAGAGCCCAGCCGGAACTCCGTGCTGCGCACCTCGCCATGCATTGTGCCGGCGGGATCGGTGCGATACTCCATGTCGTTATTCACCATCTCGCGTGTGCCGAACAGCAGCCTCTTGTCCGGCTGCCAGGCCAGGCCCAGCCCGCCGGAAGGACGCCAGTCGGTATCGTAGCGAATGCTGCCGCCGCCGGCGGCATCGGCAGCGCCGTCAAACTGGGATGTTTCGTGCGACAGCAGCATGCCGATCGAGACTCCCTTTCCCAGCGGAAGGGCAATCTTGCCGAAGACGCCCAGGTCCGAGGCGTTGCCGGTGATCGGAGTCGCTCCGCTCCCCAGACCAGGAGACCGTACGTTCAGATGAATGTCGTTTCCGTTCTGCACCATGGTGATGGCGTAAAACGTGAGTCGATGCCAGGTGGCGGGCGAGGTCATGCCGCCGGCTTCGAAGTGAAAGCCATTTCCGTTGGTAAATTGCGTTTCGCCGTAGTCGGCCACAATCCCGTTCGCATCATGCCAGATCAGGCCGTAGTTGCCCCACGTGGCGCCGTCGCCGCCAAAACCGATGGACCGCACCCCCTTCTTGATCTGGGTAGAGGAAAACTCGCGCATCGAGATCTCCGGCGACTGGGCATGCGCGCAAGGGGAAATGCCGCCCAGAAGGATCAAGTTCAGGACAATCATCCAGATCCATTGCCACCGATGTGGCGGGTGCCTGGCTTCCAACTCGGGCGAATCCATTGTCCTGTTCATTCCTTTCACTTTCAGAGGCGATCGTCCGCTGACCGGAAGACCCGTCTTCCGCGCATGGGAGAGTGTTTCCTGAACCTCCGCCCCGGATTCCCATCCACTGCGCGGTCCGGTATCGGATCCGGCAGCACGCCTGCGTCCGCCCTCATGCCGGGCACCCAAAAGCGGATGGGCGCGGGCAGAGTCGGAGTCCGGCAGGCTGCTTTTCAAAAGCCCGAATCGATGGGCGCTTCTTTCATCATAGCGTCTGATTCACCCACGCTCACCGCCGGCGCTTACACGCTCGAAGATCTCCTCGCCGAACGGCGCAAGCCGGGACGCAACCCGCGCGAAACCTTCGTTGCGCCGCAGTTCCGCGATGAGGTGCGCGAAGTTGCCGGTCCCGAGGCGGGCATGGTGCTGGAAGGCGCGGTGACGCCCGCGGCCCGGCAAGCCAGCGCCCTCCGCGGCCTTCGAGCAGAGGCTGGCTGCGCTGCCCGTCCAGTGGACCGGCAAATCCCGAACCGCGCCTCAGGCTCTCATCCGCGCCGGCTGGCGCGCAGAATGGCTTCCGCCTTGAGAGCAATTGGCCGGTCCACCATCTTTCCGTCGAGGGCTACCGCTCCACCGGCCACCCCATGCCAGGCTTCCATCACCCGTTCCGCCCAGGCAACCTCCTCGGCACTCGGGCCGAAGGACTCATTCACCACGGCAATCTGATTCGGGTGAATGCACAATTTGGCTCCAAAACCCAGCCGCCGGGACGCCCGCGCGTCCGATCGCACCCGCGCCGTGTCCTTGATCTCGGTGGTAACGCCATCCACCGGAGGCGGCAGACCGGCGAGCCTGGATACCAACACAAGATGGGAGCGGAAATAAAGCAATTCCTCGCCGTCGCCTTCAAGACCCAGATCAAATCGAAAATCATAGGTGCCGAAGATCAGACGCCGCACCCCGGGTTCGCGCACAATCGTCTGCGCCTGGGCGAATCCCCGCGCGCTTTCAATCATGGCCAGCAGCGGTCTTCCCTGCCCGGATTCATAGAGCGGCTCCAATTCGGAGGGATCCTGCGCCTTGGGCAGCACGATTCCCAGAACGCCGGGCATGCGGCAGAGTTCCAGATCGTCGCGAAACCACTCCGTCTCCGGGCCATTCACCCGAAGATACACGGGAGTCCCGCTCGACAGCCACTCCGCCGCATATTCCCTGGCGACGGCCTTTCGCGCAGGCGATACCGCATCCTCCAGATCCAGAATCACGGCGTCGGCTCCCGAGGCCAGAGCTTTCGGGTACCGTTCAGGCCTGTCACCGGGAACAAACAGGTAGGATCTTGGCGGAATCTCTTGAGTGAAGCTGCCGGCCGTCTCTGTCATTGTCAAATCGCACCCTCCCATGGCGGCTGCGCCACCATCCCGGTGAAGTTTCCTTTCTCATGCAACTCGCCCTTTGTGCCGGGCAGACACGTGGGTGGAATTCATTCGCGGCTTCCGGCTGGCAATCTGCCATCGAGCCGCTCCTGCGTTCGTCCGCAGCGCGCCGCAGCAGTCCTCGCCGCGAGGCTCGCCAACCCATCTACAATTATCCACCGGTGCGCGGATTGGCATCCCTTTCTTGCACGATGATCCGTCGGGCTAAACGCGCCGTTTCCTCCGACCGCCCATGGACCACCGCCTTGCGCTTCGCCTCTGGCAGCGGCAATGGGCCACGATGAACACTTCTCCACGGCGCCTGTTTCCGATGAACCCGCCGCCATCCGGCAGAAATTCCGCTGGGTTGGACAGGCTCCTCGCCAGGCTCAAACACCGTCGTTTCTCTCTTCGTGACCTGTGCGCAAACAATCGGTGACCTTCGTACTCTCAGGATAAAAAATTGCTCATCTTCCGCGTACTTTCGTACGATGAACTGTGACAAGAAGGATTCATTCCTGTGTAGAATGGACTTCGAATTCTTGTAACTCGGCGGAGTCATCAGCCATGATTTGCACAAAGTGCAAGGGCGTTCGCATGCGTCGGATCAGGAGGCAGGGGCTTTTGCGCAGATGGCTGGCACCCCTGTTCGGTTATTACCCCTGGCGGTGTTCGACCTGCGGCACGGTGCAACTGCTCAAAGCGCGCGGCCAGAGGAAACGGGCACAGGAGCCTCCGCCTCAGGAGGAAACTCTTGTTCCTTCGGCTGACCGGCTGCGTTGAGCCCCCGCCGGCCTAGCAGTTCTCCATCTTTGCCCGGTCTTCGATCGATCCCTCCGCGACGGCGGTGCCTGGGAAGCCACGAAAGCGGCGGGAAAGGCCATTTCAGGCGCCCGGCAGAAGAGCCTATCGTCTGCGATGCCGTGGCGCCTTCCTGGCGGATTTCGATCCGGATCCTTCCTGGCCATCGGTGGAAATGGGCCGCAGATCGGAACCGGTGCGCTCCACCCGGTTGCCGATCAACACGTAGGAGATGGTGCGCGGCACAGCCGGCCGGGTGACTCCGGTCGCCGGATCGGTGATCAGATTCGAACTGCCGGCAATCTGGAAGCTGAACACCGGGGCGTTTCCGCCCGCCTCGGGTTGCGAAGAAATCCGCACCGGCAGATAGCCCTCGATGGGACGCAACCGGAAGGCCGTTTCGTAGCGGTGATGGTTCAGGCTCCAGGTAAAGACGCGCACCTGATCAAAATCGAAAGGCAGGCCGGAGCTGGGCGGAGCAAGCAGGGCTACGTATTGCGGAACCTCGTGGTTCGGCGTCGTGGCCTGGGGGTCGAATACGCTGTCGAGCAAGTAGGCTCCGACAAACTGCTGACCTTCGGAGTAGATGCCAATCGCATCGGGCACATCCACGTACAGGTCCCGGGCCAGCAGCCATCCTGTGTGCCCATGGCCGTCGCGCGCCAGCCACCAGTCTTCCATGCGCGGCGTCTGCGTGGCGGACCGGGCCGGCGCAGGAGCGGAAAAACGGGTCTCTTCGGGAATCGAGGCGCGGGCCAGAAGCTGCACCTTCGAGTCGCCCGCCAGCAAATAAAAGCGATCTGTCTTCCGGCCCGGCAAAAGGTGCATATAAAGATCGTTGTTCAGGCTTGCAGTGGCCACCACAGGATCCCCTCGATGCTGGCTTGCAAGCTGAAGAAACGAGTCGTAGGTCTTGGCGTCGATCACCGCCCGGTCCTGAATCCAGCCGATCTGGTCCCTGGCGGTCTTCACCTTGAGAAAACGGCGGCCATGTTCAAGAACTTCGAGCGGCTCGCCGTTGGCCACCTCGGCTACGCGCTCGGAGACGGCTGCAACCCGGTCGCGCAACACCCCCTGCCGCACCCAGACGTAAACCATTTCGCGCCGCTCGTGGTGGAAACGGCTGCAGCCTGAAGGAAGCAGAAGAAAACACAGCAGCAGCATGGAAAGAACGGGAGAATTCAAACGTCGCGGGAATGTGACCGATGAGAGAAAAGGTTGCTGCAGCATTGCCAGAAGCATTTCTGTTGAGAATATCACCCTGCGCGGAAAGGCAGATTCCGTTTCCGCGCAGCCCTTCTGTGGCCGCTGATTGCCGGACTCGGGCGGGTTTCGCATCAATAGTTCTGCGCGCCCAGTCCGGACGGCAAAAAGGACGACGAGGTGATCGCGGTGTCCAACTGGCCAGCGGTGGTGGTGTCGAAGGTATAGGCGTCGAAGTAGGGGTTGCCGAGGGAGCTGATAGCCAGAACAAATTCTTCGGTGCTGTCCTCGGCCAGGGCTATGGGTTCAACCCCGGTGGCAACCGGGTTGTTCAGATTGGTCAACGAATAGCTGGAGCCGCTGGCGGTGATCGAAAAACCGGTGATATTGCCGGACGAAGTGCCATTCCAGTTGGCGACATAGACATAATTGCCGGTGGAGATGGGCAGAATCGCATGAGGCCCCGTGCCGCCGCTGGCAAACGGGGAGCCGGAGATCTCGGACAGCACGCCACTGGAACCGATGGTGAAGGCGCGCAATCCGCCCGAACCGGAAGATGCGCCGGTTTCGGAAACATACAACAAGCGGTTGCTGGGATCGACGGCCACCGCCAGCGCCGCGCCAGCGGACGAGTTTTCCGGACTGATCGTGTTGTAAGCCGATGATCCCAGCGGGTCGCTGTTGCGCGCATTGAACGCGAACGCCGCGGTGCCGCTCAATCCCGCGGCGACAAAAACGTAGTCGTTGTTGGGCGCAATCGCCAGCTGATTGATGGACGTGCCGGTCAAAAGAGCCGAGCAACTGCTGCATGTACCGTTGAGCAGACCGGTAGAGGAGCTGATCGGGACGGCGTAAAGATAGCCCGATCCGGAGGCTTCCAGCAACCAGGAATTGGTCGCGTCCACCGCCATGGCCGAGGCTGGATCGGTACTGACGGGCGCCGACGTTTCCGGTGTCAATGCACCGCCGGAGATAACGTAAGGGAAAATGCCGCTGATCGTACTCACGAAGAGAAAATTGTTATTGGGAGCGACAGTGATGGCCAAAGGCGCGGCAGGCACCGAGTAGGAACCGACCTCGGTCAGCGTTCCCGCGCTGATGTTGTAGGCGAGGATCTGACTGGTCGACTGCTCCAAGATATAGAAATAGCCGCTTGTGCTGGCCGTGTTGCAATTTCCTGATCCCACTTCAACGCAAACGGTGGTGGTCTCCGCAACATTGCCGGAAACGCCGGTCACCGTAATGTCGTACGCTCCGAGGGTCGTCGCGGAGGTTGTGGTCGCGGTCAGCGTGGCGGTTTGCGCACTGGCGCTGCTGAAGGTAAGCGACGAGGAAGACAGGCTGCACGTCGTGGGACTGGTGGCGCCCGCAGGCGCGATCACCGCGCAATTCAGTGAAACCGTCCCGGTAAACGAACTTCCGGGCGTCACGGTAATCGTCGCGGTGTTGCCGCTGGCCGAGCCGGGGCTCACGGTCAGATTGCCGCTGTTGGTCAGGCTGAAACTGGTGCTGCCCGTGCCGTAGGGCGACTGCCAGAAATCTCCGCAGCCAGCCAGCAGCGGCGCGACCGCCAACAACAGCTGCGCCCATCTTCCTATCTTCATCGCCGTTCCCTTCGCGCCGCCTTCGGGCTGCGTCCTCTTCAAGAATCTGCTCACAGAGTATCGCCTGAGCGCGTCTTCTGTCTCGCCGCCCTGCCGGCCCGACCAGCCAGCCGCGCGGCAAAGCGCGCCCATCCTGGCGGTTCCACATCAGGAGACGCAGGCGGACGGGAATCCGCTTGTGGCAGGCGCTCATCTGCTCAAACGGGACGCCGAGGCTCAGTTCGACCCGGTTGTCCTCACCCCGCCCCGGCCTGTCTCTCGAACTGATAAATTCTTAGCAGGATTGTGTCCATTTCAACTCCGCCCGCTCACCGTGCCGGGAGGCACGCAGCCAGGAGACAGACCATGTTCCACACCACCGAAGACCTTCGCATCCAATGGACCAAAGTTGTGCTTCCCCCGGTATTCCTTGAGGAGGAACGCCCGGTTTCGGAGGCCGCGTCGGCGACGATCTTCGATGCCCGCAATGAAATCCTGGCGATTCTGAACGGCAACGATTCGCGCCTGCTGGTGCTTGTCGGCCCCTGCTCCATTCACGACACCCGGGCGGCGCGCGAGTATGCGGGTCTGCTCAGGGCGGCAAGCGAGGAGTTTTCCGCCGACCTGCGCATCGTCATGCGCGTCTATTTCGAAAAGCCCCGCACCACCATCGGCTGGAAGGGACTGATCAACGACCCTTATCTCGACCAGAGTTACAAGATCAACGACGGCCTGCGGCTGGCGCGCAACCTGCTGCTGGATCTGGCCGAGATGGGCGTGCCGGCCGGAACCGAATTTCTGGACATGATCTCGCCCCAATACGTCGCCGGCCTCGTCAGCTGGGGAGCCATCGGCGCGCGCACCACCGAAAGCCAGGTGCATCGCCAGTTGGTCAGCGGCATCTCCTGCCCGGTGGGCTTCAAGAACGGAACATCGGGCGATGTGCAAACCGCCATCGACGCGGTTCTCTCCGCCGCACACTCCCACACCTTTCTCGGCCACACCAAGTTCGGCCAATCAGCCATTTTCGTGACTACGGGAAATCCGGATTGCCACATCATTCTGCGCGGCGGCCACAAGACCGTCAACTATACGGAAGAAAGCGTGGCCGAGACCGCGGCGAAGATGGAAGCGGCGGGAGTCGTACCGCGCATCATGATTGATTTCTCGCACGCCAACAGCGGCAAGGACTATCGCCGCCAGGCCGTGGTCTGCCGCGACGTGGCCCGGCAGATCGCGGCGGGAAACCGGAAGATCATGGGTGTGATGATCGAGAGCAACCTGATCGAGGGAGCACAGAAACTCGTGCCCGGCAAGCCGCTGGTCTACGGCCAAAGCATCACCGACGGATGCATCGGCTGGGAGGAAACGCACGCGCTGCTGGCCGAACTGGCCGCCGCCGTGCGCAACCGGCGTTCCGCCTAAGCCGCCCCGCCCTGTCTGCGCGATGCATCCCGCATTCCAGGTTCCGGCATGCGCGCGCTGCCATGCGGATGATCGGCTCCGCGGCAATTCGAGCCGCCCGGAAACCCCTTTTCGGTGTTTCCGCCGCGATCCGCTATGATGGTCCCGTGCGCACCCGATGCTGCGCTGCCTGAACGATGTGCCCCACGATCTTCATCTCAGCCGGCGAGGCCAGCGGCGAGCATTACGGCGCGCTGCTGATCGCCGCGCTCCAAAAGCGGCTGGCCGGCGCGGGCGAGGAGGCGGAGTTCTACGGCATGAGCGGCGAGCGCATGGCCGCGGCGGGACTGGAATGCGTGGTCCGCGCCGAGCGGATGGCCGTCATGGGGCTGACAGAGGTGATTCTTCATCTGCCCCGCATCTGGCGCGAGTTTCGCAGGCTGAAACAGGCGATCCGGACAAGACCGCCCAGTGTGGCCGTGCTCATCGACTTTCCGGAAATCCATTTTCGGCTGGCCAGGCAGTTTCTCCGGAAGGGCGTTCCGGTCGTTTATTTTGACAGCCCGCAACTGTGGG
>JBMFHN010000052.1:0-14940 GCA_049976805.1 Occallatibacter sp. | reverse complement strand
GCACGCCGAGCGCCTTTTTCGCCTCCGCCGGCGCGGCCTTCAGCCAGCGGCTCGAAACCTCGTTCAGCCGCCCCCGCTTGCGCCCCAGCCATTCCAGGCGAAAAGCCTCGACCGCGGCTTCGTCGCCGAGCGCGGCGGCCGCCTGGCGCGCCTGGGCTTCGAGCGCGGCAAACGCCCGGTCCAGCTCGGTCTCGTCAAATGCCGTGAGATTGGGAATTTCGATGTTCATATGGGTTAACGCCAGAATAAACCATTGCTTGCAGCGCTTGATGAGCGAACTTTATGTGGAATGGGGCATTGAGCACGAGCGCCGATGCCGCATAAAAAACGGCCCGGAGTCCAGCGGATTCCGGGCCGTTCTGTTTCCGTCCATCATCGATCGTAGGATCGTTTCAGGCGGCCTTCTCAGCGGCCAGCGCGGCCTTTGCCTTTTCGACCAGCGCGGTGAAGCCGGCGGCGTCTTTCACGGCAATGTCGGCCAGAACCTTGCGGTCCAATTCAATGCCGGCCCTCTTCAGGCCATGAACGAACTGTGAGTAGCTGGCGCCGTTCAGCTTGCAGGCGGCTGCGATACGCACGATCCACAGTGAGCGGAACTGGCGCTTCTTCTGCTTGCGGCCCGTGTAGGCAAACTTCAGGCCGCGCTCGACCGCCTGCTGGGCGGCCCGGTACAGTTTCGACTTGGTCAGGAAGTAGCCGCTCGCTCTTTCCAGAATCTTCTTGCGGCGGTCACTCCGCTTGGTACTGCGTTTGACGCGAGGCATGGGGTTTCTCCGTTTTGCGTTGGTAATGTTGCGCGGCTGGAGGCAGGAGGCGCGTTCCCATGCGGGGCGGCGCGATAAGCCTCTTCACTCGCTCTCGACAGCCTGAATTCTCGGTCGTCCGGACAACACCGCCATCCGGCCCACCGGGGGCCCCGAAACGCATCATCGAGGCCCGGAAGCAACGGTTCCAGATCCGGAACCTGCCGCTCCATCAGGCATAAGGAATCATGCGCGCCACCCTGTCGAAGTCGCTGTCAGACACAAACGCGGCCTTGCCGAGCTTGCGTTTCAACTTGGGAGATTTCGAGGTCAGGATATGTCGCGTCTTCATCTGGCGCCGCTTGATCTTGCCGCCGGCAGTCTTGCTGAAGCGCTTGGACGCGCCCGAATGTGTCTTTAGTTTGGGCATTGTTTTCTCTTTGTCTGGCCGAGAATCTTTCCTCGTCCCTTGTCACCGTGGAGACAGAAATTCCCTTCTTTTCCTTCGGCTTTCCTCAGTATAACGCAGGTAAAAAATCCCTGCACGTCCGGCAGGTGTCCGCCTTCGGTTCTGTTTCCGCTATCATTCCGGCGCCTTTTGTCCGTTCTTGCCCTCTTCTCCGGTTCCGTTTCGACCCACGGTTTCCATTCCGGCTCTGCCTGGGAACGCACCTGCGCATTCTCCCTTGCTCCAAGCCACATTCCTTCCTACCCTGAAGCCGATGGCTGTTCTCTCAATCGATCTCGCCTTGCGCCGCTGGTCCGACCTGGGCATCGTCATCCTGGATCGAGCCGGCACCCCGGCCGCGCCGGCTTTTGGCGGCGCAGGCCGCTGCCTGCCCCCCGCTGCTGCTCCAGCCGAGGGCATCGCCCAGCCGGATGGGCAGATTATCCGCTGCGAGTTGATTTCCTGGAATGACGCCGGCCCGGTTGATGCCGATTGGCTGGCTGGCCGTCTGAACCACCTTTGCAACCTGCGCAGCATCCGGATCCTGCTGCTCGATGGACCGCAGGCCTGGAAGTCCCGCTCGAACGGGCTCGAATTCTGCCGTCTGAGCGAACGGCAACTGAACACCGCGGCCAAGACCGGCCTGCCCGGCATGGTCAAGCCGTTTACCTGCCGGCCCTTCGCCGAGTTCTGCCTGGATGTTTACGACGCACTCTGCCGGCGTGGCTGGCAGCGGCTCTCAACGCGCGAACAGCCACCGTCGCTGCGGGACCGAAAGCCGGAACGTGTGCTGGTTGAAAGCTGCCCTCACGCGGCCTGGAAATCACTGGGGCTGAAACCGCTGCCTGCCAAGCGGCGGGCGCGGGTCAGCGATCTGGCCGAAGCGTATGGCGCGCTGCGCTCGCTGATCCCCTTCGCCACCAACCGTCCGCCCAATCACGACCAGTTGCAGGCGATCGTCGGCGGGCTGCCGGGACTGGCGCTCGAAGAGCGCGACACCCAGGGAGCCCGCATCGTGGGCTCGCCGCCGCGCCGTGAGCAGGGGCATTGGCGGGAGGGCTTCATCGTCCTGCCGCTGCCGCCGAACCGCCTTCCCGGACTGCGCTGGCTGAGCTGAGCACCGCATCAGAGCCGCATGGGCAACGCGAAGGGTGAGCCGATCTTCGCCTTGCAAACCAGGCCCCGACCATCGGCCCGCTTGCGGGATGGGAGATTTTTTCAATTCTCCGGAGAAGGCCGGGCGCAACCGTGCGAGAAAAAAGCCATGGAGCGTTTCTTGCCCGGCTGTCGGAGCAGCAGAAGAAAAACGCTGAATTTTGCCGGCAGCGTTATTTGGCAGCAGACGGCGAAGGTGCGTTCTGCGCCGGTGGCGGCGCAGTCGGCTTCTGCCGGGGCGCATCCTGTTTCTTTGCCGGCGCCAGAATCGCGTGCAGAATCGTACCTTCCATGCGCGGCATGAACTCCACCACGCCCGCATCGCCGATGTCCTGGATCAGCCGGTTGATGATGGCGTAGCCCAGTTCGCGGTGGGCCATCTGCCGGCCACGGAAGCGCAGACTGGCTTTCACCTTGTCTCCGTCGGCGAGAAAACGCACAGCCTGATTCTTCTTGGTCTGGTAATCGTGATCGTCGACGGCCACGGAGAACTTGACCTCTTTGATCGTGATCACTTTTTGCTTTTTGCGGGCGGCTCGCTCGCTCTTTTCCTTCTCGTAGAGGAAGCGGCCGTAATCCTGGATACGGCAGACCGGCGGGATTGCGTTGGCGGAGACTTCCACCAGGTCAAGCCCCCGCTCACGGGCGATCTTCAGTGCCTCGAAGGGAGGCAGAATGCCCAGCTGTTCGCCGTTTTCGTCGATCACGCGAATCTCGCGCGCGCGAATCCGGTCGTTGATGCGGATAAAGGACTTTGCCGAACGTTTATCGAATGCGATGATGCTCCTCCCAAAAACGTCGCCACCCGGCGCCGGAACTTCCAAGGGCCGCCGTGGGCGCAGAATCGCACCCTGAGTATAGCATTGGCGGTCTCGAAGGGACATGCGGTTTTTATCAGGCCTGGAGCGGAAGGCTTCCCGGCAGGGCACATGGATTCAGCGGCGAACCATTCTGAAAATCCTTCGGCTTGCCGTTCCGGCGTGAAAATCGGACCCCCGGAAAACGGATCGCGAACGAGATTCCCGGCAGGAACAACCGGAATCCGGCTATCCTGCCAGCGCTGCCGCGCATACGGTTTCCGGCCCCGGCTTCGCGTCTTCGAGTTCCGCCTCCAGCGTGCCCGCAGTGCTCAGTCCCGTCACGCGCAAGCGGACCATCCGGTTGGCCGCGAACTCGCCCTCCAGTTCCACGGGAAGAAAGTTCTCTGTCAGCGCAGTGGTCCGCTTTCGCGCCGCCATCTCTGCCGGTGTGTGCAACGTGATGGCTTCGAGTTTGCGGCCCACGAACCGCGCCCGGTGGCTTCTGCTTTTTTCCGCGGCAAGAGCGCGCAAGACAGCCATGCGCTCCTCGACCACCGAAGGCGGAACCGGCCGCTCGGCGTGCAGTTCCCAGCCGGCAGTCGCCGGCCGCGGCGAAAAAGGAAACAAGTGCAGATAGCCGAAGGGCAGGGCCCGCACCATCTCCAGGGTCTCTTCAAACTCGGCGTTGGTTTCTCCCGGGAATCCCACCATCACGTCCGCACCCAGAGTCAGGTCCGGACCGGCGGCGCGCACAAGCGCCGCGACCTTGTCGGCATAATGCCAGGGCCGGTAGCGCCGGTGCATCCGCCGCAACACTGCGTCCGAGCCGGACTGCAACGGCAGATGCGCATGCCGTGCCAGACGCGCCGGTCCCGGCTCCGGATCTCCGAACTCCGCCATCAACCCGATCAGCTCCGCGTCCCAGTCCATCGGCTCGATCGAGCTGAGCCGCAGCCGGCCGAGTGCCGTCCGCGCAAAGATGGCCCGCACCAACCCGGCCAGCGTTTGCGGTGCCGGTTCGCGCCGCGCGCTGTTTCCGGCTTTTTCCGCGTCCAACGAACGGGAAACATCCCGTCCCCAGCGGCCCAGATTGATTCCCGACAACACCAGTTCGTGGCCGCCGGCGGCCACAAACGCCTCGACCTGCCGCAGCACTGCGAAACAAGGCAGGCTCCTGGAGGGGCCGCGCGTAAACGGAATCACGCAAAAGGTACAACGGTTTGCGCAACCTTCCTGAATCTTGAGATTCGGCCGGGTCTGCGCACCGGGCATCATCTGCGCCTCTTCAAGAAACGAATGCGCAAACCGGTCATCGGCCCACACAGGAGCGGCCGCATGGGCCGCCGCGGGCGTCTCGATGCGGACCAAGGATTCGCCAGCCGGCCGGTGCACGCCACCCTTTCCGGTCAAACTCAGAATGATCTCCGGCGTCAGCGCCTTGTGGCTGTTGCCCACAACGGCGGCCACGCCTTCCATCCGGGCCAGTTGCTGCGGAGCGCGCTGAGCCGCGCAGCCGGTCACCACGATCCGCGCGGCCGGATTCATCCTGTGCGCCCGGCGAATAAAGGCCCGCGCCGCCCGCTCGGCTTCTTCCGTCACCGTGCAGGTGTTGACCACGACCACGTCGGCTGCCGCCGCGGCCTGGCAGGTTAGCCCGGCGGCGCGCAGCCAGCCGCCGACCGCCTCGCCATCGGCGCGCGCCGCGCGGCAGCCAAAGTTCTCGATGTGGAAGGTCGGTTCCATCTCTTTTCAGTCTAATCTTCATCCTGCGCGTCCCAATCGCGCCCATTTCGCCTTCGCTATAATGAAACAGCCAGGCCTTCCCCGTGGAGGGTTTCCCTGACTCCATGAATTTCCCTGCCCCCGACAGAGCTTTCGCCCCGTCCTCCATCGACTCGAATGGCAGCGCCCGGCACATCATCAGCTTCGTCTACTTCACTTTTGTGGTGTACCTGTCGATCGGCCTGCCGCTGGCCGTGCTGCCGCCCTATGTGCATTTCCGCATGGGTTTGAGCGCGGCGCTGGCGGGGCTGGTCATCAGCATTCAATACATCGCCACGCTCGCCAGCCGTCCCTGGGCCGGCCGCATCAGCGACCGCGCCGGCGCCAAAGTCTCCGTTCTGTGGGGCATGGGAATCTGCTCTTTCAGCGGCGTGCTGTTGATCTCCGCCGCCGCTCTCTGCCCGATTCCTCCGCTCAGCTTCTCAGCGCTGATCCTGAGCCGGCTGGCGCTGGGCTGCGGCGAGAGTCTGGGGTCGACCGGCTCGACCCTGTGGGGCATCACCAGCGCTGGACCGACTCATACCGCCAGGGTGATCTCCTTCAACGGCATCGCCACCTACGGCGCCATGGCGCTCGGCGCCCCCCTGGGCGTGGTTCTTGACGCCGCGGGAGCTTCGCTGGGCCACAGCCCGCAGTGGGGTCTGGCCGCTCTCGGTCTGCTCACCCTGCTCATCGGATCCTTCAGCCTCCTGTTGGCCAGTCTCAAAGCTCCGGCCGCCATCTCTGCCGGCGAGCGCCTTCCCTTCCACCGCGTACTGGGCCGCGTGGCACCGCACGGCACCGGACTTGCGCTGGGCGGTGTGGGCTACAGCGTGCTGGCCACTTTCATCACCCTCTTTTACGTCAGCCGCCACTGGAGCGGAGCCGCCCTCTGCCTGACCGCCTTCGGGCTGGCCTTTATCGCCGCGCGCCTGCTCTTCATCCAGACGATCAACCACTATGGGGGATTTCTGGTGGCCATGGCCTGCCTCGCCATCGAATCCCTGGGGCTGCTCCTGCTCTGGGGCGCAACTTCTTCCTGGATGGCGCTCACCGGCGCCGCCGTCGTCGGCTTCGGTTTTTCTCTTGTCTTTCCCGCCCTCGGCGTTGAAGCCGTCAAGCGCGTCACGGAGCAGAACCGTGGCGCCGCACTGGGCGTTTTCACGGCCTTCGCCGATGTTTCTTTCTTCCTGACCGGGCCCCTGGCCGGAGCCGTCATCGGCCTTTTCGGCTATCCCAGCGCCTTTCTTTTCGCGCTCTGCTGCGTGCTCGGCGCGCTGGCAATCACCCTGGTGCTGCATGGGCTGAGCAAGATGGCGGGCTACAGCCTGTAGACAAGGCGCCGTTTCTGCTCGGTTGCCGAGAAGGCGCAACCGCGTTCCGCCCGGAGAAGGGAATCCGGGGGAAGCCCCCCTCGGTTGACGGAAAACGCCTGTTTTCAACTCGGCCGGACCCAGTATTGCCGGCGCCGCACACAGCAACGGCCACCCTCGGGTGGCCGTTGCCTGCGTATCGGATCGCGGGGTGCCGCGCTTTACCGTTCGCTCTTCCAGTTGATCAAGTCACCGAGGGTCGTCGTGGAACTGGAGACAGGAGACTTGTGGCTCTCCTTTTTGTAGCTCTCGATCTGCGCCCGGCTGGCTTCCTGACCGACCGCGCGCAGGCTCAAGCCCACCTTTTTCTCTTCCACGTTGATCTTGATGATCTTGAATTCGTGTTCCTGACCGGATTCCAGCTTCGAACCGCCATCGTCCCCGGCTTCGGAGATGTGGCAGAGGCCCTCGACGCCCTCGGCGATCTCGACAAAAGCGCCGAACTGCGCCGTCCGCAGCACTTTGCCGTGGACCACATCGCCCACCCGGTGCTCGGCAAAGAAGCTTTCCCAGACATCCGGCTGCAACTGCTTGATGCCCAGACTCAGGCGCCGGTTCTGCGGCTCCACGCCGAGTACGACAGCCTTCACCTTCTCGCCCTTCTTCACCACCTCGGATGGATGCTTGACGCGCTTGGTCCAGCTCAGATTGGACACATGCACCAGGCCATCGATGCCGTCCTCAATCTCGATGAAGGCTCCGAAGTCGGTCAGGTTGCGCACCCGGCCCTCCACCACCGTTCCTGCCGGATACCGCTCCGTCAGATTCTCCCATGGATTCTCCATCAACTGTTTCATGCCCAGGGAGATGCGCCGGTCAGCAGGATTGACGCTCAGGACCACCGTATCCACCTCGTCGCCGGGCTTGACCAGCTTCGAAGGGTGCTTGAGCCGCTTCGACCAGGTCATCTCAGAGAGGTGAACCAGTCCCTCGATGCCCTGCTCGAGCTCGACGAACGCGCCGTAATCGGTCACCGACAGCACACGGCCATGCACCCGCGCACCCACCGGGTAACGCTCAGCGGCATCCAGCCATGGATCGGGGGTCAATTGCTTGAACCCCAGTGAAACCCTCTGCTTCTCCTTGTCGAACTTGAGCACCTTGACCTGAATCTCGTCGCCCACGTTGACCAGGTCGCGGGGATGCGTCAGCCGTCCCCAGCTCATATCGGTGATGTGCAGCAAACCGTCGATTCCGCCCAGGTCGACGAACGCGCCATAGTCGGTCAGGTTCTTCACCGTGCCGGTCAGCACCGTGCCCTCGCCCAGATGCTCGAGCGTCTGCGAGCGCCTCGTGTTCTGTTCCTCTTCCAGAATCTCCTTGCGGCTCACCACCACGTTGCCGCGCTTTTTGTTCAGCTTGATGACCCGAACCTCGATCTGCTGCCCGAGATAGGCGTCCAGGTTGCGCACCGGGCGGATCTCCAGCTGTGAACCGGGCAGAAAAGCCTTGATCCCGATGTCCACGGTCACGCCGCCCTTCACGCGGCTGATCACCGTGCCCATCAAGGGCGTCTTGTCGGCTGCGGCCTTCTCGATCGTGTCCCAGATGCGCATGCGCTGCGCCCGCTCGAAGCTGGCCAGGTAGCCGCCTTCCGGCTCCTCGCGCTCGATCATCACGTCGATCGAATCTCCCGGCTGAAACTTCACCGCCCCGGCGTGATCCAGAACCTGATCGAGTGGAACCAGGCCCTCGGACTTCAGCCCCACATCGATGACCAGATACTTGTCGGTCTGCTTGATGACCGTGCCGGTCACGATCTTGTCGCCATAGGCCTCCACGGCTGCCGCCTCAGCGGCCTGCTCGCGCTCGAAGGCCTCCAGAGCGGCGGAGAAATCGTCCATGGCGTCCAGGCCGTGATCGGCCGCGGCAACCGCATGAGAAGTTTCCTGCTGCGGCTCGGCGGCTGCTCCGGGTTCGGGCTGGATTTCACTCGCGGGCAAGGTCTGCTCGGCAGTTTCCCCGGCCGCCGGCGCATGCTCGGCCGTGGCCTCCGTCGCGGCGGCCGCCTGCGAATAAGACTCGGTTGAGGCATCTGCGTCCAGCGCGGAAATTTCGGTGGTTTCTGGGGTGGACGTGGACTCTTGCAGCGGCTGCTCTTGCTCCGTCGCAGGTTCGAAGGTTGGGGTTTCCAATTCGCTGTTCAGGGTTGTGCTCTCGGTTTCGGGATTGAGGACGTCTGCCATCACTGCCAGCTCCGGGATTCCTTGCTCTGCTGCTGAAAATTGCGCACCGTTGATCGGATCGCCGGCACGGCGATGACCGCCCGCCGGGGATGCCGGAGACCGTTCTCCTCCATGACCGAACGCCTGGAATCCGGGGTGTTTCACTGGAAACAGACTCCCTCCTCGGCTGAACCGGCTGGAGGCTTCTGGTCTCCTTGGGAAATACCCGGCAGGCGACGGCTAGCTGGGGGGCGGCCGCAACTCGCTGCTGGAATCCGCGCAGGAAGTTACGTTCACCAGTGTAGCAACGGTGGCTTTTCCCCGTCAATGCAACCGATTGACGAACTCCGGTGCAAACGGCGTGTTGCCCTGCGCGGCACCTCGAAAGCCAGGCCGGCCCGGCATGCGGAAGACAGTGTTCCCGGCAATACCGGCGGCGGCAGTTGCCGCAGCAGCACGCAGCAAGGCCAGCCTCGGAGTCTCTTTTCGCCCGCAAATGCTTCTCCGGCGAGCGCCGGCTGAGCGGGAACCTGCCCGTTTTGCGGCCTGGCCCCGCGCCCTGCACCTATACTGAGGGTGGACGGATCTTCATTCATGGATCTTCTCTGGACTCCCTGGCGTTATGCCTACATCACTTCGGCCGAGCAACCCGCGCGGCCCGGCGTTCCCGCCCGGCTTGCCGCCTGGCCTGGGAACCGGCACTGCGTCTTCTGCAATCTGGTTGCCTCGATCGATTACGGCATTGCCAACGGCATGAGCGCCGATGAGGCCGAATCTGCTGGTGGCCTGCTGGTGCGCGGCCAGCATTGTTTTGTCTGCCTGAACGCCTTTCCCTATACTTCCGGTCACCTGATGATCATGCCCTACGCACATAGGGACCGGCTGGCGGCACTGTCGGCCGAAGCCGCCTGCGAGCTGATCGGCATGGCCCAGCGCGCCGAGCAGGTGATCGAGCGGCTTTACCATCCGCACGGCTTCAACTTCGGAATGAATCTGGGCCAGGCCGCCGGAGCCGGCGTCGCCGGTCATCTGCACCTGCACGCCCTGCCCCGCTGGCTGGGCGACACCAACTTCATGACCACCGTGGCCGAAAGCCGCGTTCTGCCCGAAGACCTCGAAACCACCTGGAAGCGGATGCGAGCGGCCTTCGGCGAAACAACGGACTAGCAGAGCAGGCATCGTTCTGCAAGTTCCCGGCCGGGACCGCAGCCTTTCAAGGCGCGGGTTCGCCGTCCTTGCCACCCTCGGCCCCCAGCCGCCATTGCGTCCGTTCCAGGCCCGCGGCGTCGAGCAGGTTCGACGGCAGCGATTTGCCCGTCCGCACGCCCAGCTCCTTCAGCATCTCGACCTGACGAATCAGGTTCCCGCGCCCCTCGCTCAGCTTTTTCATCGCATTCGAGTAACTCTGCTCGGCCCCGCGCAGGTTCTTGCCCACCCCCTCCAGATCGCTCACGAATCCCACGAACTTCTCATATAACTCTGCGCCGCGGTTCATGACGTCCTGCACGCCGCGCGCCTGGATCTCCTGCTGCCACAAGTTATCGACGATGCGAATGACGAACAGCAGCGTTGTCGGCCCAACCAGCAGAACCTCTTTCTCGTAGGCGTAGCGCCACAGGCTCTCATCCTCATGAAGCGCCGCCAGAAACGCCGGCTCGATGGGAATGAACATCACGGTAAAATCCGGCGTGTCGAGCGCCGACAGCTTGTGGTAGCTGCGCGCGGCCAGTTCGTCGACATGGGCCCGGACGCTGGCCAGATGCCGCTTCACCGCCGCCTTGCGCTCCTCGTCGCTGTTGGCGTTCACCGAGTCCGTGTAGGCGTTGAGCGAAACCTTGGAGTCGATGACCAGGTGGCGGCCGCCGGGAAGGTTCACGATCAGGTCCGGCCGCGCCCTTTTCCGCCGCTCGTCGGCCTCCGTGGACGCCTCGAAGCTCTCCTGCTCGCGGAACTGCTCGCCCTCGCGCAGGCCGGCCTTTTCGAGCAGATTGCGCGCAATCATCTCTCCCCAATCGCCTTGCGCCTTGGCCGAGCCGCGCAGCGCCGTGGTTAGATTTCGCGCTTCCTCGCTCAGCTGCTGGTTCAGCCCGCCCAGCGCGCCGATCAGCGTTTCCAGCCTGGTGACACCGGTCTTCGAGTCCGTCTGCGCCTCCTCCACCTTTTTGCGGAACTCGTCGATCTGCGTCTTCAGCGGCCCGAGCAGCGTTCCCAGCTCCTTCTGGCTGCCCGCGGAGAAACTTCTGGTTTTCTCCTCCAGAATGCCCGCAGCCAATGCCTTGAACTGGTTGGCCAGGGCGTCTTTGGCTGTCTCCAGCAGCGCCAGCTTCTCCGCCAGATTCTTTTCTTCCTGTGCGATTTGTGTTTCCAGATGGCTGATCCGCGCCGCCTGATCCCGTTCGGTCCTTGTTCGGGCCTCGATCTCCGCACGCAATTGTTTCTGCTCTTCTTCGAGCCGCGCGATTGTCTTCAACCGCTCCTCGGACAGCGATGCAAAGCCTGCGCGCGCCGCCAGCCCGGCCTGAAGTTCGGAGACTTCGCCGCGGGCACTCGCCAGTTCTCCGGTCAGCTCGCGCACACGCCGCTCCAGCGCTTCTTTCTCCGCCTTCGCCGAGATGGCCTTCAACCAGAAACCAAGCACGATCCCCGCGAATGCGGCGGCAACTCCAGCGATCCAGGCCTGCATGGGCTCTCCCTCTTCTCTTTCGCCTAATATATGCCCTTCAGGGGGGATTTTTCCGCCGTTTTCAACGGCTTTTTCCCTCTCGGCCCCGGTTCGCGATCTCCTTCGACCGGCTCGCCTTTACACACCCCGGCGCACCCGGTAGACTTAAAGTTTCGGGGCCATGCGAGTTTTTTCGCGTGCGCTAGGGATGTGCTCCCCTGCTGCGAGCCGCCAGGGCAGGCACGCGGAGCTTGAACGGCAAGTCCCGGAGAAATTCTCAAGTTTTTGATCACACGAGGAGAAGCACGCATGGCCGTAGAAGAGAAGGTCAAACAGATCATCGTCGAGCAGTTGCAGGTCGATGAAGCCGAAGTCACCCCCAGCGCCAGCTTCCAGGAAGACCTGGGCGCCGATTCGCTCGACGTGGTGGAACTGGTGATGCAATTCGAGGAAGCCTTCGATCTGGAGATCCCCGACGAGGACGCGGAGAAGATCAAGACCGTCAAGGACGCGATCGACTACATTGAAAAACACGAGAACACCACGAAAGGCAGCAAGTAACCAGTGACCCGCCGAGTCGTCATCACCGGCCTGGGGCAGATTTGCGGTGTGGGAAATACCGCGCCCGAGGTCTGGAGGAATCTTGTCGCCGGAACCAATGGTGTCAGACCGATCCAGAGCTTTGACACCACTGGCTTTTCGGTTACCATCGCCTCCGAGGTCCTGAACTTCGATCCGCTGGAGTTCGTGGATAAGAAAGAAGCGCGCAAGATGGGGCGCTTCATTCACTTTGCCTTTGCCGCCACCCAGGAAGCGCTGGCTCAGTCGGGTCTGGAAATCACTCCGGAGATTGCCGACCGGGTGGGCGTCTTCATCGGTTCCGGCATCGGCGGCTTCGAGATCATCGAGCGCGAGCATTCCAATCTTCTGCAAGGCGGCCCGCGCAAGATTTCGCCCTTTTTCATTCCCGCCGTCATCGTGAACATGGCGGCCGGCCAGGTGAGCATCCGCTACGGCGCCAAGGGGCCGATCTCGGCCACCTCCACGGCCTGCGCCACCAGCGCCAACTCCATCGGCGACTCGGCGCGCATGATTCAGCACGGCGACGCCGACGTGATGATCGCCGGCGGCGCCGAGGGCTGTGTCACGCCGCTGGCCGTGGGCGGTTTTGCCGCCCTGCGCGCCCTGTCGACCCGCAACGACGACCCGGCCCACGCCAGCCGGCCTTTTGACAAGGATCGTGACGGTTTTGTCATCGGCGAGGGCGCCGGCATCCTGATTCTCGAGGAGCTGGAGTTCGCCCGGGCGCGCGGAGCGAAGATCCTGGCCGAGATCATCGGCTACGGCATGAGCGCCGACGCCCACCACATGACCGCCATCGCCCCTGACGGCCAGGGAGCCCAGCGCAGCATGAGGGCCGCCCTGCTCGACGCCGGCATCCGTCCGGAGGATGTGGGTTACGTCAATGCCCACGCCACCTCGACTCCGGCCGGCGACGGCAATGAGTCGCGGGCCGTCGAGCTGGTTTTCGGCGAGCACGCCTTGAGCGGCAAGCTGAAGATCTCGGCCACCAAGTCCATGCACGGCCACCTGCTGGGCGGCGCCGGAGGACTGGAAGCCGGCATCACCGTCCAGGCGCTGGTCAACCAGATGCTCCCGCCCACCATCAACCTGGAAACCCCCGATCCGGACTGCCGTCTGGACTACGTGCCCAAGCAGGCTCGGGCCCACAGCTTCGACATTGCCTTGTCGAACTCCTTCGGCTTTGGCGGCATCAACGCCACGCTGATTCTGCGCCGCTGGACCGAGTAGCGCGGCTTTTTGCTGCCGGTTTGCTGATCGAAGCTTCTCGGGCAAAGTGCGCGGGTGCGGCGCCATTCCCGGCGCGGTTTCATCGCGCCGTGCGGGCCCGAGCTGGTCTTTCCCCGCTCAACTGAACGCTGCCGCTATCCCCACCCGCACCAGCACCCAGAGCACCCACCAGCCGAAGACCGCCATCCAGCCCGAGCCGCGCTTGAGGCCCGCCACCGCCGCCGTTCCCATTCCCAGCAGCACCATTGTCCACAGGGTCACCGCATCGACCGAAGTGGCCAGCACATAGAGCGCCCGGTGGGTCGCCAGCGGATCCAGAAAGGCGCCCACATTCGTCGGCGCGAAGTTTTTCAGGTTGAAGGATTCGGGCGCTGCGCCGGCCAGGATGGCAATCGTTCCCAGCAGCATTTTGACAATTCCCGGCAGGCCGGCATACATCCAGACGGCAAAGACGCCTCCGTAGGTGGCTCTGCCGCCGAAGACGAAGTTGATTGTGCCCCACAGACCGAGCGAGAGAACCGCAATTCCAGCCAGGGTGAGCAAGGGACTGGCCAGCATCGATCCTTCGGTCGAGTAGAGCGCGATCCGGCGAATCCTCTGCAACTGCTCCGGGGGAAGCTGCTGCATCTGCGCCTGCGCCTGGGGATCGAGGCGCAGGATGTTGCCGGCAACCTGCCCCCAGCCGATCCGGAAAGTGATGGCCGCGCACAGGATGTAGGAGGCCGCCGCGAGAAGAAGAAAGGGCAGCCACCAGCTCCGGTTGCCGCGCTCGATATCGGCAAAGGTTCTGGTGGGCGCCGTGAAGGTAAAAACGACCCGCTGCCACGCAGAAAGGCGCGGCGTTGGTCCGTTCGCCGGTGGAACTTCCATCTCACGCATCGCAGCGCCTCGCACTGCCATATCGGGCACTGGAGGCGATTCTAACCGCGATCCACCCTTCCGATGCCAGAAAAATCCTTCCGCTCAAAAAGACGCTCTGGAAGGAATTGTCCGCCGCAGGACGGGGAAACGGCGCACTCGCCGGAAAAGCGCCCGTTGCGGAGCGCAAACAGGCCGGAAAAAGGCGAAAACTCCATTGGAAAATGGAGCTTTCGGCAATCGGCCACAAGGCTCGTTTGGAGCCGGTTTCGGGACAGACGGTTCCGGCAAAGGGTTCGGAACACGTCCAGGTTTACTGCAGCGCGTAAACCGTCTTCAGTTCCTTTTTCACCAGATTTCCCGGCAGCGGCGCATACGAAAGGGCAGCGGCCTGGCTCTGGCCCGACTTCAGGATCCAGCTGAGCAAATCCACCATGATCTTGGCGTTGGCCGGATGAATGGCATGCTGGGGCACCAGTATCCAGGAGAAGCTGGAGATCGGGTAGGCCTTCGGGCCGGGCGCGTTGGTGATGGAGACGCGATAGTCGGCGGGCATTTCCTTGATGCTGGCCGCGGCATCGGTCACGCTGGCAATCGAGGCGGTAATCCATTTGCCGTCCGCATTCTGGACCGCGCCATAGGCGATGTGATTCTGCAAGGCATAGATCAGTTCCACGTAGCCAATGGCGCCGGGAAGCTGGCGCACCAGGCCGGCGACGCCTTCACTGCCCTTGCCGCCCACGCCCACCGGCCAGCCCGGCGAGGTTCCCTTGCCGGGACCCTCGGCCCACGCCTTGCTCACCTTGCTCAGGTAGTCGGTGAAGATGTAGCTGGTGCCGCTGCCGTCGGAGCGGTAGACCACGACGATCTTCTGGTTGGGCAGTCTCACGCCGGGGTTGTCCTGGGCGATGCGGGGATCGTTCCAGTTGGTGATCTGGCCCAGATAGATGCCGGCCAGCACCGGACCGCTGAAGCGGAGATTGCCCACGCCCTGGACATTGAACATGGGCACCACGGCGCCCAGCACGACAGGAAGGTGAACCAGCTTGACCTTGGAGGCGGCCAACTGCGCGTCGGTCATCGGGCCGTCGGAAGCGCCAAAATCGACCAGCCCCATGCTCACCTGACGAATGCCGCCGCCCGAGCCGATGGACTGATAGTTG
>JBMFHN010000051.1:0-14947 GCA_049976805.1 Occallatibacter sp. | reverse complement strand
GTCGTAGCGCACACCCAGGTTCAGCGTCAGTTTATGACTCACGCGCCAGTCATCCTGCGCATACGCGCCAAAATATTTATGTGTCAAGGCATGTTCGGTAAAGGTGGAGAGTGCTACCTGATTGGCTCCTGCGATGTTGGAGTTTGCCGTGGGCAACAGAAGCATTTGGCCAATACCTGTGCTTCCGTCTGTCTGGCCATAGACAGAAGTGAAATTTCCGCTGAAGGAGAACTCACCTCGCGATTGCGGCGGCTGCGTATAGGGAAACTGAATAAACTGCTGCTCGATGCCGAACTTCAACGTATGTTCGCCGCGAACCACGGTCAGATCGTCATTCAATTGCGGGGTGGTGCCGTATTTATTGGATGGCATGTAGTTGAAGCTTCCAAACTCGTTGTAGATGCCAACAAAAAACGACGGTAGTCCCCCATTTGTCGGATACTGCGGGATCCCTTGAATTCCGAACTTTGCAGGAATTCCAAGCGTGTTCCCGTTTGGCTGGAGCCAGAGTACATGCTCGCGGTTCACACCCAGGCGGAGATCGTTGATCACGTTCGGATTGAATGTATGCGTCTCGCCAATCGAAACGTTCTGCGCGCGATCATAGTAGTTGCTCAACGACGATGAGTTTCCTCCATCTGCATAACCCTGCTGATAGTCCGAATAGGGCCCAGGATGATTTTGCGTGTGTCCGTTGTAACTATATCGAGCAAAGAGATAGTCTTTTCCACCAAGAACCTGATCGATGCGAATGTCAAAGTTGTTGTATTGGTCAGTATTTGTCGGCGAAGTTACATAATTCGCCAGCAATGTCGGAAATGTGGGTGCAGGTAGCAGGTTCAACAGCGCAACAGCATTGGGGTCAATTCGATTGCTCGGAATCTTGTTTCCCTGAAACGGGGTGCGAACATAGCTTTTTCCGTACGCTGTTGTAGTCGAAGGATCAAAAATCGTGCCGAACGGATATACATTCCCCGCCGCATCCGGTTTGTTGTTGCCCGTCTGCAGGGTCAGAAGATCACTGAAATCGGTATATCCGCTGTTGCGTTCCAGAAGGGTAGGTACTGTGGTCGTCAGCGTATTGCCCTGACTGATGCGCGTTCCTTCATAGTCGCCAAAGAAGAATGTCCGATTGTGCCCGTTGTAGATATGCGGCAACCATACCGGCCCACCCAATGTGAAGCCATACTGGTTACGCTTAAAGGGAGGTCGCTTTAGGCCTGCCTTATTCTGAAAGTAATCATTAGCGTCCAGCACATCGTTTCGCAAAAACTCCCAGACATCTCCGTGTAGGGAATTGGTGCCTGACTTTACTGTTGCATTCAGTACCGCGCCGGCTGCACGGCCAAACTCTGCGTTGTAGTTATTCGTCTGAACCTTGAAATCCGCCAGCGCGTCCACCGGCGTCTGAATCACATAGTCCTTGCCATTCTGCACCGAGATAATCGCCGAGTTGTTGTCGATCTCGTCCAGCAGATAATCGTTCTGTGTCGCGCGAACACCATTGGCCACAAAGCGGCCATTCTGGTTTTCGCCGCGCGATCCATTCTGCGCAAAGGTGACTCCAGCCGCCGTCTGTGCCAGAAAGTAGTAGTTGCGTCCGTTCAATGGCAGATTATTGATCTGCGCGGCGTCCACAGTCTGACCAACCGATGCGTTCTGCGTCTGCAATAACGGAATGTCCTCCGCCGTCACCTCCACGGTCTGCTCGTTCGAACCCGGTTGCAGTATGACCGACACCTGCAACTGCTGCTGCACTTCGAGTTGGATATGCTGGCTGACACTCTTCTGAAATCCACTTGCCGTCACGGTCAGGGAATAGACGCCGATGCGCACCGGGGAAAATGTGAACTCGCCCTGTGCATCGGATTTTGTCGATTGCGTGACCCCCGTGTTTTCACTTTTCAGCACCACTTGTGCGTTGGGAATCACGGCATGCGTCGCATCCTGGACCTGCCCTTGGATCGAGCCAGTGTCCACCTGTGCGTAACCGACTCTTGATCCAGCACTCAGCGTCAAGGCGACAAGTGCGCTGATGCGGATAAGCCACTTGCCGCAGGAACGTAAAGCGTTTTTATTTTTCGTCTGAGTCTCGTTTTTTCTGATTTTCGATAACGTTTTCATATGAACCTCCCAAAATGTGTCAAATTTGTTCGTTTCAGGAAGAGCACAATCACCAAGTTCGCAAATTTCTGCGCCGGATCGAGTGCGTCCCCTTCATTCGCGTGAACCTTAGGGAGAGTTCAAATGGTTGTCAAGTTACTTATAAGAGATAACCGTTACATGGCCAAAAAATCCCTTATGCCTAAATTATTCATAGGTTTAGATATGCAATCAAACTCCCGTTACATGGAAAAATAACGTCGTGCTGCTGCCTATTCTGATTGACATTTGACGACATGGCCGTGTACCTTAACGGTGATTCGAATACTCCCCCTTTGGCGTTTCTCCAATCTTGTTGTAGTCTGAATCCGCTGCAAGGGAACCCTGATGGCTACTCGTTTCAAATCGATGGCTAGCGATGGAGATGAGGAGCGCGCAGGTGCTGATCCTGGGCCTCCTGCTGCTCAGGATTTCGGCTACTTCGACCAGGTTGTCTCGTCGCTTTCCTCAGCCTCGGTGGATCTTCCACCACAAGCAACCCCCGACAAAACGCAGGTCTATGCGGCGCTGGAGCGCATCTGTGCCAGTTCCGCATTTCATGGCAGTCGCCGTTCTCAGCAGTTTCTTCGCTTCATCGTGGAACAGACGCTGCATGGCCACGCCGATGAACTGAAAGAGCGCGCCATAGCCACAGAAGTTTTTGGAAGGGGTACGGATTTTGAGCCTGGCGAAGATTCCCTGGTTCGCGTGAAGGCTCGCGAACTGCGAAAACGCCTCGAGTCGTTTTACGAGACAGAATCTGAACTTGAATGCCGCATCGAGATCCCCCTGGGCGGCTACACGCCTCGATTTATCGCCATCGCCCGCACTATACCTGCCGCCCCGGAACCGCCAAGCGCGGCTCCTGCTGCGGAAATCCAGCAACCCGCCCCTACTCCCGCTTCTGCTTCTGTTCATTGGTCGCGACGTAAACTTCTTTGGACCTCTGCCACGCTCTGTGGCGGTGTCGCCCTTGGCGCTGGATCGATTTGGCAAAAGCTTCATTCGTCGGCAAACAGTCTGGATGAGCTTTGGAAGCCGGTCTTTCAGACGGGAATCCCGCTGGTCGTCTTCATCCCGGTTCTCAAGGATCGAACGACGCAAGAGATCACGGATCGTGTCGGCATTGGACCCGTAGAAGCGCTTCGAGGGGTGTCCGACTTCCTCGACGCACATCACTACCCGTATCACCTCCGCATTGGTTCCGAGATGAATTTTGCGTTGCTCAAGGAGCAGCCGAGTCTTCTGCTTGGGGGATTCTCGTCCACATGGACCGCGCTGATGACAAAAGGGTTACGTTACAACATGCAGTGGGATTCGGAGAAGCAGAAGAGGTCGATTGTGGACACCGCGACGGGGAAATCCTGGCTCAGTATCAACCCAACTTCACAGGGGTACGCCGACTCTGACTACGGTCTGCTCACACGCCTCTTCGATCACGCGACCGGCCAGATATCCATGATCGCCGGCGGCATGACAACCTTTGGAACGGAAGCCGCCGCAGAGATTCTCTCTAACGTCGCAGACTTTGATTTCGTGCTCAAAGCTGCGCCGGCAAACTGGCAGAGAATGAACTTTCAGGTCGTGGTGCAGACGGTTGTCGTGGGCACCACACCATCCCACCCGAGCATCGTTGCCGTTCATTTCTGGTAAAAGCGGAGTGTATCCACATCGTGTTTCAAAGCCAGGATGCAGCAATCGCGCAAACCGATTGAATTGCTTGTCTCAATCCCCTTGCGGCAGGTCGTCTTCCGGGTTGGACCCGTCCGTGCCCAGAAATAATTGCAGGTTACTGCGCATGACGAGATGGGGCGCCAGTCGAACTGCCGACTCTTCCACGGTTCCCTCGGTCAGATAGCGAATCATCTGCTCCGCGACGACTTTGCCCTGGGTAAGCGGACGCTGATGCAGCGTAGCCGTCACCACGCCTTGTTGCAGATACGGCACAATCTCTGGAAAGATATCGGTGGTAATCAGCAGAATCCGTCCCAGCAGTCCGCGCTCTTCGCACGCCCGCAGCACCGGCACGCTGAGCGCAGTATTGATGTAGATCGCAGACGGCCTGTCCGCTGAATCCAGCAGGCTGGTCGCCAGTTGAAAGGCCCGTTCCGGCTGCTCAAAACACTCGGCAACAGGCAACAGCTTCAGTCCCGGTGCCCACTCTTCGAGTCCACGCTGAAAGCCGCGCAGCTTCTCGGCGTGGTCCACCGTGGCAAGCTCGCCGGTCATCACCACCACGGAGCCGGTTCCAGGCAGAATGCGCGCTATCAGTTCGGCCGCCATCGCGCCACTCGTGAAGGCGTCCACGGTAACAGCCGCGATCCGTCCGGATGCAGGAGCATCCGTGGCTACGCAAAAAACCGGTGTGCCCCCGTCGATGAGCGCACGCAGCATTGGCTCCATCGGCGCTGGATTTCCGGGAGCCACGATGCAAGCGTCAAAACGCTCGTTGCGATGCGCCTCAAGCAACTCCACATCGCCTTCCCCCAGTCGAGGATAGCGATAGAAGACCGGCTCCACGGTGATCAGCGCCGAAGCGGCACACGCCGCACGAATCCCATCCCGAATTGCATCAAAGAAAATCCGAAACTCTGCGGGCAGAAAGACACCCACGCGAAGGGATCGGTTGAGTTTCAGCGAACGCGCCGCATAGTTTGGCTTGTAGCCCAGCTCGCGCGCCTTTTCCAGCACCCGCAAGCGCGTCTTCTCGTTGATTCCGCGACGGCCATGCAGCGCGCGGTCGACTGTGCCAATCGAGAGATTCAGTGCGACGGCAATCCCCTTGATGCTTGCTTCACTCATGCTCACGAGAATTCTATCTGAACCCTGCAAAACCCAACCAAGGTCGATTGACAAACGCGAGTTGTCGCGTGTACGTTAACGTTAAGTTGCAAACTTTGCTGTCCCCTGCATCGATTTCATGATCCCACGGAGGTTTCATCCCCATGCCTGTCAGCGAAACAGGGCTTGTGCTCTGCCGCGAAGAACTGATCGAGATGCCGACATACCGCGCGATGGCACCGGATCCGAATCCGATGTTTCTGGAGAAGCGAATCTACCAGGGCAGCTCCGGCAAGGTGTATCCCAATCCATTTACCGAGAAGATTGCCAGCTCTGCGGAGCCGGTACAGTATCGAGCGATCTTCCTTGAAAACGAATACATCGAACTCATGCTCCTGCCGGAGATCGGCGGTAGAATTCACACCGGCACCGACAAATCCACCGGCTACGACTTCTTCTATCGCCAACGAGTGATCAAACCAGCGCTTGTTGGGCTGCTTGGGCCATGGATCTCCGGCGGGGTCGAGTTCAACTGGCCGCAGCATCACCGTCCGTCCACATTCATGCCCGCACATGCCACGATCGAGCGCGAAGTCGACGGCGGATGCACCGTCTGGATGAGCGAGCATGATCCGATGTTGCGCATGAAAGGCATGGTCGGCATTCATCTCTCACCCGGCAGCGCGGTGGTGGAGGCTCGAGTCCGCCTCTTTAACCGGACGCCATTGCCGCAGACCTTTCTTTGGTGGGCCAATGTCGCCGTGCGTGTGCATGAAGACTACGAAGTTTTCTTTCCACCCGATGTCACTGCGGTTGCCGATCATGCCAAGCGCGCCATCTCTTCCTTTCCCATCGCACGCGGAACCTATTATGGAGTGGATTACAGCCCGGGCACGGACCTGCGCTGGTACAAAAATATTCCTGTACCCACGTCGTACATGGTCCCGGCATCGGACTATGATTTCTTTGGCGGCTATGACCATCGCGCGCAGGCAGGGGTCGTGCACGTCTCCAACCATCACATTGCTCCTGGCAAAAAGCTGTGGACCTGGGGTTGCGGTGAATTTGGCCGCGCGTGGGACCGCAACCTGACCGACGAAGATGGTCCCTACGTAGAGCTGATGGCGGGAGCTTTTACGGATAATCAGCCGGATTTCTCCTGGCTTCAGCCGTATGAAACACGCTGCTTCAGCCAATTCTGGTATCCGATCCAGAAGATTGGCCCAGCCCACTGCGCCAATCTTGACGCCGCCCTCTCGCTCACACCCGTCCGAGGCAGTCTACAACTGGGCGTGGCTACCACCGCTCCGCGCGCGCTGGAGGTCACGGTGATGGAAGGCGAGCAGATCCTGGCTTGCGTCCGTGCTTTTGTCGAGCCGGACAAACCGCTGCTGCACAGGATTCCCTCCACACGCGAGACCGTGGACGGCTTGTGCGTCACGATTCGCGATGACTCGGATGCGCCACTTCTGCTCCATCATTTTGCGAGTGCCAAAAGCGATACGCTGCCGGAACCAGCACGTGAGCCTGCTCCCCCAGCGGAGATTGCCACTCTCGAAGAGTTGTATCTCACCGGCTTGCACCTGGAGCAATATCGCCACGCCACACGCTCTGCCGAAGAGTACTGGGAGGAGGGTCTGCGTCGCGACCAGAACGATGCGCGCATCCGCACGGCGATGGGGTTGTCGGCGTTGCGTCGCGGCCTCTTTGCCGAATCGGCGACACACTTTCGCACTGCCATCCGCAGGCTCACCGCCCTCAACCCCAATCCACGGGATGGCGAAGCGTTCTATCACCTCGGACTAGCCTTGCGCTTCCAGCGCGATTTGGATGGAGCCTACAACACTTTGCACAAATCTGTCTGGAATGCCGCTTGGAGATGTGCCGGATACTATGCTCTGGCCACGATCAGCACAGAACGCGGTCAGCTTGAACTGGCGCTGGAAGAACTCGCCGCGAGCCTCACTGCGGAGAGCGAAAACATGCAGGCACGGGCGCTCAAAGCGGCAGTGCTTTATCGTTTTCATCGCAAAGCTGAAGCGGATGCGCTGCTGGAAGAATCGCTGCGCATCGATCCGCTCAACCTGCTGCTGCTAGCTACACTGGCACTCGGTTGCGGGTCGGAGCAAAGCTTTCAGCGATACCGCGCTGCTCTCGACGGCGACGTGCAATCGCATCTGGATGTGGTCAGCGACCTTGCCTGGTCAGGTTTGCGCGAAGAAGCGATCCAACTGCTGCGCACCCTTCAGGATGCTAAGGAGTTGCAGACGCCGATGACCTGGTATCTGATGAGCTGGATGTTGGGGGAGCGTGGAGACTTCAGCGCAGCGGAGATGGCCGCGGAACGCGCTGAGCAAGCCGATGGGACCTGTTGCTTTCCGGCTCGTCTGGAAGAGATGATCGCGCTCGAAGCCGTGCTGGAACAATTGCCCGAATCACCCGCAGCCAATCTCTACCTGGGCAACCTCTACTATGACAAGCACCGCTACCATGACGCCATTGCCTGCTGGAGCCGCGCCAGCGCTCATCCTGCGGCTGCAGCTACCGTCTTTCGCAATCTGGCCATCGCAGAACACAACATTCTGCACCATCCGGCAACTGCCGACGAACTCTACGCAGAAGCATTTCGACGCAATCCACTGGACGCGCGTGTCTTTTTTGAGTGGGATCAACTCAAAAAGCGTGCCCGCCTCAGCACCGCAGAGCAACGGCTGCAATCGATCCAGCTATATCCGACGCTGATCGATTCCCGGGATGATCTCAGTCTGGAGCGAATTACGCTGCACAATCAGCTTGGTCGATGGAAAGAGACGCTCGATCTGCTGCTCACACGCCGATTCAGCCCCTGGGAGGGCGGCGAAGGACTGGTGCCCGCGCAGTTTGTCCATGCGCATCGCAGCCTTGGGCTGGAGGCGCTTGCCGTGGGCGATGCTCCGCGTGCGCTGCTTCACTTTGAGCAGGCGCGCAGCTATCCTGAAAACCTCGGCGAGGGCAAGCATCTGCTCACGGAAGAACGCGATCTCGACTACTACTCCGGCTGCGCCGCAGCCATGCTGGGCCATGTTGAACAAGCATCGAAGTGCTGGCGCGCCGCCTCGCTTCCGCTGCTTTCCTCGGGATATTCCACGCTCTTTCAGGCGCTTGCGCTCAAGCGGCTCGGCGAAGACACGGCGGCGCTTCAGGCTCTGGAAGAGTTGGCAGCTCGCGCAGACGCACTCGCCGCAACCACGCCCAGGATCGACTACTTCGCCACGTCACTGCCCAACATGCTGCTCTTTGACGACGATCTGGAACTGCGTCACCGCGTCGAATGTACCTGGCTGTGCGCTCTGGTGGCGTTGGGCCGTCGGCGGCAGCAGGATGCCGTTGCGCTGCTGCGCGCGCTCCTTCAGGACGATCCCGATCACCTGCTTGCGCTCGACCTGCTCGATCGTCTGCTCCATCAACCCGACTTCAGCTCGATGGTCGTGCTCTCTTGAAGCGCTCAGGCCAGAACTTCGGATCGAGTTCCGAGATCGATATCGAAGCCATCGCCAGTTCTGTCGCACGCTCGCGCGTCTGGATCGCCGGCTTTTCCGGAGCGCTCGGTGGACTGCTTTTTGGTTACGACTGGGTCGTCATCGGTGGCGCCAAGCCATTTTACGAAGCCTATTTCCACATTCACTCTCCCGCGCTCGAAGCCTGGGCGATGAGTTGCGCGCTGCTTGGCTGCCTTTTTGGCGCGCTCTTTGGCGGAGTGCTCAGCGATCGCAAAGGACGCCGCTGGATGCTCATGGCCTCCGCCATCGTCTTCGCCGTCTCCTCGCTCGGCACAGCCTGCAGCGGCTCCATCGTTGCCTTTGTCCTCTGGCGCATCCTCGGCGGAACCGCCATCGGCGCAGCTTCTGAAGTCGCGCCGATCTTCCTCGCCGAGATTGCCCCCACGGCCTTGCGCGGGCGATTTGTCTCCATGAATCAGATGGCCATCGTCCTCGGCATCCTCGCCGCGCAAACTGCGAACGACCTCATCGCGCGTCCTGTTCCCGCGGGAATGACCGCGCTCTGGCTGCATGACTCATGGAACGCGCAATGGGGCTGGCGATGGATGTTTGGAGTCACCGCCATTCCCTCGCTGTTCTTCCTTTTCGCCACACTCATCATGCCAGAAAGCCCACGCTGGCTGCTTGCTCGCTTCCGCGCTACCGACGCCATGCGAGCCTTTCACCGCCTGGGTGTGCCCGACTCGGAGTCAGCGAAGATTCGCCAGCAGTTCCTGCGCAATTACAGCACCCCGCCGAACCATCTCCTGCGCAGCGGCAAAGCTGGTCGCATTCTGCCGTGCGCCGGATCCTGCTCCTCGGCATCTGTATCGCTGTGCTCCAGCAGTGGAGCGGCATCAATATTCTCTTCGCCTACGCGCAGGATCTTTTTGCCCAGGCTGGATACTCTGTCTTGCAGGCGCTATTTCAGATTGTTCTCACCGGACTTGCCAACCTGATCTTCACACTGATTGCTTTCAGCTTTGTTGATCGCGTTGGGCGTCGCACGCTTCTGATTGCCGGACTGAGTGCGCTCGCAGCCATTTACTCTCTGCTCGGTTGGACGATCCGCACCCATCTTCATGGAACACCTGTCCTGCTGCTGCTGCTGGCAGCCATCGCAGCCTACGCAATGACGCTCGCACCGGTGAGTTGGATTGTGATCTCGGAGATTTATCCCACGGCTTTGCGCGCCCGCGCCATGTCCATCACCGTCGCTGCTCTCTGGATCGCCAGCTTCACCCTCACCAGCAGCTTTCCGCTGATCCGCTCCAGCATGGGGCTGGCTCACACCTTCTGGCTTTATGCCCTGATCTGCGCCGTGGGCTGCGCCATCCTCGCACGATGGTTGCCCGAGACACGCGGAGATTCTCTCGAAGACCTCGAACAAAAGCTTTACGCTAAAAGGGAATCCTCATGAAAACCGGCACCTTTCGTCTCCTGTCGATCAACGGCCCGCTTGTCCTCGCTTGCCTCGGCGCTTCCCTGGCCTGTGCTGCTGCACAGCCAGCCACGGCATCTGCCTCGCACAAGGTTGTGCTTGACGGTCAAAGCAAAGGACGCATCTTCGATGGCATCGGAGCCGTCAGCGCAGGTGCTTCTTCGCGACTTCTCTTCGATTATCCGGAGCCGCAGCGCAGCCAGATTCTCGACTATCTCTTCAAGCCTGACTATGGTGCCTCGCTGCAACGACTCAAGATCGAAATCGGCGCGGACGTCAACTCGACGGATGGCTCGGAACCCTCTGCCATGCGCACTCCCACCGATCTCGACGTTACACGCGGCTATGAAGGTTGGCTGATGCAGCAGGCTTACCTTCGCAATCCTCATATCATTCTTGAAGTCTTGCCCTGGGGTGCGCCAGCCTGGGTCGGCGCAAAAGACAAGGGCAAACCTACTCTCTACACCCGGCGTATGGCGGCCTACGTCGCCAAATTTATCGAGAAAACGCAGCAGCACTACGGCCTCAACATCGCCTATGCGGGATTGTGGAACGAAAAGGTATACGACCTCAGCTATCTGCACGCGCTGCATCGCCAGCTTGCCCTGCACCATCTCGCAACAAAGATCGTCTGCTGCGATGAATATCCCAGTGAAAATCAATGGGCCATCGCACAGGATATTCTCAAGAATCCTGTGGTCGCTCAGGAAATCAGCGCCATCGGTGTTCACTATCCGCGCAAAGACAATGTACCCACCACTACGGATGCTGCTCGGGCCACCGGCAAGCCGCTCTGGTCCAGTGAAGATCAGCCGAACGCTGGCGGCGGACCCTTCGTCAGTCGTGCCTGGGCCGTCGGAGGCAGGCGCCTGGCGCAGATCTACAACGACAACTATCTGCGCGGCTCCATGACGGCAACAGAAATCTGGAGTCCCGTCACCTCCTACTACGACATTCTCGCCGCGTCTCACTCCGGCCTCATGTACGCCAATACGCCGTGGTCCGGAGCCTACCAGGTTCAAAGCACCATCTGGGTTACCGCACACACCACGCAATTTGCTCAGCCTGGCTGGCAATATCTCGACCGCTCCTCGCAGCGTCTGCCCGGCACCGGCAGCCTGGTCACGCTTGCCTCGCCTGACCGCTCGCAGTGGAGCGTGGTGCTGGAAACCATCGACGCCGCGCAGCCACTCACACTGCAATTTCGTCTCACCGGCGGACTGCACGCATCCACAGTCCACATCTGGCAGACCGACGCGCATCACCGCTTCGCTCACATTGGCGACCTGCCGGTCAACGGCTCCGCGTTTCACTTTACCTTTGCCCCCAACGCGCTTTACACCCTGACGACCACTGTCGGCCAACAGCACGGCGCTGCACTCAGTCCGCAACCTGCGCCCTTCCCGATGCCCTACTCCGACGACTTTGAGCACACCCCGCTGCACCGGGCTGCAAGGTTCCTCGCCGATCAGGACGGAGCCTTTGAAGCCGCACCCTGCCGCGCTCGCAAGGGAGTCTGCCTGGAGCAGGTCATTACGCAGCCACCCATTCCCTGGGGTCCGCTGCCCGATCCCTTCACCTTTGCCGGCAATGCCGCCTCTGAGAATTACACCCTCGCCGCGGACGTCCACATGAGCAGCGCCGCACCGGCGATGCTGCTCGTGCGCATCGACTCTGCGGATGTTTTTCAGGATCAGAAAGCCGAATTTCCCAGCGCATACATTCTGCGCATTGCCCCCAACGGCCATTGGGCGTTGCTTACCGCAACGTTCCATTCACCGGTGCGCACGCTGGCCAGCGGCTCTGTCTCCTTGCACCCCGCAGCGTGGCATCACCTCACCCTGTCCGCACACGGCAACTCCATCACCGCTACCTGCGATGGAAGTTCGCTCGCCAACGTCCGGGACTCATCCCACTCGCACGGCATGTTTGGCCTTGGCAGCGGCTGGAACCAAGTGCAGTTTGATAATTTGCGCGTGAGCCCATAGTGCGCTGCTACCGTGAACCGGGGTGATTCGATCCGGAGAATCTGGCCCTGAATTTTTCGCAGTAATAAATATTCGTGACGCACTTGCTTCGCTCGGGTCTCATCGTGGGCCGCATCCTTGGCAAAACTCCGTTATGGCGCAGTCCGCATTGAGCATGAAGGAAGATGCACTCTGTGAATCGCCGGGACTGTGAATTCTTCCGGTCAAAGATATGCGCTAGATTTTTCACTGTATTCTTAGTCTGTTTGTTTCCCGGTTCTCTGCCGATAGATCCAATGTAGGTCTTGTTTCGTTCTTTTGTTGAGGTGCTTCATGTCTCGCGTGCTTTCGTTTCCGAGTTCGCGTCAGCCTGTGTCTGGTTCCGGCGTTCCACGTCGCCAGATCCTGTCTGCGCTCTCTTACGCGCTGGACCTTACCGAAGGCGCGGTTCCGGGTCATGCCGAGCGGGTGTGTCTCTACGCGTTGCGGATTGCGGACGAGCTTGGGCTGACTGCTTCGGAGCAATCGGATCTTTACTATGGCGCGCTGCTGAAGGATGTGGGGTGCAGCAGCAACTCGCAACGGATGTGCGTGCTGATCGGTGGTGACGATCGGCTGATGAAGCGCGATGTGAAGTTTCTGGACTGGACGCGGCCGTCGGTGGCGGCGGTGACTGCGCTTTGGCGACGTGCGTTGCCAAATGGCTCGGCGATGGAGCGCATTGCACGGATTGCGCGGCTGGCGATGGACCAGCACACGAACAATCGCACGATGATTGAGCTGCGCTGTGACCGAGGAGCCTCGATTGCGCACCGCATCGGTCTTTCCAGGGCAACCGCGGACGCCATCCACTTTCTGGACGAGCACTGGGACGGGAGCGGTTATCCGGATTGCCTGCGCGGGGAAGCGATCCCGATTGGCGCGCGCATTCTGGCTGTGGCGCAGCATCTGGATGTCTTTGCCTCCGAGACTGGCCCGGGGATGGGTCTGGACGAGGCGATTCGCGAGATGAATGCGCGCAGCCGCCGGTGGTTTGATCCGGAGCTGGTGCGGATAGTGAATCAGCTTGATGGCAGCGGCGAACTGGCTCGCATCGGCGCGATTGACGACCTGCACCAGGCGGTGCAGGATCGCGAGCCGGAGTCCTGGGGTGAGCTTGCCGACTCCGGCATCGACTCGATCTGTCAGGCGTTTGCCGAGGTGGTCGATGCGAAGTCGTCGTTCACCTTTACCCACTCGATTGGCGTCACCGAAGCTGCGGTGGCCATTGCACGCGAGTTGGGGCTGACGCCGGAGCGCATCCAGCGCATCTATCGCGCGGCACTGCTGCACGATCTGGGCAAGCTGAGCATCTCCAATACGATTCTGGACAAGCCAGGGCGACTGACCGCAGAGGAGTTTGCCGTAATCAAGGGACATTCCCGGCTCTCCGAGCAGATTCTGCGGAGGATCGAGCGCTTTGAAGACATTGCACGGATTGCGGGGCAGCATCATGAAAAGCTGGATGGCAGCGGCTATCCGGATGGGCTGGTCGCAGCGCAGCTTTCGCTGGACTCGCGCATTCTGACGGTGGCCGATATCTATGGGGCGCTGTCAGAAAAACGCCCGTATCGGGAGGCACTGCAGACGACGCAGGTGATCGAGATCATGCGGCAGGATGTGCCGCAGAAGCTGGATCCGGATTGTTTTGAAGCGCTGGTGCGAGTCTTGCATGGTGGCTTGAGCGGGGGTTTGAACGGGAGCTTGAGCGGGCAAGGCTCCCCGACAGCCAGCGCAATCTGACACAATGAGCGAATGACCCTTCCGTCCCTGACTCCGGCTGCTGTGCGCGTGCTGGGCGCGCTCATGGAAAAAGAAGCCACCACGCCTGAGTACTATCCGCTTTCGCTGAATGCGCTGGTAAACGCATGTAACCAAAAGAACAACCGCGAGCCGGTGATGAACCTGGACGAGGACGCGGTGCGCTCCGCGCTGCACAGCCTTGCCAACGCGCGGCTGGCGCATCCGGCCCGCGACTCCGGTCGCGTGGCGAAGTATGAGCACACGATTCTATAAGCGCCAGAGCAAAAATAGACCACAGAACTCCGCTCACGCGGCGTTCTGTGGTCTATTTTTGCTCTGGCGCTCATAATGGAACAGGGTCGCATGCGTTGGCCGAGTTCCGAAGATGGCCATGTGCAACTGACGCAGGCGGAGTTCGCGATGCTTCTAGGAGGCATTGATCTTGCCGAAACCAGGAAGCGGAAGTGGCTGCGCCAGCCTCTCGTCGAGGTAAGTGATATATCGCAGAAAGTAGCATGAACAAAGGCGATTCGTGATCTTATCCACAACGCGTTTTGAGATAATGGAAGCAGATGAACCCCGCTTCCATGTCGCCTCTTGCCGCAGTGCTTGACCCGGTCGCGGCTTCTATCGTCGCGCAGTTGAAGGAGCAGTTGCAGCAGCAGCGGCAGAAGATCGAAGCGAAGGACCAGGCCATCGCAAAAAAGGATCAAGCACTTTTCGCGGCAGAGGCCATCATCGAACAGTTGAGGGAAGCGTTACGCCTGGAGCGCATCCGGAAGTATGGCAAGCAGAGCGAGAAGTTATCCGATCTCCAGTTGGAGTTGCTCGTCGGTGAGCCTGGTGTGTCCAGTGAAGAGGTCGCTGGCGAAGTGGAGCGCGGCCCGCTGCCGGAACAGTCTGCAGACGATGGAGAGAATAAATCTCCCACGGCAAAGCAGCAGAGCGCGCGTAAAAATCATCCCGGCCGCAACGACTTTCCAGCGCATCTTAAACGCGTGGAAAAAATCATTCCTTGCGCTCCCGAGCAATGCGCTTGCGGCAAGTGCGGCAAAGAGAAAAAGCTTATTGGCTACGAACGGACCGAGCTGTTGTCCGTGAAGCCGGTCGAGTACTTTGTGACTGTGCTGATGCGAGAGAAGCGCACCTGCACGGCCTGCAAAGAGCAAGGCGTGAACACCGCCGTCGCACCCGCGCGCATTGCGCCGAAATCGATCTTCGCCGATGAGACCATCATCGAATTCATCCTGCGCAAATATGCCGACAGCTTGCCATTGTTTCGTCAACAGGCGATGCTGCGCCGCGATGCTGGCATC
>JBMFHN010000050.1:0-15013 GCA_049976805.1 Occallatibacter sp. | reverse complement strand
CTGTCCGAATTTCCGAAACCGGCGCAATCTTCCACAAGCCCAAACACTATATGTTGTGGCCACGGGAGTCAAGTAAATACCCATCTGGCGGCAAATTAAAGATCCATTGATCGACCGTTCATCTTGCCGCAGCGTTTCGCGTATTACTGTCGAAGCTGTTCACGCACGATCTTTCCGAAGACGCGTGGAAGGTAGCTGCTTTTACTGCGGTCGCCCGCCCCATCCCGTCCCCGTGCATGGGAAGGATTCGTAATGCTTGTCTTCTGAAATCAAAAGCAGCAACAACCCCGAAAGGACGGAGAAAAAACATGAGCAGAAACAGTCAAGGTCGTTCTGGACGCTTGCTCCTGGGAGCGGGACTCGCGATGGCGATGGCATTCGGCTGCGCAATCCCTGCGCTTGCAGCCAGCAGCATCACCGGCGCCGGCAGCACATGGGTCTACCCGCTGCTGGCCAAATGGTCCAGCGCTTACCAGGCCAAGACCGGCATTCAGGTCAACTACCAATCCATCGGCTCGGGCGGCGGGATTGCGCAGATCAAGGCCGGCACTGTCGCTTTTGGCGCCAGCGACATGCCCCTCAAGCCCGATGTTCTGCGCGCCGATGGGCTGATTCAGTTCCCCACAGCCGTGGCCGGCGAAGACCTGATCTACAACCTTCCCGGCATTGGAGCGGGGCAACTCATCCTTAGCGGCCCCGTCGTCGCCGACATCTATCTGGGACACATCAAGAATTGGAACGATCCGGCGATCGCCCGGCTGAACCCGGGCCTCAAACTCCCTAACATGTACATCACCGTGGTGCACCGCTCCGACGGTTCCGGCACGACGTTCACCTTCTGCGACTACCTGTCGAAGGAAAGCTGGGAATGGAAGTCGAAGGTGGGAGAAAACACCTCCGTGGCCTGGCCGGCCGGAGTGGGCGGAAAGGGCAACGAGGGCGTGGCGTCCTATGTGGAACGCATCAAGGGTTCCATCGGCTACGTCGAGTACGCCTACATTCTGGAAAGTCACCTGGACTACGCACGCATGATCAACCGCGACGGCAAGGTTGTCAGCCCCAGCCTCAAGGGCTTCCAGGACGCATCGGCGCATATCGACTGGACCAAGGCCCAGGACTTTTACGTGATCCTTCCTGACCAGCCCGGCCCCGACACCTGGCCGATCTCCGGATGCACCTGGGAGATCCTGCGCAAGAATGCCCCCAAGGCATCCAACCTGGAGGTCATGAAGTTCTTCCTGTGGGGCTTCATGCACGGACAGAACTTGGCGCAGTCGATCGCCTTCGGCCCCCTGCCGCAGAGCACCATTACGGCGATCAAGGCCTATTGGAAAAGCAACCTCGGCTACGGGCTTTGATCGCCGCCCACTTCAGCGCACCTTCAAGATAAGGGAAACCTATGAACGGCTCGTATCCCGCGGCGCAGACTGAAATCCAGCCTGCGCCCGCGGAACGGAAAATCGCCCGCAAAAGAGGGCGTCTTTCGGGCGACTTGTTCTTCCACAAAGCGGCGGTCTTTGCGGCCTTGCTGGCTGTTGCGGCGCTCTTTGCCACGGTCATCGCCATCACCATCGACAGTGGGCCGGCGATCCGCACGTTCGGCATCTGGCGATTCCTCATCTCGAGCGAGTGGAACCCTGTCACCCAAAGCTTCGGCGCCTTGTCCTTTATCGTCGGCACGCTGGTCAGTTCGACCATCGCCATGATTCTTGCCGTGCCCGTCAGCTTTGGAATTGCGGCCTTCATTACGGAGATCGCGCCCTCTTGGATCAAGGGGCCGGTGGCCGGCGCGATTGAATTGCTGGCCGGCATTCCCAGCATCGTGTACGGCCTGTGGGGATTGCTGGTCTTTGCCCCGGTCTTTGCCAACATGGAGCCGTGGATCAATCAGTGTCTCGGAAATATCCCCGGCATCGGCCTGCTGTTTCAGGGCCCACCGATGGGAATCGGCATGCTGACCGCGGGGATCGTCCTGGCCATCATGATCCTGCCCTACATCTCCTCGATCATGCGCGACGTCTTCCTCATCGTGCCGTCTTCGCTGCGTGAATCGGCTTATGCGATGGGCTGCACCAAGTGGGAGGTGGCCTGGAACATCGTGCTGCCTTACACACGTTCGGCCGTCATCGGCGGCATCTTCCTCGGTCTGGGGCGCGCGCTGGGAGAAACCATGGCCGTCACCTTCGTCATTGGCAACAGCGACACCATCTCGCCCAGCCTGCTGATGCCGGCCGCCACCATCCCCTCGGTCCTCGCCAATGAATTCACCGAGGCCACCACCAAACTCTATCTCTCTTCGCTGATTTACCTGGGCCTGATCCTGATTGCGGTCACCCTGGTCGTGCGGTTTCTCGCCGTGCTGCTGATACGCCGCCTCGACAAGGCGGAAGGAGCATCGTCATGACGGGTGTGATCCTCAGGCGCCGCGTCGCCGACGTGGCCAGCAAAATCCTCATGGGCGCGGCCACGGCCATCGGCGTCTTCTTCCTCTTCTGGATACTCTGGACGACGCTCCGATTCGGCATCGCCGGAATGCACTGGGAGCTGTTCACCAAGGACACCCCGCCGCCCGGCGCCGATGGATACGGACTGCGCAACGCCTTTGTCGGCAGCCTGATCCTGCTCGGCCTGTCGCTGCTGGTCGGCGTGCCGGTGGGCTTGATGGCGGGCACCTGGCTGGCAGAGTACGGCTTCAAGAGCAGCACGGCCAACGTTGTGCGCTTCATCAACGACATCATGCTCAGCGCACCGTCGATCGAAATCGGCTTGTTCGCTTACGCCATCGTGGTGGCCCCGATGGGACATTTCTCCGCGCTTGCCGGCAGCGTCGCACTCGCCGTGCTGATGATCCCCATCATCGTGCGCACCACCGACGAAATGCTCAGCCTGGTCGGCAGCGACATGCGTGAAGCCGCCATCGCCCTGGGCGCGCCCAAGTCCGTGGTCATCACCAAGGTCACATGGAAGGCCGCGCGCGCCGGCATCCTCACCGGCGTCTTGATCGGCCTGGCCCGCATCACCGGCGAAACCGCCCCGCTGCTGTTCACCGCCCTGAACAACCAGTACTATTCGACCAACATCTTCAGCCCCATGGCCAATCTGCCGGTCGTCATCTACCAGTTTGCGCTCAGCCCCTATGCCAATTGGCAGCAGATGGCCTGGGCCGCGGCTTTCATCACCGTTTTGTTTGTGCTCGTGCTCAGCATACTCGCCCGCTGGTTCCTCGGAAGGGTGCAGGTGCCGAAATGATTCCCGATCCATTGCAGGGATTTCCCATGCCGAATGCCCCGGTTTCTGTCAAACTGCCCGCCACCCCGCCCGGCGGCGCTCCATCCAGTGCGTCCGTGAAGATTGCGGCCCGGAACCTGAATTTTTACTATGGCAGGTTCCACGCCATCAAAGACATCAACGTCGATATTCTTGAAAACCGCGTCACGGCCTTCATCGGGCCGTCGGGCTGCGGCAAGTCGACGCTGCTGCGCATCTTCAACCGCATCTTCGACATCTATCCTGGGCAGCGCGCCGCCGGCCAGGTCATCCTCGACGGCGAAGACATTCTCGCGCCCAGAAGTTTGCCCAATCTCCAATCCAAGGTCGGCATGGTCTTTCAAAAGCCCACGCCCTTTCCCATGTCGATCTATGAAAACATCGCCTTCGGCATCCGCCTCTACGAACAGTTGGGCCGCTCGGAGATGGACGGCCGCGTCCGCCAGGCATTGGTCAGCGCCGGCCTCTGGGAAGAGGTCAAGAACAAGCTCCACCAATCCGCATTGCGGCTTTCCGGGGGCCAGCAGCAACGGCTCTGCATCGGGCGCGCCCTGGCCATCAAGCCGGAAGTGCTGCTGATGGACGAACCCTGTTCCGCGCTCGACCCCATCTCCACGGCCAAGATCGAAGAGCTGATCTTCCAGTCGAAGCAGACCTGCACGGTGGTCATCGTCACTCACAACATGCAACAGGCAGCCCGCGTCAGCGATTCCACCGCATTTATGCTGAACGGTTCCCTGATCGAATTTCGCGATACATCCACCCTCTTCACCAACCCCTCCGACCGACGCACGGAAGATTACATCACGGGCAGGTTCGGTTGATCCGCCCGTCGGGTCTGAAAGTCGAGAGTGGAACAGGAGACAACGATGCGCCGTTTTGAGGAATTGCTTGAAGAGCTTCACGCCAAGCTGCTGGAGATGAGCGGACTGGTTCAGTCGGCGATCCGGGAGGGCGTGCGCGTTCTCGGATCGGGCGCCGAATCCGGCATGCAGCCCGTTTTCAAGCGAGAGAGCAACATCAATCGTCTGGAGATGGAGATCGACGCGATCGCAACCAGCATTCTGGCGCTGGAGCAGCCCGTGGCAGGCGACCTGCGCTTTGTGACCGCTGCCAGCAAGATCAATGCCAACCTGGAGCGGATCGGCGATCTGGCCGCCCACATCGCAGAAAGTTCCGAATCTTTGATCCAGCATCCGCACCCCGCGATCCGCACCGACATTCCCAAGTTGGGCGAGTTGGTCGAAGCGTTGGTCGAAAAGGCGATTGAAGCCTTCGTCAACAGGGATGCCGATAGCGCGCGCGCTGTGCTGACCGCCGAAGATGCCGTCGATGCGCTGCGCGACTCGGCTCTTCTTGACCTGATCCACGAGATGAAGAAGAACTCGGAGTCGGTGGAAGCATGCGTCACTCTGCTGCTGATCGCCCGCAACCTGGAACGTATCGGCGATCATGCCACCAATATCGCCGAGGCGGTTGTCTTCATGATCGAAGGGATCGATGTGCGTCACCGTGGCTCGGGGCGAAGAAATCAATCGCCGGCGGGCTCGTAGAAGCTCTTTGGCATCCTCGTTTCGTGTCAGGGCGCGACTTCAGTCGTGCCATAAGACGGGTCATATCAATGCGAGCTCTGGCACGCGGAAAACGGTTCTCGGGACTTTCGACTTCCGCCGCAGACTGCTCGCGTTGGTCCGGCGTTTCGCTTTGTGAGCACGCGATGGAATCAATCTCACGCACTGAATGCCGCATGGACCAGGATGGAAGCCACAGGCCTGAGATTGCACCATTTCAACCTTCCAAAGAGAGTGAGGTGAATCGGCCGCAAAACAGGGCCGGAAACGAGAGAATGTCAATGCCCCCCGCTGACAGCGAATTCCAATGCAGTCCGTCGCGGCTGGCTCGCATTCTCTTTGCGCTTGCCGACCCCATGAGGCTCCGCATCCTGGCGCTGATTCTGGATCGGGAACTGAACGCCCAGCAGCTCGCGCAGATTCTGGGTCTCGATCCGCACATCGTCGCCAGACACATCACCTGCTTGCGCGATGGCGGCGTTGTCTCCATGCGAAGGCACGGAAAGAGGGTCTATTACTCCGTTCGTCCGCAGACCGCCGACGCAGCATCCAAGCTCGTTCATCTGACGCTCAACTCGCTGCTCGTCCAATCCTGAATGATCGAAGAGTTGTAGCTGCTCGGCTATGGTCCTGTCCAGATCAATATCTTGTACAGAAGATCAGAATGCGCCTCCATATCGTGCAAGAACTGCCAAGAGAAAGCTTCCATTCGCGCTGTTTTTGGCTCGATATGGTTCTTCCGGTGGCTGACGATTCGGGCACGCGAACTGGCACCGGATGCTGGGCGGCCCGTGTCAACTCGCCAGCCTCGCGAATCCGCTCTCACAGACCCGCCCCTGACGTTGCCAGGAGGAATACGAGGCTTCAACCTTGATACGGGGACGAAGCCAAAGTGTGCTGTAAAATGCGCCATACCCAGTGCGCCCAAGTGCGCCAAATCAGGACTTTACGCTACTCGTGTTGCGTGCTTCCCTGCGGCCATATGTTGAAGGTAAACGATGGAAGATAACATGGATACGTCTCATTGGTTCGAACCAAAATAGGCTGAATTCGCAATTCGGCAGGTCATCGGTTCAAGTCCGCTCTTCGGCTCCAACGTATTCCTGGAGGCTGTGCTTTTGGATGAAAGCTCCAGGCAAGCCACTCCCAACGCGCATGGGGCTGGAGGATGAGGGCGCGAGCTGATCGCCGGAGGTCATTGACCGTGCGACAGAATGGCGGAAGGAATTTGATCGAGCGGCAACACTTTGTGAACGCCGTCGAGCTTGATGGCTTCCTTCGGCATCCCGAAAACAACCGAGGAAGCCTCATCCTGTGCGATGTTATAGGATCCGGACTGTTTCATCTCGAGCATGCCGCGTGCTCCGTCATCGCCCATTCCAGTCAGGATGACGCCAACGGCGTTGGGACCCGCATAACGCGCCGCGGAGCGGAAAAGCACGTCGACCGAGGGGCGATGACGGCAGACGAGCGGGCCGTCCTTGATCTCGACAAAGTAGCGTGCGCCACTGCGTCGCAGCAGCATGTGATGGTTGCCGGGAGCAATGAGCGCATGACCGCGCAGAACGGTGTCGTTGGTTTCCGCTTCCTTGACGCTGATGGCGCAGAGTCCGTTCAGCCGGTTAGCGAAGGCGCGGGTGAAGAGTTCCGGCATGTGCTGGACGATGACGATGCCTGGCGCATCGGCGGGAAGCGGTTCCAGCAGCGCGCGCAGAGCCTCGGTGCCGCCGGTGGAAGCCCCGACAACGATGACTTTTTCGGTGGTTTCGGCCATGGCGCGGGTCGGCTGCGGAAGAATGGCGTCGGCGGTCAGTTTGGGCTCGATCCGGCATTCGCTGCGAGCGGAACCGAGGCGCGCGCGCGCCGCCGCCTTGACCGCTTCACAGATTGTCGTGCGCGAGTCTTCGAGAAATTGGCGGGTTCCCATGCGCGGCTTGGCGATGATCTCGACGGCGCCATATTCCAGGGCCTTGATCGTGCTCTGCGCGCCTTCGTCGGCAAGACTCGAACAGATCACGACAGGAATGGGATGTTGCGTCATAATCTTTCGCAGAAAGGTAAGCCCATCCATGCGCGGCATTTCGATATCGAGGGTGATCACGTCCGGAATCTCGGCGCTGATGCGCTCGGCGGCCACATAGGGATCGGAGGCCGTGGCGATCACTTCAATGTCGGGATCGCCGGAGAGGAGCGAATTGAGGGTCTGGCGCACAATCGCCGAATCATCGACAACGAGCACGCGGATCCTCTTTTTCGTTGCTGTCATTGGAGTGCTCCTGTTCAGGTGCGTGCCAGTGTGACCGCATCCATGTGGCTGAGCCGGCGCAGAAAGACATCGCCGGACCCGGTATGGAATTCGATAAAAACTCCGCAGCTTCCGCCAAGATGCGACGCGGCAATCTGGAATCCCTCTTCTTCGAGAATGCGAACGGCTGTGTCGGCATTCAATTTTCCGACCGTGGCCCCTTTCCTCGCGGTGGCAAGAACGTCGGCGCCCCCGAAGAGCTTGACCTCAACTTCGCCGCGGCGCACCCCGAGATGATCGTATGTCCGGGCCAGTTCGACGATGATGGAATCCACGTAGCGCCCGATGGCAGCGGTCTGGGAATGCGCATGGCGATGAGCCGCATGGTGCGGCAGCATGGGGTGACACAGGGATCCGATTCCGAGGCGGGGCGCGCGGAAGGTGATGCCAACGCAGGAGCCCAGCACGGTCTTGAGCACCGTGGGCGTGCGGACCAGTTCCCATTCGCCGGGCTGCAGATAGATCTCAGGAAGGTCTGTCATGGACATCGGCTTTCCGGTAAAGTGCGGGCGCCACAGGAACGAGCGGCAGATCCATGTCGTGCAGCGTTTCCGAGTGACCGACGAAGAGATAGCCGCACGGAACCAGATAGGCAAGGAGTTTGCTCAGAATGGCCTGCTGGGTGGCGCGGTCAAAGTAGATGAGCACGTTGCGGCAGAAGATGGCATCGGCATTTTCGCCGAGAGCATAGTCGGCATCCATGAAGTTGAGGCGCCGGAACTCCACCGCGCAGCGCAGCTCAGGCGCGATGCGGATGTGGGGAGATTTGCGGTCGCGGCTGCGCAGAAGATATTTTTGCCGCAGGGATGGCGTTACCGGCTCGATGTCGTCCACGGAATAGATGCCGAGAAGGGCTTTGTCGAGCATCGCGGTGGAGATATCCGTGGCCAGGATGCGAAAGCGGAACCCGGGACGGGCTGCGGCATATTCGCCCAGTACCATGGCGAGTGTATAGGGTTCTTCGCCGCTCGAGCATCCCGCGCTCCAGACGAGCAGGGGGCGCGTGCTGGCCATCCTGCTGCTCAGTTCCGGGAGCGCGCGCTCGGTCAGGAAATCAAAGTGCGCCGGCTCGCGGAAGAAATCCGTCTTGTTTGTGGTGATGACATTGATCAGGTGCACGAGTTCGTTGCGCATGCCGTCGCGGCCGAAGACGAACTCGCAATACTCGCGGTAGGAGGCCATGTTCAAGGTCCGCAGGCGGCGCTTGAGGCGGACCTCGACCATGGTCTTCTTTTCCGGACCCAGGCAGATTCCGGCCTGAGTGTAAATGAGGTCGCGGAGACGCGCGTAATCGCGTCCGGAAAGCGACTCTTCATCAGAGATGGAGTGATGAGACACAGCGATTCCCTCAGGCAGCCGTAGCCTCGGCCGTAACTTTTTCCTGGACGCGAATCTGCGTCAACTCATCGGCGGAAAAGACGCGATCAATGTCCAGGATCATGATGAAGTTGTTATCCCGCTTGCCCATCCCCTTGATGAAATCAACACGGATCTGGGTTCCAATCCGGGGCGCTGGCTGAATCTGGTCGGGTTCGAGGTCGATGACCTCTTCCACCGAATCGGCCAGCGCACCAATGACGGCAGGCTCGTCATCAAGCAGCACTTCAACCACGACAATGCAGGTGTTATGCGTGCTTACGGTCTTCGACATCTCGAAGCAAAGCCTCAGATCAACAACGGGAACCACGCTTCCGCGCAGATTGATGACGCCCGCCATGAAATCTGGCGTGCGCGGCACCTGGGTGATGGTGGTAAGGTCCAGAACCTCGCGCACCTTGGCTACGTCGGTGGCGAAGATCTCGTTGCCGAGTTTGAACGTGAGGTACTGGCGCGTCTCGGTAATGGCATTCACGCTCATAAATGAAACTCCTTTCCTGTTTTTGGCGTGAGTGGGGGGCGCCCGCCAGGGCGGACGCCCGCGCGGCTCAGTACCGCTCGAACTCTCCGTCGAGTTCGTCGTGGGTGTCCTTCATGCGCAGCTGGACTCCATGCTTCGCAGCGGGCGCGCCACGGCCGTTGGATTTGGCCGCGGTGGACGGCGCTGGTGCGGGGCGCACCGCGGCGGTTTTCATCACCGGGCGCCGCGCTGGAGCCTGCTCCTCGTCGCCGACGTGGAAGAACGACAACGCGCTCACCAGCTGCTCTGATTGTCCCGTCAACTCTTCCGTGGTGGATGCCATCTCCTCGGCGGCGGAAGCGTTCTGCTGGATGACCTGTTCGAGCTGCTGCAGGGCTTTGTTGATCTGCTCGGCGCCGGTGTCCTGCTCCTTGGAGGCTGCAGAGATTTCCTGCACCAGTTCGGCCGTGCGCTGGATGTCGGGAACGAGCTTCTCGAGCATCTCTCCCGATTTTTCGCTCACACGCAGCGTCGTCGAAGAGAGCTGGTTGATCTCGCCTGCCGCCTTCTGGCTGCGCTCGGCCAGTTTGCGCACCTCGGCGGCAACCACGGCAAAGCCCTTGCCATGCTCGCCGGCGCGGGCAGCTTCAATGGCCGCGTTGAGCGCCAGCAGATTGGTCTGGCGCGCAATTTCTTCGATGATCGAGATCTTGTTGGCGATCTCCTTCATTGCCGCCACGGCTTCGAGAACGCTTTTACCGCTTTCCTGCGCGTCCTTGGCGCTCTTGTTGGCAATCTTGTCGGTCTGCCCGGCGTTGTCGGCATTCTGCTTGATGTTGGAGACCATCTCCTCCATGGAGGACGACGCTTCTTCGGCCGCGGCTGCCTGCGAGCTGGCGCCTTTCGAGACCTGGATAGAGGCCGTCGAGATCGACTGGCTCGCCGCCGCCACTTCGCTGGCGATCGACCGGATGTTACTGACCGTCTGCGTCAGGCCGCTGACCATGGAAGAAAGCGCCTGCATCAGCTTGTCCTCGGCCGAGCGCTCGCGGAGCTGAACGGTGAGGTTTCCGTTGGCAATCTCTGTGGCCGCCGCCGTAATGCCGTTCATGGCCGCGATCAGCGTGTTCAGGTTGTTCTTGATGGTGTTGAAATCGCCGTTGTAGCTGTCGGTGATCTGCGGAGGAATGTCGCCTTTCGAGATCAGGTCCACATAACGCGCCGCGACGTTCAGCGGGCCGATGACGGCATCCAGCGTTTCGTTGACGCCTTTGACGATCTCGCGGTATTCACCCTGGTGCTTCGAGGCGTCGGCGCGTGTCGCCAGCTTGCCCTCGATCGCCGCTTTCGCCAGCATCCCCGCATCGGCGGACAGCGCGTTGATCGCCGCGACGCTTCTGCTCAGCGCGTCTGCAATTTTCGCGAAGTTGTCGTGCGTGGCCTTGGTGTCGGCGTCGGGATCGGCCAGCTTCAGGTCCATTTTGAGGTCGCCGGCGGCAATCTTGACCAGGTTGGAACTGATGCGCTCGACCTCTGCTTGCTGATATTTGGCGATCTTCTCACCGAGCCGCGCGGCCTGCTTGACGGCTGTCATGTCGCTGACCACCTCGAAGGCGCCAATCACCTCGCCTGCGCGGTTGAGCATCGGCACGCCCGTATATTGAATGTCAAGATTGCGCCCTCCGGGATGGGCCTCGGCTTCGCTCCCCACTTCTCCTTTCGAGCGCATGGCCCGCGCGCAGGCGCAGCGGTCGGTCTTGCAATCCGTGGTGCAGAAGTGATCGTAGCATTGCGCGCTGGAGCGGACGAGTTGCTCGCTGGTCGTATTCCCCAACGCGGCTCCGGCCCGGTTCATGTACTGCACCTGCATGTTCTTGTTGATGATCATGCAGGGCGTTGGCATGTTATCGAGCAGACCCACCAGCGTATCCAGCGTATCGTTGACGCCAGCGACGATCTTGCGGTAGTCTCCCTGGTGCCTGGAAGCATCGGCGCGCGTTGCCAGTTTGCCTTCGATCGCCGCGCCGGACAGCGTTTCCGCGTCGGCCACCAGAAGTTGGATGGCGTCGATGCAGGCGTTCAAATTGTTCTTCAGCTTGTTGAAGTCGCCGCTGTAGGTTTCAGTGATACGCGGGGGAATGTCTCCCCTGCTGATGCGATCGACGTAATTCGCGGCTACGTCGACAGGAACGACCAGTGCATCCAGCATTTCGTTGACGCCCTGTATGAGATCCCGGTGCATGCCGCTGAAGAGCGTTGCCGCGCCACGCTCGCTGAGACGGCCCTCCTTGGCTGCGTCCACCAGGCGTGCGATCTCGTTGAGCACCCGCGCCAGTTCGTCTTCTTCGTGGGCGTTCCGGTTTGTCCGCTCACGGCTTTGATGCCCGTTGCCGTGACCGCTGTCTGCGTTTCTGCCGCCGGTTCCGTGCAGCCTCCCGCCTTCGTTGACCACTGCTGTTGCCATCGAATCCTCCCTTCGGAATCCTTCTCCATTCATCCGCGATCTTCCCGTTCTCCGCTGCGGAACGAATGTTCCGCAGCGGAAGATCGGCAAGAGTCCCGGTCCAATCGTCCACACCCATGCGCCGACTCCCGGTCCGGCGCCGCTTCAGGCCACAAGAGCCGTTTTTCTGACCTCGTTTTTTCTGGAGACGCGCAGCTTGGCAGCCGTGCGGACCGCCTGTCCGCGCGAATCCTCGAATACGGCTTCCTGAATCAGCCGTTCCGGATCGAGGATCAGCGCCACGCTTCCATTGCCCAGGATCGTGGCCCCGGAAACGATCTCAACCTGGTGGTAGAACCGCCCCAGACTCTTGATGACGGTCTGACAGTTTCCGATTATCTGGTCAACCACCAATCCGAAGCGGCCTTCGCCCGTCTCGACGACCATGATCTGTTCGATTTCCGGTCCGTCCGTCGGCATTCTGAAGTGCTCGCGCAGCCGGATATATGGAATCAGTTCTCCCCGCACGTTGGCGATGTGCTTGCCGTTGGTGCCGGCGCCGTCCTCCCGCGTCAGTTCGATGCACTCGAGCGTGTTGGCCAGCGGCAGCACAAAGAAGGCCTCGCCGACGGTCACCAGCAGGCCGTCGATGATGGCCAGCGTCAGGGGCAGGCGCAATGTGACGGTCGTGCCCCGGCCGGAGGCGCTGATGACATCGATGGAACCGCGGAGCTTTTCGATGCCGCGGCGCACCACATCCATGCCCACGCCCCGGCCGGAGATGTCGGTCAGCTGCCGGGCGGTGGAAAAACCCGGCTGAAAGATCAGCGCATAGGTCTCCGATTCGGAGAGAACGGTGTCGGGGCCGATCAGACCTTTCTCGACCGCCGTGGCGCGCACGGCTTCAGCGTCGATTCCGCGCCCGTCATCCGAGACCTCGATCAGCACGCTGGCTCCCGAATAGCGTGCCGCGAGATGAATGGTGGCCGTGGCGGGCTTGCCACACCCGGCGCGATCCTCCGGCGGCTCGATGCCGTGGTCCATGCTGTTGCGGATCAGGTGCATCAAGGGATCGCTCAGATGATCGATGACCGACTTGTCGAGTTCGGTTTCCGCCCCCTCGATCGTCAATTCGACATTTTTGCCGAGGCTGCGCGCCAGATCATGCACCAGCCGGCGGAACTTCTCAAAGGTTCCGCGGATCGGCATCATGCGCATCTCCATGGAGTTTTCGCGCAGAGACGAGGCAAGGTGCTCGATCTCTTCCGAGACCGCACTCAGCTCCGCGTCATCGCGGCACGCCGCCAGGTCGGCCAGTCGGGCCTGCACCGTCACCAGTTCGCCTACAAGATTGACGAAACGGTCCAGCTTGACCGCCGCGACGCGGATGCTCGAAGCCGTCTCCGGAGAATCGTAATCGCGGCGTCCTCCGCGCGTTCCCCGCTGCTCGCTCAGGCCTTTTGCGATCAGATCGGCTTCTGCCGCCGGGGACTCGACATCGGCCTCGATCCGTAATTCGCAGATGTCCTCGACGAAGATGAAAACGTCCCGAATTGCATTGCGGCTGGCGTTGCTCCTCAGAACAAGGTTCCACGCGATTTTCTATCGGACAAAGCGGAGCAAAGCTTTATGGCGGAAATTCGATGCGCAGAAACATCGACGAAGCCGTCGCGGGCAGCTTCACGGTCAGCTTCGGGAAAGGTTTATCCTACAGTTGCGAAGAAAGCGCGTGCAATGGCGGCCTTGAGCGAAGCAAGATGAAAATTCCGGCTCGATGCGCCTGAGGAGAGGTCTTCATGAAGATTGTGATTCTGGACGGTCACGCGGCGAACCCCGGCGACCTGAGCTGGGATGCGTTGAAACATCTGGGCGATCTGGAGGTTTACGATCGCACTCCGGCCGGCGCCGTTGTCGAGCGGGCGCGCGGCGCGGAAGCTGTGCTGACGACGCGGGTGCCGCTGCCGGCCGAGACGATCCGGCAACTCGATCAGCTCCGCTACGTTGGCGTGATCTTTACCGGCTATGACGGAATCGATCTGGCAGCGGCGCGGGAACGGAAGATCACGGTGACGAATGTTCCCGGCTATTCGAACACTTCGGTGAGCCAGTTGGTCTTCGCGCTGCTGCTGGAACTCTGCCATCACGTGGATGTGCACAATGCTGCGATTCACGCGGGAGAGTGGTCGAAGGGACCGGATTTCAGCTTCTGGAAGACGCCCCTGATTGAGCTCGAGGGCAAGACGATGGGCATAATCGGCTTTGGACAGATCGGGCGCCAGGTGGGCCGGGTTGCCCTGGCCTTGGGAATGCGCGTGATCGCTTCCAGCAGAACAAGAAGAGAGACGCCCGACTGGCCGGGCTTTCGCTGGTGCCAGCCCGAGGAACTGCTCTCGGAAGCGGATGTGGTCAGTCTGCACTGCCCGTTGCTGCCCGAAACCCGCGGCATGATCAACGCCGCGGCGCTCGCCAGGATGAAGCCGGGCGCATTTTTGATCAACACCGCGCGTGGACCGCTCATTGTCGAGCAGGATCTGGCCGAGGCGCTCAACGCAGGCCGGCTGGCGGGCGCAGGTGTGGATGTGCTTTCCGTGGAGCCGCCTCCGGCCGGCAACCCGCTGCTAGAGGCCAAAAACTGTGTTCTGACGCCTCACATCGCGTGGGCGACGAGGGAGGCCCGGCAGCGCCTGATTCAACGGGCGGCGGAAAACCTGCAGGCGTTTCTTGAGGGGCATCCGGTCAACGTGGTGAACCGGTAGGCGCGCGCGAGGAGCGGGTTGCGAGGGAATTCCGGCCCGGTTTTCCAGTGCGCTGTGGCGCGCGGCGGGCGGTATGCTCGATGCATGGTGCGTTTCACGGTGCTCGGTTCGGGGTCGAAGGGCAACGCCACGGTTGTCTCCGGCGGGCGGACGCGGATTCTGGTCGATTGCGGGCTGAGCTGCCGGGAGATTTTTCGGCGGATGAAACTGGTGGGCGAGGATCCGGAGACGTTGAACGCCATCGTCATCACCCACGAGCATTCGGACCATGTGGGCGGACTGGCCGTCATGGCGCGAAAGCTGAAGATTCCGGTGTACTTCAGCGAGGCTACGCACCGCGCCTGGATGCGCTGGCTCTCGCCGCGGCGGCAGATGACCTATGCCCAGTGGCTGGAGCAGGTGCGGCGGCAGGCCGCCGAGCGCCAGGCCGAAGAAACGGCCGGAGCGGAGGCGGTGGCAGACGAGGACGAAGCCGCAGAGAGCGGAGGAACTGAGCCGGACAAGATCACGTCGGAAGCCGATTCAGCGGCCGAGCCGGCGCGCGAACCGGATCCGGCCTGGTTGCCGGCAGTCGAATATTTCCGGGCCGGAGAGCCATTTGCGATTGGCGACATCGATCTCCGCCCATTCACGGTTCCTCACGATGCCGCCGATCCGGTGGGGTTCGTCTTCGGCGCCGAGGGTGTGCGGATGGGCTTCGCCACCGATCTGGGCTACATTCCGCCCAACGTCAAAGCGCAACTCGAAGGCGTGGATCTGTTGCTGCTCGAATCAAACCACGATCTGGAGATGCTGCGCGACGGGCCTTATCCGTGGTCGGTCAAGCAGCGGGTG
>JBMFHN010000049.1:0-15105 GCA_049976805.1 Occallatibacter sp. | reverse complement strand
GTGCGCGCCGGACAGACCGAAGGCTCGGTCGACCTGGCCCGGATGGCCGGCCTGACCCCGGCTGGCGTCATCTGCGAGATCATGCGCGAGGACGGCGAGATGGCCCGCATTCCGGACCTGATTCCCTTCTGCGAGGAGCACGGGCTGCGGATTCTGACCGTGGCCGAGCTGATTCGCCACCGTTTGCGCCATGAGCGAACCATCGTGCGCACCGCCGAGGGCCGGCTCAAGACCCGCTACGGCGAGTTCCATATGATCACCTATGAGAGCAAGGTGAACGGCGGTGAGAGCCACATCGCGCTGGTGCGCGGCGATTTGTGCCCCGGATGCCCGGCAGTTCTGGCCGGCGGCATGGCGGAGAATGCGGATCGGGCAGATGCGCCTCCGTTCTGTGAGCGGGCCGTGCTGGTAAGGGTTCACACCCGCTGCACGGCGGGCGACGTCTTTGCCGCTGATTGCGGCTGCCGCGCAATCCTGGACCAGTCGATGCGCAGGATCGCGGAAGAAGGGTGCGGCGTAGTGCTGTACCTGCACAGCACCTCCTGCGGCTACGGAATCGATCCTGCGCCGGCGCCGGTTCCCTTCTTCGATCGCGGCGGCGCGGCCGCGCTTTCCAGCCGCTCCGCCGCATCCGCGACCGGGCGGCTCGTTCTGCACCAGCAACTGCGGGCGCGCGAAGGTGAAGCGGCGCGCAGCGGGCGGATCCTGCGCTCCATCGGTTTGGGCAGCCAGATTCTTTCCGATCTCGGCATCCGCCAAATCCGCCTGCTGACGAACCATCCCGCGCACATTCCAGCTCTGGAGGGCTTCGGTCTGGAGATCGTCGAGCAGGTGGCGATTCCGATCGAGGCGGAGAGCGGCCGGGTGGGGTGAGGCGCGGCAGAGAACAGATTCTCCGGGTTTTTCGTTGAATGAGGTATCTGGACAGGGCCGGGACGGTCAATTTTATTGAATGATTGACCGCCAAATGTCACCACGGCCCTGTTAGGATCGTAAAAACTGTAGGCGGGCAGAATCGGAATCACCGATTTTGTGGAGATGCACCTCCAACCATCGACCTTCTGGAAAACCATCGACCTTCTGGAAAGCGATCACCGTCCGAGGACACCGTACTCGCGCCAGGAAAGGTTGGATTCGTTGAGCGTTCATCTTGTCAATCCGAGCGACAATTCATTTGGCACCGCGGTGATTACGCCGCGCTGGCTGTTTGTGCTGGCGGCAGCGACACCTCAGACGGCAGGAGATCCCATTCTCGTCGATGAGTCGCTGGAGCAGATTCAGCCGGAGACGATTCAGCCAGGAGATATTGTGGGCATCAGCGTCCACACCGGCAATGCCCTGCGCGGTTACGCGGTCGGCAGGATGGCGCGCAGCCGGGGCGCGTGGGTCATCTACGGCGGCATTCACGCCACGCTCTTTCCCGAAGAGGCTTTCGAGCGCGGCGCGGCGCACGCGGTGGTGACCGGGGACGGCGATCTCGCCTGGGGCAAGGCGGTCGTGGATTGCATGGCCGGCAAGTTGGAAAGAATCTATGAAGGGGGACGGATCGAGGGCAACGAATTTCTGGCCGCGCGATGGGATCTGATGGACCCTGAAAAATATATGTGGGCCTCGGTGCAAACCATTCGCGGATGCCCCAAGCACTGCTCTTTTTGCAGCGTATGGAAGACCGATGGGCAAAGGCCGCGGCAAAGAAATTTTCATAGCGTGGTCGACGAGATTGTCGCTCTGCGGCGGCTTGGATTCCGCTTTATCGCACTGGCCGACGACAATTTTTATCCGGTGACTTTCACCGATCTGCGGCTGGCCCGCGAGCAGGGCAATACCGCCAAACTGGAAGAGCTGACACTGATGCGCGCCGAGCGCTTTCATTTGATGGAAGAGCTGGCCAAGCTGCCGAAAGACATGGTCTTCTATACCCAGATGACGATGGAGGCCGGCGAGGACGTGGTCTTCCTGGATGCCATGAAGAAGGCCAACATCAAGGGCGCGCTGGTGGGCATCGAGGCGGTGACGCCGGAGGGGCTCAAGGCGGTCTACAAGGATTGGAACCTCTCGGGCGACGCCATGGCCCGGCAGTTGCAGACCTTCAAGGAGCACGGGGTTCATGTGCTGGGTTCGTTCATCTTCGGGCTGCCGACAGACCGGCCGGCGACCTTCGACGCCACGGTGGAGATGGCGCTGAAGGCGGGCGTCACCTTTGCCCAGTTCGTGATGATGACGCCCTTTCCGGGCACCGTGGATTTCGGGCGCTGGGAGAAGGAGCAGGCAGAGAATCCAACCATGGTGGGCGATGTGCCGATTACCCGCTACTGGCTGATTCCCATCGAAGTCCGGCCCAAGATGTTCACGCCGCATCCCACCATGAGTTCGGATGAAATTCGCGAGCGCACACAAAAGGTGTGGGACAGGTTCTACAACTGGGCTGCGATCTGGCAGCGCTCGGCCTGCACGCCCAACCTGCGTTCCCGGATTGCCTTCATGTTCCTTTCGAAGCTCTATCGGCAGATGTATGCGGGCACGGGCATCTCGACCGACAGCGCGCGGCGCAAGAAGTCGAAGGCCTGGGCGCGCTGGACGGCCCATCAGTGCAAGAAGCTCTTCCGGGCGAAGCCCATGCCGGAGCTTGCCGCGCCAGAGTGGACAGCGGGATTGGCGTCCTCGATCGGTCAGGCGGCGTTTGCCGGCGGCAATGGCGCGGAACTGGCAGGGTCTTTCAGCGTGACCACGAAGCGATAAAGACTTGTTGCGCCCGGTTCATCGGGCCTTCACCCGGCGATCTCATCCGCCGCGCCCCCTTCGCCGGGTGCGAGGAAGAGATTGGCTTCCAGACCGTGCTGACGGGTGTACAGATCGTAGTAACGGCCGCCGAGGGAGAACAAGTGCGCGTGGCTGCCCCCTTCGACAATCCGTCCCTGCTCGACGACCAGGATCTGGTCGGCGCGGCGGATCGTCGACAGGCGGTGGGCGATGACGAAGGTTGTGCGCCCCTGCATCAGTTGACTCAGCCCGGCCTGGATCATGGCCTCCGACTCGGAATCGAGCGAACTGGTCGCCTCGTCGAGAATGAGAATACGCGGGTCGGCCAGCAGGGCGCGCGCAATCGAGAGCCGCTGACGCTGCCCGCCGGAAAGCTTCACGCCGCGCTCACCCACCAGCGTGTCATAACCTTCCGCGTATGACTCGGCAAATTCGTCCACGCGCGCCGTGCGGCAGGCGAAGAGAAACTGCTCTTCGCTGGCGTCGGGGCGGGAAAACAGGATGTTCTCGCGGATCGTGCCGTCGAAGAGAAAGGATTCCTGCAGGACCACGCCCAACTGCGAGCGATAGGTATCCAGATTCACCTGCGCCAGGTTCACATCGTCCACCAGCACACGTCCGCGCGTGGGGGAATGAAAGGCGCAGAGCAGACTGATGATCGTGGACTTGCCCGAGCCCGAGGAGCCGACCAGCGCGGTTACCGTGCCCGGAGTGGCATCGAAACTGACTCCGTGCAGGACGGGCTTGCCGGCCTCGTAGGCAAACTCCACCTCGTCAAAATGCACTCGCCCTTCAATTGTGGGCATGCGGAGCGTGCGCCCGGGAGTCCGGTTTTCTTCCGGTTCGGCCATGATCTCGGCGGTGCGGTCCAGCCCGGCAAAGGCCTCGGTCAGTTGCGTGCCGATGTTCACCACCTGGAAGACCGGCGCGATCATGAAGGCCAGGAACATATTGTAGCTGAAATAATCGCCAACGCTCCATGCGCCGCCCAGCACGAGATGGCCGCCCATTCCCATCACAATGGCCGAAACCAGCCCCAGCACGGTGGTCGAGGCGGCCGACATTGAACTGGTCATGGTCAGCGACTTCATCACGTTGGCCAGCAGGCGTTCGACCCCGCCCGAGAAGACCCCGGCCTCGCGCGCCTCGGCGTGATAGCCCTTGACCACCCGCACCCCGCCCAGCGACTCGGTCAGCCGCCCTGTCACCTCGGCGTTGATCCGGGCCCGCTCGCGGAAGATGGGGCGAATCACCCGGAAAGCATGCTGCAAGAGGAAGACAAAGCCGCCCACCACGGCGAAGACCGTCAGCGTGACCTCGACGCTGCGATGGAGGAGGTAAAGAAAGGCCAGCACGGCGGTCAGCAACCCGCCTGCAAACTCAACCAGGCCGGTGCCGACCAGGTTCCGCACCCCCTCGACGTCGCTCATGATGCGCGCCACCAGCGTGCCGGTCCGGTTTTCGTCGTAGTAGGAAACCGAAAGCAGGCCCACATGCCGCTGCACCTGACGGCGCATCTCGGCAATCAGCCGCTGGCCGGCCTTGGATAGCAGCTGCGTCAGTGAAAATGAGGTGATGGCCTGCACCACCATGGCGAAGAAGACCAGGGCGATGAAGCGGGGGAGCAGTTCCGGGTGCGGATGGCGGGAGGACAGCACTGTATCGATCAGCGGCTTCGAGGTGTAAGGCAGGACCAGGCCGGCGACGCGATTGACGACCATCAACCCGAGGCCGGTCACCAGCAGCCCGATCCGCGGCGCCACCAGCGCGCGGAGCAGCGGTCCAATCTTTTTCAGGCTGGGGCGGCGTTTTGGCAACTCGGCCTCGGCGGCGCGCGCCGTGCGCCCGTGCGGCGTGCGCTCGGCACGCAGGCCCATGCCCATCCCGCCGCCGCGAAAGCCACCCATGAATTAAATCTTTCCTCCGCGTCGCGCGGCGATGAACGAGCGCACACACAGCAGAACATAGATCAGCAGCAGCCCGGACATGCCGAGCAGAGAAACCATCACCATCCGGTCGGGCGCCGTGCCGATCGAGGCGGCATGGTGATAGAGGCGCACCGCCTGAATGGCCCCTCCTGCGCAACCGACCACTCCGATGGTCACGTTGATGTGCATGAACATCTTGCGCCGGGTTTCGTTGGGGCTGACGGCCACTGCGCCGCAGAAGGCCAGCAGCATGCCGAATTCGGCGGGCAGAAACGCCGCTTTTTGGCTGACGCCGGTAAGAAAGAAAGCGACCATGCCGAAGACGATCAGAATGGCTGCGAAAATCAGCGTGATTTTTGCCATGAAAAGCCTCGCGAATATCCTTTGACTTCTTCCTTCGAGTTTACCGGACGGCGCCGCGAAAAAGGGTGGCCCGCGAACGCGCCGGCGATGTGCGCGCGACGGCGCTGCGATCGCCCTGTTTACAGGGTGCGCTTGAACAGCGGCGTGGCAATCAGCAGCGTGCCGATGCCGAAGATGAACAGAAAGAGCAGGTCGTATTGAATGGCCGCAAAACCTCCATCCTTGAGCAGAATCTCCTTGAGTCCATGGACGCAGTAGGTGAACGGATCGGCTATGGCGATGGCCCGCAGCCAGGGTGGAAAGGCGGAGATCGGATAGACCGCTCCAGAGGGGAAAAACAGCAGCGTGTTGAGCACGCCGAACATGGCGCGCGGAACCAGCGGATCATCCACCCGGACCATCATCAGGAACATCATGCCATTGAAGGCGACGGAGGTGACCAGGATGATGGCCAGAAGAGCGAGATCTGCCTGGAGGTGAAAAATGACGCCAAGACCGGAGATAAGGGAGCCAATGACGGTCAGTGAGATGCCGGCCAGAACGGCCTTGATCGCTCCGGCCATGTTGAGCCCGAAGACCAGCTCCAGCTTGGTGATGGGCGTGACGAGATATCCCTCATGCACGCCGCGCGCCTTGTCGTCGATATAAAGCATGCCGCCGCCGATCATGACCGAGATATACATGGCCAGAGAGATGGTGCCGGAGAGCAGGAATTTCATGTAGGCGACGTAAGGATAAAGTTCGACCGTCTGCAGCGCGATCTGGCTGGCAAGGCGCGGCTGGATCACCGGGGAGTTGAGGGCGTCGACCAGCGACTTCATCTCGCTTTCGAGCGAGTTCGAGGTGAACTGATCGGTGTTATCGACAACCAGGCCGAGTTGGGGCGCTTCCTGCGCGTAGACGCGGCGGGAAAACTGCGCGGGAATGATGACAGCAGCGTCGATCTTGCCGTTGCGAACATCCTCGCGGGCCTGGACCTCGTTGTTGTAGTCGACCGTGGTGAAGGTTTTGATGTTGGCGGCAATGTCGGCGAAGGCTTCGCGCACCCGCACCGCCTGCGGACCGTGATCGTAATCGACCACGGCCACCCGCGCGCCGACGATCTTGCCGCCGAAGGCGTTGCCCAGGATGACCAGTTGCACCAGCGGCAGGATCATCGACATGATCATGAGCACCGGGGAGCGGAAGAACTTGCGCATCTCCCGCTCGACAATGGCGAACATCCGGTTCATGGCTGGGCTCCCGGCCGGTGCAGCATGGCCCAGGAAGCCATCGCCGGCTTCACCTGCTCGTCGCGCAACTGGCGTCCGGTGTAATGGACAAAAACATCGTCGAGCGTGGTGTTTTGAACGCTGAGCGAGGCGAGCGTCTCACCCAGTTGCGCGGCCATCTCGACCAGCTGCATGGTGGTCTTCGATCCGGATGTGGTGAGGACGCGGTAAAATCCGGCGCTTTCCGCCTGCACGCTGGTCACGCCGGCGAGATTCTCCAGCCGTTTGTGCCACTCCCCGGTTTCCCGGTCGAACTGCACTTCGACGACATTGGCGCCGGCCACGCTGTTCTTCAGTTCGACGGGCGTGCCGAGGGCGACCAGCGTGCCGTGATCGACAATGGCGATGCGGTCGCAGAGCTTGTCGGCCTCCTCCATGTAGTGCGTGGTGATGAGCATGGTGAGCTGGCGGCTTTTCCTCAGCGCGTCGAGCATCTCCCAGACGGCGATGCGGGAGACCGGATCGAGGCCCGTGGTGGGTTCGTCGAGGAAGAAGATGCGCGGGTTGTGCACCAGGCCGCGGGCAATCTCCAGACGGCGGCGCATGCCTCCGGAAAGCGTCTTGGTGGGCGCGCCGCGCCACTTGGTCAGGTCCACGGCTTCAAGCACTTCGGCAATGTTCTTCTCGCGCCGCATCCGCGGAACGGAATAGAGCTTGGCATAGATGCTCAGGTTCTCCTCGACCGTCAGGTCGGGATCGCTGGTGAGTGCCTGGGGAATGACGCCAATCATGCGGCGAACCTGGTCGGCCTCCCTGGCCACATCGTGGCCGGCGACGATGGCGCGTCCGCTCGTGACCGGAATCAGCGTCGTCATCATGCGGATCAGCGTGCTCTTGCCGGCGCCGTTGGGCCCGAGAAGACCGAAGATTTCGCCTTCGCTGACCGAGAAGCTGATCCCCTTGACAGCTTCGAAGGAACCATAGCGCTTGACAATCTCCTCGACCGCGATGGCGGCAGGCTGCGCCGGTCCGCCGCTCCTGCTCAGCGGCCATCGAATCTGCGTGGAACCGGGCTGGAGAGGAGCGCTCATCCTTTGACCAGCCTGTTCCGGGGAATGTAGACCGTCGCCGTCATGCCCGGAACGTAGCGCTCTTCGGCGTTGGGAATCAGCAGCTTCAACTGAACGGTTTTGATGTCGCGCTTGCGTGCGCTGACGTCGCGCTGGGTGGCGAAGTCGGCCAGGGTGGCTTTATTGATGACCGTTCCCCACAGGGTTGCGCCCGAGGGCATCACCACCCGCAGCCGGTCGCCCAGCCGCACCGCGTCGGCCTCGGTCTCCGGCAGCGGAGCGTACACCCAGGTCTGGCTCAGATCCACGATGGTGACGATCGGCGCGCCTTCGCTCACCACCTCGCCCTGCAAGGCGGCGCGCACATCGACGCGGCCGCTGACCGGAGCATAGATGCGCGCGTAGCCCAGCTCGACCCGGGCCTGGTCGGCCAGCGCTCGGGCATTTCCAAGTTGCCCGCGGGTCGAGTTGACGGTCCGGGCCGAGGCCGCCGCCAGCAGTTCATGGGCGCGCGCCTGGCGCAGACTGGCCTGCGCGGCTGTCAGGTTGCTCTCTGCGGCGGCGATGGCCGCTTTGTCTGCCAGCAGGCTGGTGACCGCTTCGTCCCGGGCCTGCTGGCTCATAATGCCCTGCCGGGCCAGCGCGACCGTGCGGCTGGTGTCGGCTTGCTGATGCTCGTAATTGGCCTGCGCCTGGGCCAGCGAGGCCCGGGCAGCCTGAACGAGCGCCTCGGCGTTCAGGGTGGCGCTGCTGGTTTCACCGCGATTCTGCCTCTCGGTTTCGACCGCCTCGCCCAGCTTCCACCAGTTGCTCGAAACCGTGGCATCGGCGGCCTCCCGCGCGGCCCGCAGATCCCTGCTCTCGATCACCGCAATCAGCTGACCGGCCTTCACCTGCTGCCCTTCATCTACGGTGAGCGTCTGGATGCGCCCGGGAATCTTGCTGCTGACGATCACCTCGTTGGCATCCACCGTGCCGATCAATTGCAGCTCGCCCGACGGCCGCACCGTGACCAGATACCAGACCAGGGAGCCCAGAGTCAGCAAGCCCAGGATCAGGAAAACTCGATTGCGTGCGTTCACTTGTTTCTCGCCTCGTTTCTCGGTTGCCTTCCCCCGGCCGCTTGCGCCGGCTCCGGAACCGTCTGCCGATGGGCAGCCTGCTGCACTCCGGAGCAGATGGACAAGGGAAGATCCGGCTGCGGCATGGGCATGGCAGCCAGCACACGAGCGGCTACCCGCGCCCCGTGCCCGCGATCCACAAAAATGGTCTGTCCCAGATACTCGACGGCCACCCGGCGGCGGAATGCCAGGGCCCCTTCATCAAGCGGGTCGATGTTTTCGATCAGCCGCATCAGCGGTGCGGAAAGATAATAGAAAACATTGGCGCCAAGCGCCGCATAGCGGAATTGCGACGGCTCGGCAGCGATCAGTTCCCCACTGGCGATACCCTCTTCGATGACCTTCTGCATGCGCTCGGTCAGCGGCCGGAAAAATCTCTCCACCAGCGGCGTCAGCGCATGAACTTCCCCGCGATGCAGACGAATCATCTCCTGCTGCATCAGGCTCTGAAATCCACGGTTGGTGTGAATACGGTCAAAGTGGTTGAGCGCCGATCGAAGAAGGCGTTCCCCGGCCGAAGAGCCGCTGTCGAAGACGGCCAGGCTCGAGTCCCGCACCCCGGCGGCCACCGCCTCCAGAGTCGCAACGTACAGAGATTCCTTGCTCTTATAATAGTAGTAAAGCAGCGCCTTGTTGACGCCGGCCTCGGCGGCGATGTGGCTGGTGCGGGCGCCGCCCAGCCCGTTGGCGCTGAATTGCCGAACGGCGGCGTCGAGGATGCGGGCACGAGTCCGGTCAGCGCGTTCGGCCTGGGTACGGGATAGGGTCGAAGCGGTCATAATTAACTAACTGGTTAGTAAGTTAACACAGCCGAAAAATGAATGCGCGGCGCACACGTGAAAAAAACAGCGGAAAATTTCCATGACAACATACTTTCTGCTGGGAGGTTATTTTTTCTCAAGGAGATACGCTTTTGCCGAGTTCTGCCTGAAGAGGCAATGCACCTGGTGCCGATGGATTTTCCGGCCTTCGGCCCGGGCACGCGCGCCGCGGAAAACGCCGCAGAATGCATCCTCTCCGGCGCTGGTGATTCACTCCTGAATCAAGCAAAGTAGTTGATCTGGGGTTTTGATTGCTGAGCGGTTCTCGTGCCGGTTTCGGGGTCCTTTTCCGACTCGTCCAATTCGTCGTTTTCCTCGTCATCACCGGTAGCGGCGCGCGCCTTGCTGGGAAGGTAGGTTTCGTCGCCCATGCGCGCGGAGGATTCCACCCGATCTACGTCCATGCTGCCGAGATCTGCCTCTTTCGGCTTGACCGTCGGCACGATCCGAACACCGGTTACGGGACCAATCTCCATCTTGTCCACCCACGCATGGAAACTCGTTCTGCTCCCGTGTATCGGTTATTCCGCGGCAATCTTTAATTTTTCTGATGATTTTTTGGCTGAATTCAGAACAGTCTGCGGGCGGAATCTGTCTTTTTCCGCTTTGCCGTCGAATCCGGCGCGGAGAACCCTCCATCTGACTTTCTTTCCGCCCGTCTTCCTCTTTATTTTCGAGTCACGCGCCGGTTTGCGAGGGCCGGCCGCCGGCGATCGCCGATTTTCCTGCCTTCCCTGCCTCACGAGGCGCCGAAGCGTTTCCGGTGCCAGATCCACGCCGTGCGGATGATCTCATCCAACTGGGTGTAGCGCGGTTTCCAGCCCAGTTCGCGGATGGCTTTTTCGCTGCTGGCGACGAGCACGGCCGGATCGCCCGGGCGGCGGGGCTGGATCTTGGCTGGAATGGGATGGCCCGTGACGCGGCGTGCTGACTCGATCACCTCGCGAACGCTGAATCCCTGTCCGTTGCCAAGGTTGAAAATGAGGCGCGCCGCGGCAGCGTCCGGAGTCTCCAGGGCTTGAAGAGCCAGCAGGTGAGCTTCGGCCAGGTCCGATACGTGGATGTAGTCGCGGATGCAGGTGCCATCCGCCGTGGGGTAGTCGTCGCCGAAGATGCGGATCAAGGGACGGCGGCCGAGGGCAACGTCAAGAACCAGCGGAATCAGATGAGTTTCCGGGTCGTGGTCTTCGCCGCGCGTGACGCCGTTTGCGCCTTCGGCGGCGCCGGCCACGTTAAAGTAGCGCAAGGAAGCCGAACGCAGGCCGTGAATGCGATGAAGCCAGTCCAGCATCTGCTCGACCAGCAGTTTGGAGGCACCGTAAGCGTTGGTGGGCGCCAGGCGCGCACTCTCCGCGATGGGAACCGACTCAGGCTCGCCGTAGACGGCTGCCGTGGAAGAAAAAACCAGCCGCCGGGGACCATGCGCCAAAATGGCCTCGAGCAGGGCGAGTGTCGAGGCAGTATTGTTGCGAAAGAACTGCTCGGGGTGGAGCATGGACTCGCCGGCTTCGATGAGCGCGGCGAAGTGGAGGACGCCGTCAAAGGGTTTTCCCCTTTTTTGGGCGGAAAGAAAAATATCTTCCAGCTGAACCCGGTCGGCCAGTTCCCCCTCGATGAATTCCGCGCTGGCTGGCAGCAGATCGCGCCGTCCATGGCTCAAATTATCAAAAACGATGGTTTCATGCCCCAGATCGGCCAATAATCCAGCCACCGTGCCGCCGATGTAGCCTGCGCCGCCCGTCACCAGTATCTTCACAAAATCCCGCCCCTCGTCGGAAGACTTTCGTATAAACTGAAGTTTATTACAGAGGGCAGGATTGTCCTTGCCGGGCGGTCGTCTGCGGCAGCAACAGAAGTTTCCCCGCAGGTGGTCTGGGAAGCGAACTTCCCGAGGTTCCGGCGGGTGCGATCCGGCAGGCCAATGCCCCGCAGAAAGGGACGCCGTCCGCGCAGGTTTTTCAGATACCTTCGGACTGCGTGGAGGGATCCCGACGTCCGGAGCCGGAAGGTTGCCCGCTGGCATGGCTCCAAGCTCATGCAAACGGGCATTGGAAGGCAGTCTTCATGGATGCCGCACTCCGGGCGGACCCGAAAGTTTCTCCTTTTCCCATCGTGCTTGTGGACGGTTTTTTCACTCAGGCTGGAGAACCCTATGCGGATGCGTCGCAGACTCTCGGCGAGAGTCCGGGTGCGTAGAGCAAAATCCGGAGCGCAATTTCTCCGTCTGAAAACAACGGGAAAGGAAGATCCGTCAGCCCCAGCCCGCCACGAACAAGGAAACTCACAGCGCACTTTGTCCGAAGGTGTCTCTCACAGGCTGGTTCTGCGGCTGACTCCAGAGGATTTGATTCTCCAGTCGGCGGTGGGCGAGGATTGAACGTATGGCGGTGAAGGCGACTCCAGAACGGGCCACTTTCGGATTGCTCCCCGAGCCCGAGCGCAGCACGACCTCCTTTCTCGTGAGTGCGGCGATCAATGGGCTGATTCTGGCCGTGCTGCTTTACTTGGGAGCCGCGGCCAAGAAGGCCATGGACCTGCATCAGTATCAGGAAACGCTGTTGATGCTGCCCAGCAAGCCCGCGCCGCCGCCCCCGAAGGTGAAGATCGCACCCCTGCCGCCGGTGGCACCACCCCGGATGACCGCTATACGATTCCAGCCTCCGAAGATCGATCTGCCGAAGCTGGAACCTAAACCGGCATTGAAGGTGATTCAGATCGCACCGAAACTGCCGGCGCCCTCGATGCAAGCGTCGCGAGCCGCGATCATCCTGGCGCCGCAGCCGAAACCGGCGCTGGCGGCGGCCATGCCCGCTGAGACGCCTCAGTTCAGGCCGTCCACCGGGCCTGTGCATCTGGGGCGAGCCTTCGGGGTGCTGCCCAATCCGGGCGCCATGCGACCGGCAACCGTGGCGGCGCTCGGCAACCGCTATGGTGGATTGTCAGGACCGGTAGCGGCACCACGCGGAATCGTCGGCTCGGCTGGTTTTGGCAACAGCCGCCGGCTCGGATCGAATGCGGGGACTGCAGGCAAGGTCGCCTCAGCCGGCATTCCGGGCGCCGTCAGTGCAGTTCCCCTGCCCGGTCTGCGGCGGGTGGCGGCCGCGGGCATCTCGGCTGCGCCGGTGGCTCCCGTTCGACCTCGGGGCGGGGACGGCAAAGTGGCCTTCACCAGCCTTGAAGTTCTCTCCAAACCGCCCGTCCGCTACACCAGCGAGGCGAAGCGCCTGAAAATACAGGGAGAAGTGGTCCTGAAAGTTACATTTACGGCCAATGGCCAGGTGGTGGTGCGCGATGTTGTGCGCGGCCTCGGCCATGGTCTGGATCAGGAAGCCGAGCGGGTGGCGCAACAGATTCGTTTCCGGCCGGCTACGCGCGATGGCCGTCCGGTAGACCTGACAACCGATATCACGATTACCTTTCAACTGGCGTAGTTCCGGCGTTGCGAAGCTGCCTCCGCGGTGCGCCGCGGCCGAGCGGCAAGAATCGTGGAAACAGCCAGAGAGCGATTTGAAAGAACCTCAGCTAGGAGCCTGACATGACGTTTCGGAAAATCTCCATTACCCTGCTGTGCATCGCCCTGACCGTTCCCTGCGCGTATGCGAGGAAAACGCCAAGATATGCACGGGCTCACCCGCTTACGCCAGAGCAGGCGGCTCTGGTCGATAAGGCGATCAGCCGCGAAAAGGTTCTGATTCAGGAGATTCGGCAACGCACTCCCCTGGTGGAGACTTACATCCAGAACATTCGTCCCGATGAGAAGCTTTACGAGGTTCCGGTTTCGGACGATTACATGCTGGACCGCATCGATTTCGGGAAAGGCTTCTTCGACGAACCCTTTCTGCCCCGCAGCACAGCCCGGCAGGGCTTTTTCAGAGGCTCCCTGGCGGCCATGACCCGGCTCAGCAAGGCGCTCGGGCTGGATTCGCATTTCACGTACAACCCGCTGGGATTCACGGAAATGATGTTCATCGATCCGCAAGGCTTCGATACCCAGCACTATGTTTTCAGCTATGTGCGCAGGGAGTTTCTCGGTTCGGTGCGCACGTCGGTCTACGACGTGCATCCCCGGGTTCGCGGCATGGGCCGCTTTTTCGGTCGCATCTGGATCGAGGATCAGGGCGGAAACATTGTCCGCTTCAACGGAACCTACACCGGGCCCAGAAACGACTACGATTCACGCTACTTCTTCCACTTTGACAGCTGGCGGATGAACCTGCAGCCGGGAATCTGGCTGCCGGTGGCCGTTTACGTGGAGGAGACCGGCGGCATTGACGGCAGAAAATCGCTGGGGCTGAAAGCCCAGACCCATTTCTGGGGCTACTCTCTCAAGCTGCCCGCATCCGAGAGCGAGAACGTGAGCATGACCGTCGAAAACGCAATCGACAAAAGCGACGACTCGCAGGATGTCGGTCCGCTGCAGGCCTCACGCAACTGGGTCACGGAGGCGGAAAACAACGTGATCGACAGGCTGGTGGAAGCGGGTCTCGTGGCCCCGCTGACTCCCGGCGGCTATGAAGACAAGGTATTGGACCAGATCATCATCAACCTTGAGGTTCCCAACAACCTGGTCTTCATCAATCCGGTGCACGCCCGCATCCTGCTGACAGATACGATCGAGGCCACGACGGTCGGCAACACCATTCTGATCAGCAAGGGCCTTATCGACACCCTTCCCAGCGAAGAGGCCATCGCCTCGGTGATGTCCATGGAACTGGCGCACATCCAGATGGGCCACCACATCGATACCCGTTACGCTTTCAACGACCGGCTGATGTTCCCCGACGAGGCCACCTTCCAGCGCATCGACATGGCTCACAGCAGCCACGACAACACGGTGGCTGCCAAACAGGCCATGCAGTACCTGGAAAACTCCATGTACAAGGACAGGATGGCATCAGCCGGACTCTACTACGAGCAATTGGTGGCGCGGGAAAAGGCGCTCAAGGAACTCAATACGCCCCGACTCGGCGATTCGCTCCTCCAGCCCGATGGGACGCCATGGATGGCCCAGCTTGAAAAGATGGCTCCTCCGCTGAACTGGGACAATCTCAACCAGCGTCCTGCGCTTCCCTTGGGAAGCTGGCTGAAGGTTGATCCCTGGAGCGACCGGGTGCAGCAACTCGACGCGCAGATGTATGCCTACATGAACCCGCGAGACAAGATGCCTTTCGAGGTTACGCCGATCTACTTCAAGCTGAAGCGCTATGACGCCCAGCAGCAGCCTGCCTCGCCCACCGCCGCCGGCGCGCAGGAGCCAGTCTCCGGAGACGGCGCCTCCGCGCAGTCTTCGGAGGTGTCTCCTTCATCCGCGCAGTCTTCGGAGGTGTCTCCTTCATCCGCGCAGTAGTCGCGGCGGAGGGGCGAATCTGTCGCCTGTCTGGATGGAAGGCGCGAAAAATACAAAGGAAAAGCCCGCCGACTTCGACAGCGAATCCGGCGAGCGGTTTCCATCCATTCACGCCGAAGGCCATCCCGCATGAGATGGCCTTCGGCGTGCACAATCTGCATCTGGAAGAAATCCCTGGGGGACGATCCACGCCATTTCAGGCGTATACCGATCCAAATTGATCTGCAGCCTCTGGTCTGCGCACCGCCCGTAAAAATCTCAGGCCGGCGACGGTGAGCCTTCGGGGAACCCCGATTCACCGCGGGTTTCCGGCTTCAGCACCTGTTGCGGTCCGCCGCCTGTATCGCTCGGCGTGGCCAGAATCGAGCGCATGGGAGACAATTCCTTGCCCTCGATCAGCAACCGCACCTCCTCGGCATCGATCGTCTCGCGCTCAAGCAGCGCCGCCGCGATACGATGCATGGCCGCAGCGTTCGTTTCCACC
>JBMFHN010000048.1:0-15544 GCA_049976805.1 Occallatibacter sp. | reverse complement strand
ACAAGTGCCACGGGTTGCCGGAGCCGACCCGCGAAGCGCACGAAATTGGCAAGGAGTTCTGCGGCAACGGGCTGTGCAATCCCGTCTACTTCACCGTCGGCAACCTGATTCTTTATTTGCGCCGGCTGGAGGCCGAGGGGATCGAGCGGCAGCGGATCGTGCGCGAATATGCATTTTTCACCGCGGGTTCGAACGGACCCTGCCGCTTCGGCATGTACGAGGCGGAGTTCCGCGCCGCCTTGCGCGAGGCTGGCTACGATGGGTTCCGGGTGCTGCTTTTTCAGCAGGATAGCGGCATCAGCGCCGATTCCGGCGAGAGCGGGATGCGGTTTTCGGTCGACTTCGGCCTCGACGCTCTCCATGCGTTCATTCTGGGAGATCTGCTGAACGATCTGGACCATCGGCTGAGGCCCTACGAGAAGCGGCCGGGCATGGTGGAAGAGGCCATGCGGCAGATGACCGACGACGTGGCGGCGGAGCTGGAAACAGCGCAGCGGTTCGAGTTGCTGGACCATGCGCCCGGATTTCTGCGGCCGTGGCTCGAGCGGAGGAGGGAGAGCCGCCTGTTCAAACGCTGCAATACGCTGGGCAAGGTATGGACGCATCTCTACGGCAGCGGGCTGACACGGGTGCTGGCCCGGCACGGACGCCAGATTGCGGGCGTGCAGCTGGACTGGTTGCGCGTCCGCCCGGTTGTGAAGGTGATCGGCGAGTTCTGGGCGCAGCAGACGGAGAGCGACGGCAACTTCCAGATTTTCCGTTTTCTTGAAAGGGAAGGCGCCGAGGTGGCCATCGAGCCGCTGAGCAACTGGGTGATGTATCTGCTCAATCAGTTCCGCAACCGGGCAGCGGTCCGCTACACCCTCGTGCCGGGCGGCGTTCGCTGGCGCCACCCGCTGCGGGCCGTGGCAGCCTGGCTGGGTCTGGTCGGCCGGCGCGCGCTGTTCACGGCAGGTGAGCGCATTTATGTGGGCCATTACCGCCGTCTGGCGCGTGCGCTGGGCATGCAGGCGCGCCCGTTGGTTCCGCAGACGGAGCTGGCGCGGCTGGCCAATCCGTTTTACAGCCAGAACCTGCGCGGCGGCGAAGGACACCTGGAGGTAGCCAAGAATCTTTACTATACCCGCCATCGGCTCTGTCATCTGGTGCTGGCGATGAAGCCCTTCGGCTGCATGCCGTCGATGCAGTCCGACGCGGTGCAGGCCGGGCTGGCGGCGCGCATCCGGGAGATGGCCTTTCTTTCCGTGGAAACTGCGGCCGAAGGCGAAATTCAGGCATACAGCCGCGTGCAGATGGCGCTGGCTGAAGCCCGTGCCCGGGCGCGACTGGAGTTTCAGCAGGCGCTTCGCGAGAGTGGACGGACGATGCAGGAGATTCGCGCCTTTGTTGCCGTGCATCCGGCACTGCGCAGTCCGTTCTATACCGTGAGCAGAAGGCCTGGAATTTCCTCGACAGCGGCCAATTTCCTGCTGGATGTGGACGAGTTGATGCGCGAACGGGATGAAAGGCCGGCCCGTCCGTGGTTTGCCCCGCAGGGAGCCGGAGAGCGGACCGTGGCCGGTGCCTGAAGCCCGGAGCAGCCAGGGGAGGGTGGCTGCACTCCGGCTGCGCGGGGGTGAAAAAGATTCGCCGGTGCGGTCTGCGGAGTGAACCGGCTGCGCGAATCGGTGAAAGTGATTGTTTCGAGGAGGTTGATCATGTCGGATATTCCCAGTCCCGTTTCCAACAGCACTCCCATCTCCCGGCTGGAGGCGAGCATCGATGGTGTTCTGCACAGCGGGCAGCGCTCCGCCGTTCCTCCACCGCCGGGCGGCGTGGAGAAAAAATTCCCCGAGCCGGTCTTTCCCCAGCGTCCGGACCTGTTGGCGGCGGCCGACGAGCCGTATTTTCCCCGCAACGGTCAGCGCCGATGGACCGCGCCGCAGATCTTCGGCGCCATGAAGGGATGGATGTTTCCATTTTTCAAGTCGCGGCTGCTGCCGGGCGAATTCCATCCGTTGATCGCCTACCTGTTTACCGAGTGGAAGTGCAACCTTGACTGCTACTACTGCTGGGCCAACGATAATCGCGTGTCCGGCATGAGCGAGGATATCGCCGTGCGCTCCATCGACTGGCTGCACTCGACCACCTGCCGGGTGCTGGCGCTGATGGGAGGAGAGGTGCTGCTGCGGCCGCAGTTTCTGCACAAGACGGTCTATTACGCGGCCAAGAAGGGGTTTTGGGTCTATGTGCCGACCAATGGGCGGCTGATGACGCCTGACCTGATCGACCGGCTGGCCGATGCGGGCATGGCGACGCTGAACCTGGCGGTGGACGCCTGGGACCTGAAGCCGGGATTGCCCAAGGCGATGGTCCCCATCCGCAAGTATTTCGATTACCTGGTGCGCAAGCAATACAAGTATGGCTACTCGGTCTTTCTGAACATCAACATCTGCCGCAACAATCTGGACGACGTGCGCCAGTTGACCGAACTGGCGCACGACAACGGCATCGCCACCGACTATCACATCTGCGAGACGCCGATGATCGAGCCGGAAAATTTCAAGCACTTCGAGAACAATCCGGTCTTCATCCGCGAGGAGGACCATGCGCCGGTCGGCGAGCTGCTGGACTGGCTGATCGAGAAACAGAATGCGGGCTGGAAGATGGTCAACTCGGTCGAGCGGCTGCAAGGAATGAAGAGCTTCATTCAGCGGGACCTGAAGAGCTGGGGCTGCCGCGCCGGGCAGAACAGCATCATCATCCGGATTGACGGAACCCTGGCGCCGTGTTTCCCCACCTATTCGGCGACCTACGACTGGGGGACGATCGAGCGGCCCAGGCTCGACGGCGCGCAGCTCCGGCAGATGAAGCAAAGTTGCGAGACCAGTTGTTTTTCAACGCTCAACCATATCCTGGCGTTCTGCTATAACGATGCGCGCGTATTGAAGTGGCTTCTGCGGCAGGCCGCGCACGGATTCCAGGGTGTGCGCGGCAACATGGAGTAGGAAATTGAAGCCAGGTGAAAGCGGCCGGGAGGTTGCGGAGAGACGGTTGTGGGCCGGCGTTGACGTCGGCTCGACGACGGTGAAACTGGCGGTTTGTCCGCACGGCGGAAGGGAGATTCTGTATAGCGCCTATGTGCGCCACGAAAGCCGCCAGGCGGAGACGGTGCTGCGGGTGCTGCGCCGCGCCGAGGAAGAGCTGGACTGGAAGACGGCCCGCGTCGAACTGTGGATGACCGGCAGCGGCGGCGAGGAAATCGCGCGCGTTCTCGGGGTGAAATTCGTGCAGGAGGTGACCGCGGTCAGCCTGGCGGTGGAAGCGCGCGAGCCGCTCGCCGGCTCGCTGATCGAGCTGGGCGGCCAGGATGCCAAGATCGTCGTCTTCGAGGAGTCGTCGCTTCCGGGCGAGCGCAAGAAATTCGCTTCGATGAACGACAAGTGCGCCGGTGGCACGGGGGCGGTCATCGAGAAGATTGCAGCCCGTCTGGGTCTTTCGATGGAACAGGTCCAGCAGGTCGGCTACGACGGCGTTCAGTTGCACCCGGTGGCCGGCAAGTGCGGAGTCTTTGCCGAGACCGATATTACCGGGCTGCAAAAGCAGGGCGTTCCTCCGGAACAGTTGATGGCCTCGCTGTTCGAGGCCATCGTGCTGCAGAACCTGAGTGTGCTGACGCGCGGCCGCCTGCTCAGGCCGCGCGTGCTGCTGCTGGGCGGGCCGAATTTCTTTCTTCCCGGACTGCGCCAGGCCTGGAGCCATCATCTTCGCCGGCTGTGGCGCGAGGAGAAGATCGCGCTCCCGGCCGGAGCCGATGAAATCGGCCTGATTTCCGCCCCGGCCAACGCGACGCTCTTCGGGGCCCTCGGCGCCATCGAATATGGCCGCACGGACGAGGATGAGAGCAGCCGTTACGCCGGCTGTGGGCAACTGGAGCGGGCGATTGCGGCCGAAGGCGGCGAGCGCGGAAGCAAGCCGCCGCGCGGCCTGGCGGGAAGCAGCGAAGAACGGGATGAATTCCTTGCCCGTTTTACGCCACCGCCGCCTCCGGTCTGGAGCGGCAAGGCGCGCGAGCCGGTTTTTCTGGGCATCGACGGCGGATCGACGACCATCAAGGCGGTTTGCCTTTCCCGCCAGGGCGAGGTGCTGGCCTCGAGCTACCGGATTTCGCGCGCCGATCCGATCGCCGACGCCATCGCGGTTCTGGATGATCTGAAGCGCCAGTTCGACCGCGCGGGAGTGAGAGCGGAGGTGCTGGGGGCGACCGCGACGGGTTATTCGCGCGCGATCCTGGCGAAGGTGTTGCACACCGATCATGTGCTGGTGGAGACGGTGGCCCACGCGAAATCGGCGCTGCGCGTTTATCCCGGCGCCGACGCGATCGTCGACGTGGGCGGGCAGGACATCAAGATCATCCTGCTGCAGAACGGCGTGGTGCGGGATTTCCGGCTCAACACGCAGTGCTCGGCGGGCAACGGCTACTTTCTGCAGTCGGCGGCCGAGCGGCTGGGCATTGGTCTCGAGGATTTTGCGCGCGTGGCCTTTGCGGCGAAACGGATTCCGGTCTTCAGCTACGGCTGCGCCGTCTTTCTGCAGGCCGACATCGTGAACTTTCAACGGCAGGGCTGGCGGCCGGAGGAGATCATCGCCGGGCTGGCCGAGGTTCTGCCGAAGAATGTTTTTCTTTACGTGGCCGGAGTTTCCAACGTAGCCAGGCTGGGACGGCGATTCCTGCTGCAGGGCGGAACGCAGCGCAACCTCGCCGTCGTCAAGGCGGAGATTGACTTCATCCGCTCGCACTATTTCGCGCCGGGCGAGCCCGAGGTGCGCGTGCATCCCTACTGTGGCGAAGCCGGGGGGATCGGCGCGGCGCTCGATGCGATGGAGCGCTACCGGGAAGGGGCGGCAAGCAGCTTCATCGGTTTCGCGGCGCTCGGCCGCATCCGCTACACGATCACGCACGACGAAACGACACGTTGCTCCTACTGTGCCAACCGTTGCCTGCGGACCTTTGTCGAGATCGCGGCCACGGAGGCCGCAACCAGACCCGAGCGGATCATTCTGGCCACATGCGAACGCGGCGAGCTGGCCGACACCGCCTCGGTGCGCGGTTTCAACCAGTCGCTGCGCGAGACGCTCGAAGCCAATCCGAGCATTCCCGCCATTGCCGCCCGCGCCGCCTTCGAGCCGCAGCACCCTGCGCCCGCTGTCAGCCAGGGAGGCGGCTGGCTGTCGCGATTCGTCTCCGGCGGCGCGGCGCGGCGGCGCGCGCAGCGGGCGCAGCTGCGCATCGGCATTCCGCGGGTGCTGAACCTCTATGCTTGCGCGCCATTCTTCACGGCGTATCTCGAAAGCCTGGGCGTGGCAGGGGAAAACATCGTCTACTCCGGCATGACCACGCAGTCGGTGTATCGCGGAGCGCAGGGGCTGGCGGCCATCGACCCGTGTTATCCCACCAAGGTGACGGTCGCCCACGTCCACGAACTGCTGCGCACGAGCGACACGCGCCCGCTGGATGCGCTTTTCTTTCCCATGATCGACGTGCTCGAGACGCCGCTCGAAGGCTGCGTGGGCGCCAACGCCTGCCCGGCCGGAGCTGCCGCGCCCGAGGCTGTCAAAGCGGTGTTCATGCTGAGCCGCGACACGCTGCGGGAGCGCGGCATCCGCTACCTCAATCCGTTGATTGATTTTTCCGACAAGGCCATCCTGCGCCGCCAGATGTACGACGCCTGGAGGGAGATGCTGGCCGTGGGCTGGGAGGAGAATGCGGCAGCCGTCGAGGCCGGCCTCGGCGCGCTCCGTGCCTTCGATGCCGGCCTGCGTTCGCGCTCGCGCCGGATGCTCGACCGGCTGGAAGAAGAAGGGCGCATCGGTCTGGCGCTGCTGGGCCGTCCTTATCACCACGACCCCGGATTGAATCAGGGGATTCTCGAAGAGTTTCAGAAGCTGGGATATCCGATTTTTTCGCAGACATTTTTACCGCTCGACGGTGATCTTCTCGACCGCCTCTTCGGCGACGAGGTCAGAAGCGGTGTGGTTCCGTCTCCTCTCTCCATCGCCGACGTATGGAAGAACTCCAACTCGGCTGGCACAAACCACAAGCTGTGGGCCGCCAAGTTTGCGGCGCGGCATCCAAACCTGATTCCCATCGAACTGGCGAACTTCAAATGCGGGCACGACGCCTTCATCAGCCGGGTTGTTCAGGGAATCATCGAGTGCTCCGGCAAGCCGCATTTCTGTTTCGGCGATCTGGACGAGAACAAACCTGTCGGCGCCTTGCGCATCCGCATCGAGACGATGCATCACTTCCTGCGGCAATACGAGAGCGCTCTCGGCGCCGCGCAGGGAGCGATTCGCCACGTGGCCGGTTTCTGAGCCAGGATGAAAAGAGACGGACCAATTTTGGCGGCAAAATCGAGGGACGCATGCATATAATAATGACAGCGGCTGTAAGCTCTGCCGGTGGGTTTTCCGCCCCCCGGATTTTCGGCTCGCTCATGTTTTCTTCCTCTGGAGGTTTTCTCATATGCCCGCCAATTCCTGGCAATCGATTCGTGTGCTGACGGCGGCCGCGCTCGCTTTTTCCCTGCCCCAAGTGGTTACGGCGCAGACTTCGCAACACGTGGTGAGTCCTCTTGAGCTCCAAAAGGCCACTCAGAACGCCACCAATGTCCGGCAGCAGCACATCGACGCACTGCGAGGTTTCCTGGGCTCGGCGAACGCTCAAAAGGCCCTGGAAAAGGCGCACATGAATCCCATCCAGGTGCAGAAGGCAATCGCCGGACTCAGCGACCAGGAACTGGCACAATTGGCGGCGCGCGCAACCAAGGCGCAGAACGAGTTTGCCGCTGGCGACATGAGTGATGAGAATCTGCTGATTATCCTGGTTCTGCTGGCCGCGCTCATTCTTATCATTGTGGCTGTGAAATAGTTTTCAGGCTGGTCAAAATGAAACGCCACGGAATGCTGCCGGCCGCGCTGTGGTTGGCCGGATGCGGCGCCGCATGGGCTGCAGCCGGAGTGAATGTGTGGCTGGACGTGCCGTTTGTGCGCCAGGTGAAGGAAGGCTGTGGCGACGCCAGCGTCTCCATGGTGATGAAATACTGGCAGAAAAAGCTCCCCCTGCAGGCTCGGGCCACGGCCGATGCGGCGGAAATTCTGCGCGCATTGCCGCCGGGTCGTCATGGAGTCAGCGCCGCTGAAATAGTGGGCTATTTTCAGCAGCACCGCTATCGTGTCTTCACTTATGCCAGTGACTGGGGCAATATGGAGGGGGAACTGATCAAAGGACGGCCTTTGATTGCGGCGCTCAGGCCGGAAGGAAGCCACGAACTGCACTATGTGGTGGTGGCTGGCGTCAACGATCCCGAGCAGGTGGTGCTGCTGAACGACCCCGCTGAGCGCAAACTTCTCAAAAAGTCCCGCGCACAGTTTGAACGTGAGTGGAAGGCCACCGGCAACTGGGCGCTGCTCGCCGTCCCCGAGTTGAAATGACCGTGGCTGGAGCCTCCACAGCTTGCACCCTGCGGCTGCGGTCATGGATCCTGTTCATCCTGCTCATTGGAGGTCTCTCTGTCTGCGCGCAGACAGTATCGCTGCCGGCCCGAACCGCTGACCAGGATTTCGACTATGGCATGGCGCAGGCTCGATCCGGCAAATGGGCCGCAGCCGAAAGCGCACTCGAGGAGGGATGGCGGCTGGCCCCCGGCGACGAGCGTTTTCCGGTAGAACTGGCGGGAATTGCATGGAAACAGAAAAGGAATGCGCTCGCCGAGCGGCGGTTGCGCGCCGCACTGCGCATTGCGCCGCGGGATGCCTACGCGGATGATTTTCTGGCAACGCTTTACTTTCTCGACGGAAATCTTGACGCCGCGCTGAAATATTGGAACCTTGCCGGCAAACCGCAGATTGAAAATCTGCGCGATGATCCAGCACTGCGGGTTTCGCCAGCCCTGCTGGACCATGCCATGGCGTTTGCGCCGGCCAGCACGCTGCTGCTCTCGCAGTACCTGACCACAGTGACGCGGTTGCGCGGGCTGGGTATCTTTCCCGCGTTTCGTCTGGATCTGGACGCGCGATCTGACGGCCGCTTCGATGCGGTTCTGCGCGCCCGCGAACTGAACGGCTGGGGAGGATCGGGGTGGGAGAATCTCTCTCTTGTGCTGCGCGGATTGCCCTTTCAGGCTCTGCAACCGGGCTTGTGGAATTTGCGGCAGCAAGCCATCAATCTTGCTTCAATGTTGCGCTGGGATGCCCAGAAACGGCGGATTTTTTTGCAGCTTTCAGGCCCATGGCAAGGCGGCGCGGAGTATCGCTGGGAGTGGACGACCGATCTGCGCAACGAAAACTGGGCGGTGCGGAACGGCTCAACCGGACCGGCGCCAGTTCTGGCAAGTTTCAACATGCGGACGGAGCGGGGCGGATTCCGTCTTCTCTCCTATGCAAGCGGAAGAATCGGCTGGCAGGCTGGCGCAGAGCTTTCGCATCGGGATTTTCGCAGCGTTGAAGCGGGATCTGTCCTGACGCCCCAGATGCTTGCCTCCGGATACGAACTCAAGCAACAGGCGCAGTTGATCGGTGTGCCGTGGCGGGTACCGGAGCATCGCTTCACGCTCAGCGCCGGGGTGAAGTCACAGGCAGCGCGGCTGTGGTCGGCGCCTTCCCAGAATTTCGAGAAGCTGGCAGGGTTGCTCGCCTGGCGATGGTATCCCCGCGAGCGGGGGGATGACTATGAGAGCATGCAAAAACTGCGTGCCGGAAAGATCTTCGGCCAGCCGCCACTCGACGAACTCTACATCCTCGGTCTGGAGCGGGACAACAATCTTCCGATGCACGCGCATATCGGCACGCGCGATGGACGCAAGGGCAGCGCGCCGCTGGGCCGCGAATATTTTCTGCAGAATTGGGAACTGGATAAGAATGTGTATGGAAATGGACTGATGGCGGTGCGGGTTGGCCCCCTGCTCGATATTGGGCGGATCGCCGATCCTGGAACCCTGCTGGGGTCGCACGAGTGGCTGTTCGATACCGGCGTGCTACTGAAACTGCGCATCCTGGGCGCGGGGCTGGTGTTCTCCTATGGAAGGGATTTGCGGAACGGGAGAAATGCTTTTTATGCCGAGGGGCTGAACTGAAACCAGCATTCCGTTGTCGCCTGGGCGGCACGGCCTGTTTTTGCTCTGTTCGATGCCTGGTTCCTCCTGCAACCGGGCTGCGGCGCGGTGGACAGACTCGCTTTCGTTCCCACCGTGAAAGTTCGGAATCTGAAAAGAAGACAGGGCACACATCGGGCGCAGTGCCGGCTCCAGAAAGGCTTCGCAAATGCGCGGCGTACCGGTTGCGCTCCCCGGCGGTATCACTTCATGGAAGGTGTACCGGCACAGAGGTCCGGGCCGTCCGCGTGGCGCCGGCCTTTTGTTTCCGCGCCTGCCCGGCTTCCGAACAGACACAGGGCTCAACATCCATGCCTGCAAAAGCAGGGGTTGCTCGAAGGAAGACGGGTGGGCACCAGGCAATCCCATGCACTTCGCGCGCACCCATGCATCGAAGCCGCACCCTGTCACCGCCCGGGAGTGTTGCCCGCGCCTGCCCCCCCCCTGCGGATTCTGCGGGAGGGGCATTTTAGAAGGGGGAACAATCAGCTTGTTTCTCGATGTCCTGGGAGCGTAGAATCAGCGCCGTTGGAAAAAAGGAAATCCCGGACAAGATGTCCCGAGGAGGAAGTATGTTGAAGGGAAAGGTTGCGGTTGTGACCGGTTCGACGAGCGGAATTGGCCTGGGCATTGCTCAGGCGCTGGCTGCTGCCGGTTGCAGCATCATGATGAACGGTTTTGGCGATCCCCACGAGATTGAACAGCTGCGCCTCGGCATCGAAAAGAACTTTGCAGTCAAGGCTTTGTTCAATGGAGCCGATCTCTCCAAGGGCGATCAATGTGCGGAACTTATCAGGGACGCGCAGGCGCGGCTCGGCCCAGTCAGCATTCTGGTCAATAATGCCGGCATTCAGCACGTTTCTCCGATCGAGAGCTTTCCGGTCGATCGCTGGGATGCCATCATCGCCATTAATCTATGTTCATCTTTTCATACCATCCGCACCGCGTTGCCCGGCATGAAGAGCGCAGGCTGGGGACGGATCATCAACATTGCCTCCACCCACGGACTGGTCGCATCGGCTAACAAATCCGCCTATGTCGCGGCGAAGCACGGCGTCATGGGTCTTACCAAGACCGTGGCGCTGGAACTTGCAGGCACAGGGGTTACCTGCAACGCCATTTGCCCTGGATGGGTGCTCACGCCCCTGGTGAAAAAACAAATCGAGGCGCGAGCGGAGCGGGAGAAGATTCCGGTTCAGCAGGCCGAACACGACCTGCTGTTGGAGAAACAACCCTCCGGGCAATTCACCACGGTGGAACAGTTGGGCGCACTGGTCGTTTTTCTTTGTGGCCCTGGCGGCGACAACATTACAGGCGTGCCCTTGCCGGTAGATGGTGGCTGGACTGCGCAGTAACCTCCCGATCCGGGCCGGAAAGTCTGTACCTTCTTGTTCCTGGCCGTCCGCGGTGAAGGTCGCAACGGTAAAATCGTCTTCAAAGCCTCCATCCGCGCTGGTTCCAGACTGCTTGTGGCGCGGCCCAGGCCGTGCCCGTTCGGGACCGGACTTTCATCGCAGGCGCTCCAGCCGCCGGATGGGGCATGGAGGGGGCTGATTCGGGGAAGTTGGCGGGGCCGGCATGGAACCGGCGTCAGCGGCAGGCGGCGCCATCCGGGATGCCGCCAGAGCCGGCGACTCGCTGGAAGGTCAGATTCGAGGGTCTGACGCGGCCGAAGCTGTGCGGCGGCTCTGCCGCCTCGCTTTGGCAACTCGCGGCGAAAAATGAACGAAGAGCCGAGCGGTCAAACAAGCTACCGTGACGCGTATCACAGCCCCCCCCCTTGAGTAAAGGTATCGTTCTTCAGAAATCTCTGGGACGTTTACCCTTGTATCCTTCGCTTCCGGTTGGCTCCTGGATTCCAAGATCCGGAAGCCGGCTCGCAGCCGGGGCCTTTTGAAATCCGTGGAACAGCACGCATTCAGTTTCCGCGACAGTTGCCCTGGCAACTGTGGATGTTACAGGGGCTGAAATCCTTGGCGATTCTCGAACCCCATCAGCGGGAGCAGGTCCATGCAGCGTTCTTCAGTGGTTTGGATTCTTGTATTAGCCGGTTTGGCGGCTTCAGTTTGCATCTCTCCTTCAGCGGCCAAACAAGCTGGCGAAGAGCTGTCCCCGTTCGCCAAATACCTGAGGATTGCGGGGGCCAAGCCTGTTGGATCGGAGACCTGCGCCGAATGTCATGCGGGCGTAGCCAGAAATTTCCAGCACGCATACCACGCCCAGCAAGGGGTGCAGTGCGAAGAGTGCCATGGCAACGGCAGCCTGCACGTCGATGGCGGAGGGGACACTTCGAAGATCATCTCGTTCAAGAATCGCTCCGCGACGGATGCGAATGGCGTTTGCCTGAGCTGCCACGCGCAGGACAATAGCACCCAGCACTGGACAAGCGGGGTGCATGCGGCGAACGGGGTTCGTTGCATTGATTGCCACCAGGTCCATGCCAGCGCTGCGAAGGCGGGCGGTGTTCGTGACGCCCGGTTCGACACCACTCCATACGAAGCGCGCGATGCGGCATTGATTTCACCGGAAACGAATGCCATGGTTGAGGCGCGGACGGTGACGAACGAGACCTGTCTCAAGTGTCACCAGACGGTCAAGGCTCAGCTCAGCATGCCCTACCATCACCCGCTGCGCGAGGGCAAGATGAGCTGCGTGGACTGCCACGATGCACACGGAGGCAGAGCGGGCAACAATCTGCGCACAGCCAACGTGAATGAACTCTGCCTGAGCTGCCATGCGCAGTATCGTGGACCGTTTGCCTACCAGCATCCTCCTGTCACGGAGGGGTGCTTGAATTGCCATAATCCACACGGATCGCCGAATACGAACCTTTTGGCGCTGAGCGAGCCGGCCTTGTGCCTGCAATGCCACGCAGGCCATCACAACGGCGCCAATCTCCCCGTGACGGATCGTTGCACCAACTGCCACAGCTCGATTCACGGAACGGACGTGGCCACGCCCAGCGGTGGAAGCAGATTCATCGACAAGGGGCCCGTCGGAGTTCCTTCCGAGCCCGTGCAGGCCCCGCGGGAAGGCAGGGCTTTTTTCTCGCCGGCAACCTCTCACGCGGCCGCCATCACGATTGGTGTGGCAGGGGGTGTGATGGGCAGGATGACCTCCCGGAATTTAAACCTCATGCCGGGCGGGCAAGGTGGCTTGAACCCAGACGGCGGCTCTGCCGGAGATGGAGCCGCTGCCCCATTGTCAGCCTTGTCCACCAGCTCGGCCGCCTATCGACTCATGGATAATTCGGGATTCATGGGCCGTGCCGGAGAGTATGATCCGCTGCGCCAGTCGGTGGGATCCACCAGCGTGACAACCTATGTCTTGCCCAAAGAGCATCTGACCCTGGTATCCCGCAGCAGAGTCTTGACCGGCAGCGACTACTCCATGCGCTCACAGCTGACCGCAGGCAACTGGCTGAAGGCGGGCTTGGACCTGCGCAGCCTGGTGCAGCAGCAGGATCATTACATCTCCTACATCGCGCAACTCTCCTCGGACTTCGTGGGCAACGTCACCGACCTCATTCCGGCGAACGCCGATTTTGCAGTGACCAGGAGAATCGGCAGCGGATATGCGCGGGTCAAGTTGCCCAGTCTGCCCATCCACCTGTTCGTGAAGGGGGAGATGCAGGCAAGAGTAGGCAATACCCAGCTCATCTACCTGGATGAGAACTCGACTCCTGCCGTTTATGTCAACGGCGTGAATACAACCTGCGGCGATACCTGCCACCAGCAGTCCCAGTACCAGCCGGTGAACTACACCACGCGCAACATTGGCGGCGGAATCGACGTGAGGCTGAAACGCATCCTGAAGTTCAGCCTGGAGCACGATTTCAGCAGTTTCAATGACCGGCTGACGTTCCCGACAGCGACCTACACCGGTCCGTTCACCCCGGAAAACGAAGGATTTTCAGTCCTCAATCTCCCTCCGTCGGGGCCGGCGCCGGTTGACTTTCCTGCCGGCAACTACTACCTCGACATTCCCTCTCCGAACCAGTATTCGGCCGACACCCTGAGCCTGAACCTGACTCCATCCGAACGGCTGAGCTTCATCGGACAAACGAGCTACACCCGCCTGCGCAATACGTTTACGCACAATCCTCAAAATTGGTTCGACTCGGACGAGACGCTGAACTGGCTCCCGGCGCGGCGTGTGCGGCTGATCGCCGATTACCATCAGCAGAACCTGATCAACGGCTTCACGCCGTACTACAGCCTGTACGGAAACGTCTCCTATCACCGGCATTGGGAAGGCCTGCGGATCGAAGGTGAATTGCCGGCCGGCTTCAATGCCGAGGTCCATTACCGGCGCAGCGGAATCACCCGATCCAATTCCGCGCTGTGGCCCCAGATCTATTCCATGGACAATACGGATCTGCTGTATGTGGTGCCGTCCTCGACCAGCGACACCGTGGGAGCGGCGCTGCGCTATCGCAGTCGCCTGTTGAACGCGCGTCTGGCGGATGACTGGACGAATACCCGGCATCCGGGCTTCCTGATCGTTCCGCAAAACCAGAATCGCACCTTCGCCAATCTGACGTTCACTCCTGCCAGCTGGCTGGTTTTTTCCAACGACACCAGTATCATCGTGCAAAACACCTTTCCGGCCGTGGCGCTTCCTAATAATCCCACTGCGGCGCAGGGCTTCGGCGGGGACATTGCCGGCCTGCCTCTCAACTTTCAGCGGCGAGACCGCTTCTATACAGACGCGGTCAGCGCGACCATGCGATTCGTGCAGGGCTGGAATCTCGATCTGGGGTATTCGTATCAGCAGAACAATCTGACCAGCTACATGGCCTTCCAGAACGACAGTTCCGTCAATTATGTTGTCGATGAGCCCAACGTGCCGTACAAGCAGCTCAGCCAGGTGGTCTGGGGCGATTCGACTTACACGGTCAAGCAACGCCTGGGGCTGGATGTGCGGGTCACGCACAATGCCTCAAGCAGCGGATACCGGCCCGATCTGAATCCGAATGATGCCGCCCAGTTGGGCAATGCGGCCCTGATCGAGCAGAAAGCTTTCGATCCGGTATTGTTCCAGTCCGCCCTGGACAACCTGGCCCTCAGCTCGACCCAGATCTCCGAAGTGAATGTGCCGCAATGGATCGGACGTGGCAAAGCGTACTATCTCTTCCCGCATAAGATCGAGGGGGGCACAGTCTTCTATTACGGCAGTTACGCGGATCAATGGAACCCGAACCTGAATGGCGTTCTGCGCACCTTCGACGTGTACCTCGGGCGCACCTGGTAGGTGTGCGCCCCGTCAGGTAAACAGTTGGTGCCGCGCTCAGGGGAGGAGCGAAGTTTCGGGCGTGTGTCTTTGCCGCCTGTGCCCTGGGCGCCAGCGCGGCCGGATGGCCCCATCCGGCCGCGGCCGCTTCGTCCGGTCCTGACTGAGCTCGTCTCCGCCGCCTGTGCCCGCCGGAATGGCGCCGCGGCCTCGTCTTCGACCACCGGCTCCGTCCACCGTACTGCTGGCCGAACGCGCCCGATGCCAATGCTCTTCCCTGTCTCGCGCCGTACACTGGAGGAGACAATGGACGCATTTTCCGAAGAGATTCTCAAGAAACTGTTTCAGCCGGGGCAGGAATCCATTCCTCCGGCGGCGGCCGGACGGCCGGATTCGCGGAATCCCGCCGACCACTGGCCCACGGCCCTGCTGCTGGAGCGGGCAGCCTACCTGCGCAAGCTGTCTCGGCACGGAAACGGCGTGGCCAGTGAGGTGCTGAATGAGGTCTCTTCGGCAGAATCTGTGGGTAGTCGAGGCCATAAAAGCATGTATGGATGCGGCTTCGCCGCGTCAGGATGGATGAGTGTTCTGAGGCATGGCGAACTCTCCCCCCGATGTACCAGGCAAAACCGGGAACAGACCGCGAGTGCCTGTTCCCGGTGCTCATCGGTAAGGATGAGTCGCAACCGATTATTCCTTCGCGGGTCGGTCTCCACCGGAGCCCGCGTCCGCTTCACCGGCTAAAGAGAAGAATAGCCGATCCCGTCTGTTTCGATAGTCTTTGTTTACGAAGACAAAAAACAGTCGAAGGACGGAGGTCAGCTATTCAACTTCACGTTAAAACCATTCTGAATAAGGTGCAACATTTTTCCGGCTTCGTTTACCGCGAGGTGCGGATGCTGTCGTCGGCGATCGAGGTGCGAGTGGAGGCCCATAGCAGCATGCGAGGGCGATGTTCGCAGTGTCAGCTCGCCTGCCCAGGCTACGACCGGCTGGAGGAGCGGCGCTGGCAGTTCGTGCCGCTGTGGGGCATCCCGGTGTGGTTTGTCTATGCGCCGCGGCGGGTCGAGTGCCCGCAGCACGGGGTGGTGGTGGAGCATATCCCGTGGAGCGACGGCAATCGTCCGCTGACCCTGGCGATGATGGGCTTTCTGGCGCGGTGGGCGCGTCGGCTGAGTTGG
>JBMFHN010000047.1:0-15855 GCA_049976805.1 Occallatibacter sp. | reverse complement strand
GAGAAAGCCGCGGAATGGGCGTCAATACAGGGTTTGGTGCGCATTGAAGCGGAACGGCATCACAAGGCAACCGGTAAAACGGAGACTGAAACGCGCTATTACATCACCAGTCTCGCTCCGGATGCAGCGCGGCTGAATGGCTGCATTCGCCAACACTGGGGCATCGAAAACAAGCTGCACTGGGTCTTGGACGTGGGCTTTGGTGAAGATCTGGACCGCAAGCGCGCGGGCAACTCGGCGCAAAATTTTTCCGTACTGAATCGCATCGCCCTCAACCTGCTCAGGCAAGACAAGACTTCAAAGCGCGGAGTCCACGGAAAACGCCTCAAAGCCGGATGGGACAATGGCTACTTGCTCCACTTGCTGGGAAAATAAGATGCGTTTGCCCTGGGCCGATTTGTCGGAGCACATTCGCAATGTCACCACCCTGCGCTCAACAGCAGGATGCGTCAGAGCCACCCACCTGTTTTTCGATTGGTTTTGTGATGTTCTGTGGGCATGAGCGATTTGGCGGTGGAACTGGTGCGGCGGTGCCGGCGTGGCAGTCGCGAGGCAGCGAAGCGTCTGCTTCCGGAGGATGAATCGAGCGGTTGAACGCCGGAGGCGTTCCGTGCCGGCCACGGGCTGAGCGTGGCGTCGGTGGAGAGGCACCGCCTGACCGGCAGGAGTTCTTGGCAGCCCGAAAGCGGAAGGACGATGCTTACTCAGATTTCAAGAACGAATCCGGGCAATCTACCGCATATCATGACTTGACATCGAGTCCCGCTCCGCGCAAACATACCGTATGTGCACATCGTAAAACAAAGGATCATTATGCGAGACACAGCTCCGCAGGGAACCTATAAAGTTCAAGCCTTGGACCGGGCGTTTGCTGTACTGGATCTGCTGGGAGAGAGCGGTGTGCCGCTCGGGCTGGCCCAGGTTGCATCGTCGCTGCAACTGCACAAAAGCACGGCGCATCGCTTCCTGATGGTTCTCGAACGGCACCGCATGGTAGAGCGTACCGCCAACGGCAAGTTCCGTCTGGGGCTGCGGCTTTTTGATCTTGGCAACCGCTCGATCGAGCAATTTGACCTGCGCGAACGGGCCCAGCCACATCTGCGCCGGCTGGTGGCCGAGACCGAGGAAACCGCCCATTTGTGTACTCTCGAAGGTGCGCATGTCATTTATGTCGACAAGGTGGAGCCGGCTCGATCGGTGCGCATGATTACCCGCGTCGGGGCCAACAATCCTGTTTATTGCACGTCGGTGGGCAAGGCAATTCTGGCCTTTCTGCCCGAGGAGCGAATTGCCGAGATCGTGCGCCGCATCCGCTTCGAGCGTTTTACGCATCGCACCATCTCCACGCCCGAAGCCCTGCGAGCAGAGATCGAGAAGACCCGCCGTCGCGGCTATGCGGTGGATGACGAGGAGTTGGAGGAGGGGTTGCGGTGCATCGCCGTGCCGCTGCTCGATGCACAACGCCAGCCGGTGGCGGCGGTCAGCATCTCGGGTCCTTCCTTCCGCGTGACGGCGCAGAAGCTGCCCTCGATCGCCAACCACCTGTTGCAGTGCGTGCGGGGAATATCAGCGGATATGGGGTTCATCCCCGGAAACCGCGGGAATCGCGCCACGTGGTCAGTCTGAGCCGAAAGCCAAACAGATCCTTGACGCAGAGGAAACTGACAAAAACCGCTCCGAAATACATTTCATCCGGTTGCGCGGCAGGATCGCAGCCTTTTGGGGATGAACAACTCCCGGGCGGGCTGTTCCCGGGCGCGGCATGGCGAGGATCGGGCTCCTCCTCGACCGTAACCCGGGGCGGTATTCGAGGCTGCCGTGTTGGGCCGGCCGGGCCTTCATGCTTTCCGCCGCGACGGTTGAAATAAAGAGAAGGGAAGCGGTTTCCCAATGCCTTCTCATCTTTCCTTCACGGGCAGGTGGCCAGCGGCGTCCCCCCAAGCCGATTGGCGGCGGCAGGTCGCCGCATGGAACAAACTGCTGGCTCAATGCGCCTGCAATCCCAAGCGCAGGCACGTTCATGCCCTGCGCAGCCTGACACTGCGATTGGGCGCGACCGTGGAATTTTGTCTGCTCAATTCGGTTCAGAACCCGGCTGCGGCCAGGGTGCTTCAACGCTGGAACCAGGAAGGACGGAAGTTGCGTCGCGCGCTTCGGCCAGTTCGCGACGCAGACGTGTGCCTTGCGCGACTGCAGGAACTCGGCGCTGCGCTCGAGGAGAATCCGCGCAGTGGGCTGGCATCCGCCCCCTGCTACCGGCGCGGAAAGAAAAAGCTCCAACGCCGTTTGCAGCAGCGGCGAAAGCTTGCGGCCGCCAGGTTATTGAAGTGGATCAAGGCCCGCGGCAAAAGGCTGAAGCGTCTGGGCAGGGAGATGGCTGAGGTTGTGAAGAACGAAAGCCTGCCAGGAAATCTTTCCGGCACGCCGGAAGCGCTGCGGATCATGGCCGGGCTGGCCGGTCAATTTCCCCGTCTCGATCATGCCAATCTGCACGCTTACCGCAAGGCGCTCAAACCGGCGCTTTACCTGTCGGAAATCTCCAGCGTCGCCGATCCCCAGGCCATGCGGCTGGCCGCGGCGCTGCGCAAGACGCACTTGGCGGCCGGAGAGTGGCGTGACTGGAAGACGCTGGCGGAGGAGGCCGGGCACGCCGGGAAAAACAGTCTGGCGCCTTTGCTGGAGATGATGGCAGAGCAGAGCCAGCGTTACGCGATTGCTCTCATCCGCCGTCTGCGCTTGCATCGGGTGAAAAACCTGACTGCGGCCGGAATGCCTGTGGCGGCCATCACACCCTGTGCGGCTGGCATGGGTCGAGACCCGTCATTGAGGATAAAATGAGGCATGAGGAGTTCTGAAATGCCCCGTAAAGTGCTGATTGCCGGCAACTGGAAGATGTACAAGACGCCCGAGGAAGCCCAGGCGTTCGCCGCTGCCTTTTTACCTCTCGTTGCGGACCACACGCGCGATGAGATCGCTTTGTTTCCTTCACCCGTGCTCCTGCCCACGGTGGTTGCAGCCTTCCGCGGCTCGAAGGTCGCCGTCGGCGCACAGAATATCCATTTTGCCGAGGAGGGCGCCTATACGGGCGAAACCTCGGTTGCCCAGATCCGGGCCGTCGGTGCCACGCACACCCTGATCGGCCACTCCGAGCGCAGACAGTATTTCGCCGAGACCGATGAAACCGTGAACAAGAAACTGCATACCGCGCTGAAGCATGGACTTGTTCCGGTGGTCTGCATTGGGGAACTGCTGGCCGAGCGCGAGGCGGGTCAGACAGCCGCCGTGCTCCAGCGCCAGATCGCCGGGGCCTTTGCCGGTATCAGTCTCGAGATTGCCGGGCCGATCGTGATTGCCTACGAGCCGGTCTGGGCCATCGGCACGGGCAAGACCGCCACGCCGGAGATGGCCGTCGAGGCGCACAGAATCGTCCGCGCCGAGGTGGCCAGGCTGCTGGGCGCCGAGATTGCGGCCGGCATGCGCATTCTCTATGGTGGCAGCGTGAAGCCGGACAACGCCACCTCGCTGATCGGCGAAGAGGAGATCGACGGCGCACTGGTGGGTGGCGCCAGCCTGAAGCCGGAGTCGTTCGCCGGCATCGTGAAGTACTGATCGGCGCAACGGCCGGCAAGAACCGTGCGCCAGGCCCAGCCAGGGCTGGTCTCTCACTCTTGCCGGCCAGAGCGCGGCCCAACTCTCCAGGAGGCTCTTTGCTGAAAACAGCCTCCTGAAATCCGGAAAACTTCTCTGAAACAAAAGAAAACGGTCCGCTCCCCGGGACCGGTATCAATGTTTATTCTTGCCGACTCCGAAGAGTTTTTCGAACAGGTTGCGGTGGTCCTCCGGGTGGTCGCAGGTTTCCGTGGGGGCGGTTCCGTCCAGGAAGGCCGCCTGGTAGGTGTCGTCCGGGCAGGCGGCGTCGCTGAGCAGGTTGGTTGCCTTGTCGAGGGTCACGACCTGGACGCCGTCGGGCGGGGTGAATTCGTTGGTGTCGGAGTACTGGGGCAACTGGACGGCTTTCTTCATGAAGGCGGCCCAGATGGGCGCGGCAGCGCGAGCGCCCTCGATGCGGATGTCGCTATAGTCGTCGTTGCCCACCCAGACAACGCAGAGCAGGTTGCTGGTGAAGCCGGCAAACCAGGCATCGTGACTGGTGCCGGTCTTGCCGGCTGCGGGCGCGGTAAATCCCATGGAGCGCACCCCGGCTCCCGTGCCATCGCCCTGCAGGACAGCCTCCATCAGACTGGTGGTCAGAAAGGCCACGCGCGGGTCAAGAACCTGCCGGGAGGTGGGCGAGTAATCGGTGATGACATCTCCTGTGGGGGTGCGGATGCTGGCCAGCATCCAGGGATCGATATCCAGGCCGTGGTTGGCGAAGACGGTATAGGCGCCGGCCATTTCAACCGGAGTGGCTCCGTAAGAGCCGATAGCCACCGAAGGTGTTCCGCGCGCGTTGGTGATGCCGGCCTGGCGCGCCAGCGCGGCCACGGTGTCGAAGCCGACCATGCTGGCCAGGCTGATGGTGGCGTTATTCAAGGAGCGCATCAGCGCGGTGCGGGCCGTTACCTCGCCGCCATACTGGCCTTCGAAGTTGCGCGGCGAATACACCTGATTTCCCATCATGTAGGTTGTCGGCTCGTCGTTGAGCAGGGTGATCGGGGAAAAGAGACTGGTCTGCCCGGGCAGAAGCGTGCCTTCAACGGCCGTGTTGAAGGCCGCCGCGTAAACAAACGGCTTGAAGATGGATCCGGTGGGCCGGACGGCGACAGCGTGATCCAGTTGCGAGGCGCTGTAGCTGCGGCCGCCGATCAGCGCCAGCACCTGGCCGGTATGCGGGTTGAGAGCCACCAGCGCCACCTGCGGGTAGCTGTAGGGAATGCCGCGGCGCCGGTCGCGCGCGTGCAGCTTATCCACCTGCTCGTCGACCATGTGCATGGAGGATTCGACGGCCTCGGCGGCTACCCGCTGCAGGTCGGGATCAAGCGAGGTATAGATGCGCAGCCCCTCGCGGTTAAAGTCGCGATCGCCCAGTCTTTTCAGAAGCTGCTCATGCACCAGATCGACAAAGTAGGGGGCCTCGCTGGCGTCAATGCCGGCTGTCGATAGATGCAGCGGCTCCTGCTTGGCGCGCTCGGCCTCATCCTTGGTGATGGCGCCGGTTTCCACCATCGAGTCCAGCACCAGGTTGCGCCGCTCGATGGTGCGGCCGGGATGGCGGAAGGGATTGAAGTAGTTGGGCCGCTGGATCATGCCCGCCAGCATGGCGCATTCGGCCAGGTCGAGCTGGTGCACGTCCTTGCCGAAGTAAGCCTCGGCGGCCTCTCCGAAACCGTCAATCGAGAAGCTGCCCCGCTGGCCCAGATTGATCTCGTTGGCGTACATCTCGAAGATCTTCTGCTTCGAGAAGCGGTGTTCAAGCTGGAAGGTAATGACAATCTCAATCAGCTTGCGGCGGAAGAGCTTCTGTGGAGAGAGAAAGAAGCCGCGCGCCAGTTGCATGGTGAGCGTGGAGCCGCCCTGCTCCTTGTGACCGGTGAACAGATCCTGCACGGCGGCCGAGGCCAGACGCCAGTAATTCACGCCGTTGTGCTCGAAAAAGCGGCGGTCCTCGATGGCCAGCACCGCCTGAACCAGATCGGAAGGAATCTCGTTGTAGGTGAGCAGACGGCGCTTGGCGCGATGGGCGCCCGAACTGAGTCCGGTAATCAGCAGCGGCTCCAGTTCATAGCTGGCCAGCGCCGTGCCGCGCTCGTCCGTGATCGCTTGCACGACACCTCCACGGATGTGAATGGTGGCGCTGTCCTCGGTGTGATAGGACTGGGGGCCGGGGCGCACGGTGATCGAACCGACTTCCTCGGAAAAAGTACCCATTGGGGAGGGTTGCGCAGCTCCGTCCGTCGAGTAGCCGGCTTCGCGCAACTCGCTGGCGATGAGCTGGACGGAGAGTTTCTGCCCGGGCCGCACCTCGCGCGGCGCGGCATATATCTTGGCCGTATTGGCAAAGAGCGGTTCCTTCAGCCGGGCGTCCACAATGCGCTGATACTTGACGTAGTAATAGCCGAAGAGAGCAGAGAATGCCAGCCCGCCCGCGACACATGCCAGCAAGGCGAGACGCAACAGCAGCGACGACCAGGAATGGCCTCCCTCCCGCCCCGGAATCCTGATCTTCACGCTCATCGTCGCTCCTTTGCGCGCAGTTTCCTAGAGTCGAGCCAGGAGCTGCTTTCCGACATCCTGCAAGGCGGTATCCAGGCTGCTTGCCGTTGCCCGCGTCACCAGCTCGACCCAGCCCGAGGCGGCCTTCTTGCCCACGTTGACGCGGTAGGGAATGCCGACCAGGTCGGCGTCCTTGAATTTGACGCCGGCGCGCTCGTCGCGGTCATCGAGCAAAACGTCGAGGCCGGCCGCTTCCAGTTCGCGGGCCAGCGCTTCGCCGGTCGCAGCCAACTGCGGATCGGCCATGTTGGTCACCGTCACCACCACGGTGAAAGGCGCAATCGAGGCCGGCAGCCAGAAACCATTCGCATCGTGCGACTGCTCGATGGCCGCCGTCAGAATGCGCTCGATGCCGATGCCGTAGCTGCCCATGATCGGCGTGACTTCCCTGCCATTGGAGTCGAGCACCCGCGCGCCCATCGATTCCGAGTACTTGTAGCCAAGTTTGAAGATGTGGCCGACTTCAACCGCCTTGCCGACCACCAGCTTTCCCGCGCAGCCATCCTTCGGGCAGCCTTCGCCCTCGTTGACGCTGCGGATCTCGGCCGAGAGGGTCCATGTGAAGTCGACGCCGGGGGTGACGTTGCGGTAGTGGTAGTCGAGCCGGTTGGCGCCGCAGACCATGTTCCTGCGTCCTTCGAGAGCCTTGTCGACGACCACGACGAGATCGCCCTCGCCGGAAAACGAGGCAGGTGAGCCGCCGGACTGGAGCACCGCCTTCGGCTTCAGGCCCACCGGACCCAGATAGCCGGCAGGGCCGCGAAAATACGCCTCCAGTTCCTCGCCCAGCATCGGACGCAGTTCGCTGGCACCCAGCAGCCCGAGCAGCTTGGTCTCGTTCACCTGATGATCGCCGCGCAGAAACGCCGCAACTGGAAGCCAGGAGCTGCCGTCCGCGCTTGCGCCGCCCCGCCTGGCCATGTAGGCCACGCACTTGATGTCGCTGGCCGGGCTCATCTTCAGGAAGGCGGAGATGTCGGCGATGGCGCCCATGCCCGGCGTGTGAATCAGCTCGGGTGTGCCGTCGCCGGTCGGCTCGAGTTCCGCAACCGCCTCCAGCCGCGAGTTCGCCTTTTCCATGTTCGCCGCGTAGCCGCACACGGGACAACTGGCAATCAGGTCTTCGCCGGCGTCGGTGTACACCATGAATTCCTGCGATTGCGAGCCGCCCATCGAGCCGGAATCCGCCTCGACGGCGACGAACTTCAGCCCGCAGCGGGTGAAGATTCTGCGATATACCGCATCGTGCAGGTCGAAGCTCCTGTCGAGGCCGGCCTTGTCGATGTCGAACGAGTAACTGTCCTTCATCGTGAACTGGCGCACCCGCAACAGACCGGATTTCGGGCGCGGCTCATCGCGAAACTTGGTCTGGATCTGGTACCAGACCTGCGGCAACTGCTTGTAACTGCGCAGTTCGCTGCGGGCGATTGAGGTCACGATCTCTTCATGGGTCATGCCCAGGCAGAGGTCGGCGCCTTTGCGGTCCTGGAGGCGGAACATGTTGTCGCCCATGACGGTCCACCGGCCGCTCTGTTCCCAGACCTCGCGCGGATGCAGGGCTGCCAGAAGGAACTCCTGGCCGATGGTGTCCATCTCCTGGCGCACGATGGCGATGATCTTCTGGATCGACCGCTGGCCAAGGAAGAGGTAGTTGTAAAGACCTGCGCCGAGCTGACGAATGTAGCCGGCGCGAACGAGAAACCGATGGCTGGCCACTTCGGCGTCTGCCGGGGCCTCGCGCAAGGTGGGAATGAAAAGCTTCGACCAGCGTTGCATGCGAATCAGGGTGCGCTTTCCTGCCGGCGAACCGGCGCAAGAGGATTTTTGAGCTACCGTTTCATTTTAAATGTTCGGGAGCGGGCTGCTGGCGGAAGCGAACCCCGTTCTTCCTGTCCGGTTCGTCCAGCGAGGATGGTTGCACGGTCAATCCGGAATCCGATCATCGGACCGGCGGGCGCGAAACAGCGGGAAAGGGAAACGGCATTGCGGCGGATGAGTCCGCCTCCGCGTGCCGCGCGCGGCTTCTTGACCGGGCTGCGGAGAAAGCTCTGTACGGCGTTTTTCGTTCCTCGCATTCAGCAGCCGGAACCGGCATCTCAATTTCCTTCGGAATCGCGGTACCTTTCGAGCACATCTTCCTGGGTGATGACGCCCTCCAGCTTGCTGAAATTGGCGCGGTTCACGACTGGAACCAGAGGCCAGCGATCAACATACCGCAGCGCCATCTCGAGCGGCTGATCGGGGTGCAGGCAGGGAACCGGGCGGCCCGCCAGCACGGAGCGCAGCGTTTGGCCCTGCGGATCCCTGCCGATGAGCATCTCGATCTCTTCGCGCGTCACGCTGCTCCACCCGCCGGAAGGAAGGCGAACCAGCAGAACATTCGGAATTTTGTGGTGGACCAGCCGCGAGGTCCAATCGGGCAGATCCTCGACATCCAGCACCGGATCCGCCGGAGGCTGCATGGCGTCTTCGATCCGCAGGATGCTTTCTTCGCGCTGTTCTTCCATCGACGGCAGTTCCAGACCGTCCTGGCGGGTGAGCATGTCGAAGATCGCCGTCGGGTGGATGGTGCGCGAAATCACGTAGGCGAAGGTATTGGCCACGATGACCGGAACAATGATGGAATAATTGCCGCTGACCTCCAGGACCATGAAGACCGAGGTCATTGGAACACGCAGGAATCCGGCGAAAAGGACTCCCATCCCAACCAGCGCATAGGTGCCGGGTGATCCGGTCAGATGTGGCAGGAGCATGTGTTCAGCACCGCCCACAGCGGCGCCAAACATTGCGCCGATGAACAGCGTGGGGGCGAATATTCCGCCGGGGGTTCCGCTGGCGAACGATAACATCGTGGCTACAATCTTGAGCAGTCCCAGTATCGCCAGAAACTGCCAGGTGAACTGTCCGTGCATCGCGTCATCCATGTAGACGTAGCCCGCACCCATCACCTGCGGCGCGCCCAGCGCGGCGATGCATCCGATCAGCAGGCCGGCCACGGCAGGCTGCAGATACTGCGTCCACAGCGGCAGTTCCCTGCAGCGCGGACGCAGGAAACCGATGCCGCTGGCCAGCACGGCCGAGGCAAGGCCTCCAACGATGCCCAGAACGGAGTAGGCGATCAGTTCGGAGGGCCGCAACAACTCCACCGCGGGAATCCGGAACAGCGGATCCGAACCGAGAAACCAGCGCATGACGACGACGCTCGAAACGGCCGACAGAACGACTGAACCGAGGATCCCGGCGGTCCAGCGCCCGATGACTTCTTCAATCACAAACAGCACCGCGGAGATGGGAGCATTGAAAGCGGCGGCCAGGCCGGCGGCCGCGCCCACCGGGGCGATCAGGCGCATCCTCTCCCTGGAAAGGTGCAGCCAGCGGCCCAGCGCCGATGCCAGGCAGGCGCCGATCTGCAGCGAAGGATCCTCGGGGCCGAGCGAGAATCCCGAGCCGATGGCCAGCGCCGAGGTGATGAATTTTCCCACCGCGGTGCGGAGCGGAATATAGCCGTTGTAAATGAACAGTGCCGCCTTGGTCTGATTCACGCCGCTTCCCCGCGCCAGAGGAAAGACGTGAATCACCAGCACAGCAATCAACAGGCCGGCCAGCGTTGGCACCAGAATGAGCCGCCATGTCGCCGGCTGCGCGCCCGTCCCCAGCAGATAGATGCGGCACCAGTCGATCGCGAAGTGGAAACAGACCACCGCGAGTCCGGAAAAGATTCCGATAAAGACGGACAGGATGAGAAAGAAACGGTCCTCACGGAAGATGGAGTGAAGCAGCAACGCGGCGGCGCGTTCGATCTTCGATGCCTTCAGAGCGCCGCTTTTCCCGGCGGTAGACGGCCCGGAATGGAAAATGGATAACGGCGCCACGTCAGAGCCCCTCATGCGATTTTGCGATCAGGAGCAATGCGGTGTCAGTCTCCGTCAAGACCCCGCAAGTGCCGCCGCTTTGGCGCTCGATGTCAAAAACCAGGTCCATCGCCGGATCAATCAGGTCGGGGTTTCGCCGCAGACCGGCAAGGGTGATCTGCGGCTTCATTTTCTTCCACTGTTGATCGAGCGCCTGCTGCGACGGCGCGCAGACAGCGCCGGCCGGACAGCAGGAATCAATCCGGGCGCCCGCTGCGGCGAAATCTTCGATCACCGTGCGGTCACGCTCTGCGGCCCGGATTTGCGAGCGGAACGGATTCAGGCGGAGCACCAGTTCCGAGGTCTCCAGCAGGGCAGCGCTCGCGGTGTCGCCCGGCGCGGCCCTCACCGCTTCCGCCAGATAGTGTTCGGCAAGCTCATACTGGCCAAGATCGTAGGCGGCGCGTCCAGCGCCTGCCAGAACCGCCGGATCGTGCAAGCCCCCTCGCAGGCTCAGGCGATATTCAGCCAATGCCTGACGGGCATCCTGTGCGGCCAGAAACAGCCCGCCTACGCGCGCCTGCTCCGCCGGGTCGCTGCCCAGGTTCGCCGCCAGCGCGATCAGTTCGGACTGGGCCGCCACGGAGTCGCCGATGCCAAGCAGATAGTGGATCAATTCCAGGCGCGCACGGCGCCGCTGCGGTTCCTGGTCGCCCGGCCAGGTGGCGTAGATCGCGTTGTGATAGTAGCGAAGAGCTTTCTCGGTATTTCCCCTGGCGGCTGCGATGCGCGCCAGTTGCAGATTGACAATTCCGTTTTCCGGCTGCCGGCTCCAGAGGTTGATCAGATAAGCGTAAGCCTCATCGGTGCGCTTTTCGCCCATCAAGGCCTCGGCCAGATGGAGCTGGCAGGAATAGTCGTTTCGGGAGTAGAGCAGCGCTGTCCGGTAGTCGGCGACGGCATCTTCGAAACGGCCCGCCTGCAAGGCGCTGGCTCCGCGACCGGACCATCGGCTGGCCAGCGTATTCCGCTGAACGTGATACATGCGGGACAGCCCCGCAACAAACAGGAAGAAGAGAACCGCAGCCCCGAAGAGGAGGGCCAGGGTAATCGGTTCGCGAGTCAGTTCGAGGTGATAACTTGTTGGTCCAGATTCTTTTGTCACCTTGATTTCCGAAACTCCCGCATCGATCCGAAATGGTCCATCACTCTGCGCCTGACAGACACGGATAAGTCAACATCCTGCAAAAAGGGAAACAATCCATAGGGAGCGGCTTGGGCGCAAATCAACTCTGAAGATCATTCTACCAAACTATCAAAAAAAAGAGCGTGGCCGAGCCAGGAGCGCATGATCCCATGGGAGACATGCAGCGACGTCGCATTGGAAGGAACCCAATTTGCTGACCGCGTCTTGCATCCCCGCTGTGCGCGCCGCGGCGGCATGTACAAGGGGGAACCGGTCCGGATGGTGGGTGCGGACCTGTTCTGGCTGTCCGGCTGCGTCATGGGAAGAGGCGTGCGGTTTGCGAGATCAAGCTTTCGACGCGCGATCGCCGGCAGCTGGACGAGGTCTTGAGCGGCCGGCCACAGCGCAGTCCCGGGCAGCCGCGGCACATCGACCAGGGGAGATTTCCATGCGGCGCAGGGCGTGGAGATGGCGAATGTGCCAGAGCACAACCAAGGCGCGGATTTGACTTTAGTCCCGTTTTCCCTCGATACTGCTTGCAATGCTGAACTCAAGGGAACCCGGAATTGCGGTCATGGCCATGTGCATGTGCATGGGGTACGGACCCTACGGTGTGACTTTGAGGCGGCACATGCGCTGAGCGCAGGCAAAGCTTAAAAAGTCAGGCGGCCCGGGTCCGGAAAGGATTCGGGCCGTTTCGTTTTTCGGGCGGACCCACGATCCGCCTGCCGCGCCAGCAATCCACGGAAAAATGCCAATCGCCAATCAAGGAGCCGATCATGTCCGAATCGAATCATCATTTTGCCACTCTTGCCGTTCACGCCGGCCAGGTTCCCGACCCGGCAACCGGTGCGCGCGCAGTGCCCATCTATCAGACCACTTCTTATGCCTTTCAGGACGCGGATCACGCTGGGCGGCTGTTTGCGCTGAAGGAACCCGGCAACATTTATACGCGCATCATGAACCCCACCACCGATGTGCTGGAAAAGCGCGTGGCGGCTCTTGAAGGCGGAGCGGCGGCGCTGGCGGTGGCTTCCGGGCAGGCGGCGGTAACCCTGGTGGCGACCACGCTGGCCTCGGCCGGTGACGAGATCGTCTCCACAACATCGCTCTACGGCGGCACCTATAATCTTTTCCATCACACGCTGCCGCGTCTCGGCATCACGGTCCGGTTCGTCGACGGGGACGATTTCGACGGCCTGCGGGCGGCCATCAACAGCCGGACCCGCGCCCTTTATACCGAAACGCTGGGCAACCCCAAACTGGACGTGGTGGACATCGAGAAACTGGCATCCATCGCCCACCAGCACCGGTTGCCGCTGGTGATCGACAACACGGCAGCTTCACCGGCGCTGGTGCGGCCCATCGAGTGGGGCGCGGACATCGTTGTGAACTCCACCACCAAGTTTCTGGGTGGACACGGCACCTCGATCGGCGGCGTCATCGTGGACGCGGGCAAATTCGATTGGGCGGCCTCGGGACGCTTCCAGGACTTTACCGCGCCGGATCCGTCCTATCACGGCCTTTCCTACACCAGAACCTTCGGGCCTTTGGCCTTCATCCTCAAGGCACGGCTGCAGGGGCTGCGCGACACGGGCGCGGCTCTTTCGCCTTTCAACGCCTTTCTGCTGCTGCAGGGGATCGAAACACTGCACCTCAGGCTGGAGCGTCACTCGCAGAACGCACTGTCGGTGGCCCGGCATCTGAGCGAGCATCCCGGCGTCGCCTGGGTCAACTATCCCGGCCTGGAATCCAGTCCTTATTTTGAGCGGGCGCAAAAGTACCTGCCCGCAGGCAAGGGAGGACTGCTGACCTTTGGCGTCAAGGCGGGATCGGCGGGCAGCTATGAGACGGGCAAAAAGCTCATCAATTCGCTGAAGCTCTTTTCCTTGCTGGCCAATATCGGCGATGCCAAGTCGCTGGTCATCCATCCGGCCTCCACCACGCATGAACAACTTTCGGCTGCGGAGCAGGAGGCAACCGGCGTAACCCCCGATCTGGTGCGGTTGAGCGTGGGCATCGAGGACATTCGCGACCTTCTGGCCGACCTCGACCAGGCGATCGAGGCCGCCAACGGCTGCACATTTGCCTGTGAAGCCGAAGCCGCGGATTCTGTTGCACAATGAAAGCTATGACCGAAGCGAGCACGGGGCCCGAAGCCGGGCCCGTCACCGGCCTCTCCAGAGCGGCAACGGTGATTCCCACCTACGAGGGCGACTTCCAGCTTGGCGAGCCCTTGCTGCTGGATTCGGGCCGCGTACTGACCGGCGTTACATTGCATTATGCGCTGTATGGGCGGCTGAACGCGGCCCGGGACAATGCCGTTCTGGTCTGCCATGCGCTGACCGGATCGGCGCTGGTCGGCTCCTGGTGGCCGGAGGTCTTCGCGCCCGGTGCGGTGCTCTCGCTTGAACACGACTTTGTGATTTGCATCAACATGCTGGGTTCCTGTTATGGGTCAACCGGACCCGGTTCGGTCGACCCGGAGACAGGCGAGATCTACGGACCGCGATTTCCCCTGGTCTCCATTCGCGACAATGTGCGGGCGCAGGCCCGGCTGCTGGATTCGCTCGGTGTTCGCCGGTTGCGGCTGGTTCTGGGCGGTTCGATCGGCGGCATGCAGGCGCTTGAATGGGCCATTGATGATCCCCAGCGCGTTGTCGGGCGCGCGGTGGTCATCGGCGTCACCCCGCTTGCGGCCATGGGTCTGGCGCTGAACCACTTGCAGCGCCAGGCGATTCTTCAGGATCCGGAGTGGCTGGGAGGGTTGTATTTGCCGCAGCGTCCGCCGCGCCGGGGGCTGGCGCTGGCCCGCCAGATCGCCATGCTCAGCTACAAATCCGCAGAACTCTTCGACGAGCGCTTCGGACGCCGGCCCAACCGCAACGGCGAGGACCCGTGGGAGGCGGAAAATGCGCGCAATGGCCTGGCCGGGGGACGATTCGATATTGCCGGCTATCTGGACTACCAGGGGGAACGGTTCCATGAGCGCTTTGACGCCAATTCCTACCTGGCGATCCTGCGCACCATGGACACCTGGGACCCATTGCGTGGACACGCATCTGCGGAGGAAGCTTTTGGAGGAATCCGCGCTCGGCTTACTTTTGTCGGGATCAGCTCCGATTGGCTGTTTCCGCCCCAGGCGGTGCGCGAGTTTGCCCGCGTCATCCGCAGCGCCGGCGTTCAGGCCGATTACCGGGAGATGACCAGCGCGCATGGTCACGACGCCTTTTTGGCCGAGCAGGCCGAATTGGTGCGCCTGCTGCAGTAAAGGAGATGGAAGCGTCGCCGCGGCCGGGACGGACCAGCCCTTGACCTTATTGATCGATGTGCGCCAAAGGGGGCTGGCAGCGTGTGCCGGGAGTGAAAGTGTTCTTTCCGTCCGCAAGTTTGCTTGTCACAAGGGGCAGGGCTTTCTATAATCCTCCAATACCACATCGGAACCGGGGGCTGCACGCCTTGTCTGCCGGTTCGTCGTTTGGCTGCTGTTCTGAACGGTTTAGGATACACCCCATGTGCAATGAAATTGTTGATCTCCATTTCGGAAGTTCCCAGGAGTACTAAATGAAGAAGCTAGTCTTTGCATCTGTGATGGCATTGGCAAGCATCAGCCTCGTCTGCGTGCCCATGCTGCAGGCTCAGAATTCCAACTCAACCATTACCATCAAGGATCCGGCTGAGTTCAACACCTATCAGATGTCCACCTCCCAACAGGATCCTGCGGCCAGGGCTGCGGCGCTGGAAAGCTTTCTGGAAACCTACCCGAACAGCGTTGCCAAGAAAGCGGCTCTCGATGAGCTCATCGATACCTACCAGAGCCTGCGCGACGCCGACAAGACGCTCGGCGCGGCCAGCCGCATGCTTCAGGTGGATCCCAACAACATGAAGGCCATCTTCATCTCGGTTTTCATTAAAAAGACCGAGTGTGCCAAGACCCATGATGCGCAGACCTGCGACGATGCTGCGCTGCTTGCCCAAAGGGGGCTGACGGCTCCGAAGCCTGCCGCCACTTCCGACGCGGCCTGGAAGAAGCTGACCGAAGGAACCTATCCGCTCTTTCACTCGGCCATCGCGCTCGATGACGTTGTTTCCAAAAAGGATGTGAAAGCTGGAATCGCCGAGTACCGGACCGAGTTGATGCTCTATCCCGCGGATCAGACGAAGAGCGGTCAGGGGCTCTGGGACACTCTGCAGCTGGCCCAGGCTTACACGAAACCTGGAGGCAAGGATCTGGAGCAGGCGATCTGGTTCTATGCGCGGGCCTGGAACTATGCCACCCCGATCAAAGCCCAGATCGAGGCCGATCTCGAGTATTATTACAAGGTTTACCACGGCAATCCGGACGGACTGGATGCGGTGAAGACCCTGGCGGCAGAGACGGTCTTTCCGCCCGCGACCTACTCCGTGACGCCGGCTCCGACGCCCGCCCAGCTTGCGGACAAGGTGGTTTCGACCACTCCCAACCTGGCCACGCTGGCGCTCGAGGACAAGGAATACATCCTGGCCAACGGAACCCCGCAGGATGCCGCCAAGATGTGGGCCGTGCTGAAAGACCAGGTCACACCGGTTCCGGGTATTGTCATCGACACCACGGCGTCGGCGGTC
>JBMFHN010000046.1:0-16012 GCA_049976805.1 Occallatibacter sp. | reverse complement strand
GCATTGCTCGGCGGTCTCCGCCATCGGCTTTTCAACCAGAACATGCGCGCCTGCCTCCAGGGCCTGAAGACCGACCTCGGCGTGAAAGGCGGGTGGAGTCAGAACATGAATCACGTCCACGCCCGCGGCCAGCAGCTCCGCGGCGCTTCCGTAAACGCCCATCAAGCCGAACGCCCTGGCGACGGCCTGCGCCCTTGCCAGATCGAGATCCGCAATCCCCACGACTTGAACCGAAGCAATGGATTGGAGTGCGCGCAGATGGTGGGCGCTGACATAACCCGCGCCGATGAGTCCAACTCGAAACTTGTTCATCGCTGAAATAGCACGCCGCGAATATTGTCTGGGTTCCGTGTTGGTTAGCGACGCGTATGCAGATTATACTACCCCAACAGCGGCGCTTTCAGGCTCCTGGCCGCTCTCTTCCCAGCGCAGCAGGAACCAAGGACAAGGTTACCTTCATCCAAGAGGACGCCAATGGAATTCATTTATTTTGGCAACGACTGGTTTGCCGAAAATCGCACCAGCAGCCATCATATTGCCCAGCGTCTGGGCGACCGATATCCGTTGCTTTATGTCGAAGTTCCGGGACTGCGCGCGCCGAAGGCCAACGCCCGCGATCTGCGCAAGCTGGTGAAGAAATTCCGCATGACGTTCCAGCCGCCGCAACAGGTTGCGCCCCATTTCTGGCGCATGACGCTGCCGCAGATTCCGCTGCGCCGCTGGGCAGCCATTCGCGCGCTGAACCGTGCCTTTTCGCAGATGCTCATTCGCAGGGCGATCCGCAGACTCGGCTTCCACGATGCCATCAGCTGGTTCCATGTTCCCCATCCCGGGTTCCTGGCCAAGCAGATGGGAGAGAAACTCAGCATCTTCTATTGCATTGACGAATATTCCAAGCTGCCCGACGTGGATGAAGAGGCCGTGCAGGCAATGGACGACGAACTGACAAGGACTGCCGACATGGTCTTTGCCTGCAACCAGAAGTTAATCGATACTCATCTGTCTCTCAACTCCAACATTCATCTTTCGCCGCATGGTGTCGACGCAGAGTTATTCGCGCAGGCCTGCGCGCCGGAAACGCAAATTCCCGAGGAGCTGAAATCCCTGTCTCGGCCCATCATCGGTTTTTGGGGACTGGTGGATCGATGGGTGGACCAGGACATTCTCGAGGAGATTGCCCGTTCCCGTCCGCAGTGGACGGTACTGCTGATCGGCCGTACGGCGGTGGATGTCTCCGTGCTACGGCGTCTGCCTAACATCGTTTTTGCGGGAGTAAAGCCGTATCCTGAACTGCCCCGATGGGCCCGGGCGATCGACGTTTGCATCCTGCCGTTCACGCAGACCTCACTCATGGTGCAGTCGAGCCCCTTGAAGCTGCGCGAGTATCTGGCCGCGGGCAAGCCCACGGTGGCGGTTCCGCTGCCGGAAACAAAGCTCCTCGGCAGGGTCGTGCTGACCGCCGAAACTGGGCAGGAATTTATCCGCGCCATCGAGGATGCGCTCGCCACCAACACGCCCGAATGGGTTGCGCTCCGTCAGAAGGCCGTCGCCGGCAACACCTGGGACGCAACCGTGGCGAAGGTGCTGGCAAAGATCGAAGCGGAGCTGGCCCGCCGCAGCAGGCCATAGGTCCGGATCTTCGGAAGCTTCCATGCGTATTCCGGACAAAGCCGGGCAAACAATTCCTTGAAGAGGGTATCCTGTGAATTTTTTGCTCAGAATCGTTCAAGCTGCAACTGGCGCGCGAGGCAGCCATCAGGCCCCGGCGTAACAAGTTCATTTTGAGCCTTGACAGCCAGCACGGCCGCGCGCACATCCTGTCTGCCTCAATCCCCGAGGCAAGTTTCCAGTCTGCGCGCCGTCTCGATCCACGAATGGTCGCGTGGCACAGCCTTTCGCTTGCCAGCCACGGCCTCGAGCGGCACCGGTTCCGTCGTGTCGCCGCGCGCCGCCACCATCACGCCGAACTTGCCCTCGTTGATCAAATCCGCGCAGGCCGTGCCAAAGCGGGTGGCAAGAATGCGGTCGGCGGCGCATGGCGTGCCCCCGCGCTGCACATAACCGAGAATCGTTACCCGGGATTCGAGGTGTGTGAACTCTTCAAGAAGTTTGGCCAGACGCATTGTATTGCCCTGGTGCCGAAGATCGAGAGCGGCGATCTCGCGCTTGGCCTCGATCTTGTCGTCCAGAGTCGTGGCTCGCGCCAGCTTTTTCTCGGTACTTTCGTAATCGCGCGCCTCCTCGCGACTCATCGCGCCCTCGGCCACGGCGACAATGCTGAAGTTTTTCCCCAGCTTGCTGCGCTGGCGAATGGCGGCGGCAATCTTTTCCACGTCGTATGGAATCTCGGGAATCAGAATCACGTCGGCGCCACCTGCCACTCCGGCGCCCAGGGTGAGCCATCCCGTGCGATGGCCCATGATCTCGGCGACGATAATGCGGTGATGGCTGTGAGCCGTGCTATGCAGGCGATCAATCGCTTCGGTGGCAATATCCAGCGCCGTCGCATGGCCAAACGTGGCGTCGGTCATCACCACATCGTTGTCAATGGTCTTGGGCAGCGTGATGATCTGGATGCCTGCGCGGTGCAGCCGCAGGGCATTCTTCGCCGTGCCGCCTCCGCCAAGGCACACGAGGCAGTCGATTCCCAGCTTCTTGAGGTTGTTGCGGATCACGCCGGTCATGTCCTTGGTCCGGCCATTCACCACCATGCGGTGCGGCTTATCGCGGCTGGTGCCGAGAATCGTGCCGCCGACAGTGAGGATGCCGGAAAGAGCGGTGCGATCCAGATGGATCCATCGATCTTCGACCAAGCCACGGAATCCGTCGCGGAAGCCCACGATCTCCCAGCCATAGAAACTGATCGCGGCTTTGCCGACGCCGCGGATGGCTGCATTCAGCCCGGGACTGTCGCCGCCCGCCGTAAGAATGCCGATTCGTCTGATCTTTGTCGCCATGAGAAACAAGCTATCACACTTCCGTCCCCGGTCACGCCGGTTGTTCCCATGCGGATACGCCTCGACAGGGCGGTCTCCTTCTTTGACCGCCGGGTCTCCGCACCCCGGCCGATCAGAACGGCGTCCCCGGTCACGCCGCCCGGCGGCGCCCTGCTTGTCGGCTCTATAATCGCCCCATGTTGTTCGGTGGCCATTCCCGGCGAAGGTCGATTGCCCTGCTGGCAAGCCTGGCACTGCTGATTTTGCTGCTGCTGGGCGGGATGCAGGCGTTCAACACTTCCCGGGTGGGTTTTCTGAATCCCGCGACGGCCGGAGAGACGCTGATCTTCACCGCGTTGACGGGCCTGGTTTTTCTTCTTCTGCTGCTGCTGTTAATGCTGCTGCTGCGCAACATTCTCAAGGTCTATGCGGGGCAGGGCAGTCATGGACTGGGAGCGAGGCTGCGTTCCCGCATGATGCTGGGCGCAGTGGTCATCGCGCTGGCGCCCGCGGCATTGATGTTTTTCTTCAGCTTTGGCTTGATGAACCGGTCGCTGGATCGCTGGTTCTCGCCCAACATCTCAGAACTGCGCGACGATTCAACGCAGGTGGTGCTGGGGCTGGCGCAATACGTGACCTCGAACGCGCGTGTCGAAGCGGAGTCGATTGCGGCCTCGGGCGCGCCGGACCTTGGACCTGCGGAACTCGGCAGGGTTCTTGGCTCGCATCGCATCACTCTGGATGGCGGTTTTGTGTTGGTGTATGGCAAGGATCAGCACCTGCTGGCCAGTTTTCAGGCGCCGCCCGAATCCAGCCGGGCCAGTTTGGTGCCCTGGCTGGAGGAAGGCGCGCCAGGGCATGCCATGGAACTCGGCGGACCGCTGTCGGCGGGCCTGCTTTCGGCGGCGCGGCGCAGCGATGAACCCGTGTTGCGCGTGGCGGGTCAGGAGTACGCACTGGGCATCGCGGAGAGCGCCTCGGGCAAAGCCGTCGTCGTGGCCCTGCCCATGCCGCAGGGACTCAACCAGGCAGCCATGCGCATTCGCTCCGGTTCGGCCACCTACTGGGAGCTGTTTCATACGCGCAACCGCATTCGCACCACGTTTTTCCTGATTCTGCTGGTCACCACGGTTTTCGTTTTTTTCTCCAGCGTGTGGATGGCGCAGTTCCTTTCCAAGCAGATCACCCGTCCGGTGGAGGCTTTGGCCGAGGCCATGTCCGAGATTGCGGCCGGCAAGTACGACCATCGAGTGGATCTGGTCGCTACCGGAGAGATGGGCGAACTGGTGCGGGCCTTCAACCACATGGCGGCGGATCTGGAGACGAGCCGGCAGCTGGCCGAAACCTCCTCGGCGCAACTGATCACCGCAAACCAGGCGATCGAAGAGCGCCGCCGCGAGCTGGAAACCATCCTGGAAACGATTCCATCGGGGGTGGTGACGCTGGACAGCGCGGGCGCGGTGCTGCAATCGAATCGCGCCTTTGCCGCGCTGCTGGGCCGGAGTGCCGACAGCAGTCTGGCAGGAAAAAAGATCGAATCGCTTTTCCCGCCGGAATCGGCTGCTGATCTGGCCGGCGTCATCCGCCGCGGGCGCCGCATGGGCGCCGCCTTCACCGAGGTCGATTTCCGCGCCGGCGGGCGCATCCTCCATCTGGCCATCACCAGCGCCCGCCTGGAACTGGCGCACGGAGTGCCGGGAACCGTGCTGGTGGTAGAGGATACGACCGAACTGCTGCGCGCGCAGCGGCAGTTGGCGTGGAAGGAAGTGGCACAGCGGGTGGCGCACGAGATCAAGAATCCACTGACGCCGATCGCTCTTTCGGCCGAACGCATTGGACGCCATCTGGACCGCGCCCAGCCGGACTCACCCGCCGTCATCCGCAAATGCAGCGAGGTGATCCTGGGCTGCGTCGCCACACTGCGCTCGCTGGTGGACCAGTTTTCCGCGCTGGCCCAGTTTCCCGCGCCGCAGCCGCGCGCCTGCGACATGAATGAAGTGGCTGAGGCCGCACTGGCGCTCTTTGCCGGCCGCCTGGAGGGGGTGATCGTCCGGCGCAATCTGGAACCGGGGCTGCCGCCGGTGCTGGCTGATCCGGAAACCATTCGCCGCGCCCTGGCCAATCTGATTGACAACGCCGCTGAGGCCATGCAGGGCAGCCTGCTGCGCATCCTTGGACTGAAGACCTCGCTCAGCGAAGACGGCACCTCGGTCGAGGTCGAGGTCTCCGACACCGGCCACGGGCTCACCGATGAAATTCGCGAGCGGCTGTTTTTGCCCTTCTACTCGACCAAGCAGCGCGGCACTGGCCTGGGCCTGTCGATCGCGGCCAAGATTGTTCAGGAGCAGGGTGGCAGTCTGCGCGCCGAATCGAACATCCCCAAGGGAGCGCGTTTTCTGTTGCGCCTGCCTCTGATGGAGCCGTTGCCGGATACCGCCGCGGAGTCCGGGGCTGAGTCCGCTGAAACGGCCGGCGAGGACGCGCCAGGCGCGTCCGCCGCCGCGGGCCGATCCGCCGGCGCGCGGGAGGAATCCATCCCATGAATCATGTTCTGGTCGTGGACGACGAGGCCGAGATTCGCAGCTCGCTTGAGGAGATTCTGCGCGAGGAGGGCTACGCCGTGGCTACGGCATCCACGGCGTACGAGGCGCTGGTTCTGCTGGAAGACACGCCCTTTGATGCGGTTCTGCTGGACATCTGGCTGCCCGACCGCGACGGGCTCGACCTGCTGGGCGACCTTCATCGCCAGGATGCCGAAACGCGTCCGGAAGTGGTCATCATCAGCGGACACGGCACCATCGAGGCCGCCGTCAGGGCCACCAAGCTGGGCGCCTATGACTTTCTGGAAAAGCCGCTCTCGCTCGAGCGCACGCTGATCGTGCTCAAGAATGCGGTGGAGGCGCGCCGGCTGCGGACGGAAAATCTGGAGTTCAAGCGCCAGTTCAGCGCCGGCGCGGTACTGACCGGCGAGAGCGTTCCCTTGAAGGCGCTGCGCCAGCAGATTCGCCTGATGGCGCCCACCAACGGCCGGGTTCTGATCTACGGTGAATCGGGTACCGGCAAGGATCTGATCGCCCGCGCCATTCATGCCGAGAGCCTGCGCCACGACAAAATTTTCGTCGAACTGAACTGCGCCGCCATCCCCGAAGCGCATATCGAAGCCGAACTCTTCGGCTACCGGAACGGCGCCCGGGGCGAGAGTTTCAGCTCCGGCCTTTCAGCCCCTCCGAGCGAGCATCGCGGCACCTTCGAGCGGGCCGACGGCGGAACGCTGCTGCTCGACGAGGTCGGCGACATGAGCCTGAAGACGCAGGCCAAGATGCTCTCCGCGCTCGACGACCAGCAATTCACCCCGGTCGGGGGCACGAAACCGGTGCGCGTGGACGTGCGCCTGATTGCTTCCACCAACAAAAATCTGGAAGAGGAGATCGCCAAGGGAAACTTCCGCGAGGACCTCTTCTACCGGCTCAATGTCGTTCCGTTTTTCGTGCCGCCGCTGCGCGAGCGCAAGCAGGACATTCCCCTGCTGGCGCGCGATTTCCTGACCGAGTTCGGCCGCCAGTACGGACGGCCGCGCATGGAGATCGCCGAGGAGGCGCTGGCGGCGCTGGCACAATATCACTGGCCGGGCAATGTGCGGGAATTGAAGAATGTGATCGAGCGGGTTCTCATCCTCAATCCTCGTGTGCTGCGCATCGAGCGCAAACACCTGCCGCCGCTGACGCACAAGGCCGGAACACGCTCCACGGAGGAGTTTTCCACCCTGCAGCAAGCCCGCGACGCCTACGAGCGCGAGTACATCTTCAAGAAGATCGAGGAGGCCCGCAACAACCTGAGCCGTGCCGCCGAACTGCTGGGCCTGGAACGCAGCCACCTCTACCGGAAGATGAAGGCGCTGGGCATCAGCGTGCGGGAATAGGGAAGGCGGGCCATCCCGGGCAGTGCGAATCCCTCCCTGCCGGCAAGTCCAATTTTGTGTATCCTGAAAACAGGGACAGATCTTTGACGGAATTTCTGCCAGATTCCTGCGAGAATTGCCGTCCGAAGCCCCGTGCTCTCGGCGCCGCGGGGCTGTTGTGTGTGGCGCTGCTGGCTTTGCTGGCCGTCATCCAGGTGGCCCACGTCCATGCCATCGGAAGCGATACCGACCATTGCCCGCTGTGCGTGGCCATGCACTCGGCTGCGCCGGTAGCGGTCGTGGCTGCGCCGGTTGTCCTGGTTCGAATCGCGCTTCCCGCTCCGGTGTTCGAAGCGCGTCCCCTGGTTCGCTATTGGCGTCCCAAGCTCTTCATTCGGCCTCCGCCCTCCGGCTGCTAAGGCAACTCTCCGTTCCGTTGCATCCAATCGTCATGCGTTCGCTGTCTTGCCCCCCGGAGATGAAGCGGGGGCTGCTCCTGCAGGCTCATTGCAAGCCGGAACCCGGCTTCACGCTCGCAAAAATGGTCGGCGAGGGCTTCCGCTCACGAGATGCGCTTCGCGTTCCGCAGCAGGTATCAGGAGGTTTCCCATGCCGTTTCCACGCGGCTCGATCCTTTGCATTCTTTCTCTCCTTCTTCTGATCGCTTTTCCGCACCGTGTTTCCGCAGAAAGTGGCGAGGTGGCCGCCGTGCATGGCACGGTCACCGACCCCACCGGCGCCGTAATTCCCAACGCGACCGTGCATCTGACGAGCAGTCTCAGCGGACTGAGCCGGACCGTAACTTCCAACGGAGATGGCCAGTTCAACTTTCTCAATGTCCCTTTCAGCACGTATCAAATCAGCGCATCGGCTCAGGGATTTGCTTCGACGAGCCGGAGTTTCGAATTCCACTCCGTGCTGGGCGTGAGCCTGGATCTGGTCTTGACCGTTGCCGCCGCCTCACAGACCGTGACCGTCCAGTCTTCCGGCGAACTGATCAATGACAGCCCGACCTTCCACACCGATCTGGACCGAAGCCTCTTCATCAAGGTGCCGCTGGAAAGCCAGTCCTCGACGCTCAGCTCGCTGGTGACGGAGACCACTCCGGGCGTGGCGGCCGATTCGAACGGCCTTTTCCACGGCCTGGGCGACCATGCATCGAATTCCTTTTACGTGGATGGCCAGCCGATCACCGACCAGCAAAGCAAAGTCTTTTCCAACCAGCTGCCCTCGAACGCCATTCAATCCATTCAGGTCATCAGCGGCGCGCCGCCGGCCGAATATGGCGACAAGACCAGCCTGGTGATCGTGACGACCACCCGCTCGGGAGAGGGCGTCACGCGGCCCACCGGCGACGTGAACAGCTCTTATGGCTCCTTTGGATCGGCGACAGGCGAATTCGATCTGTCCTACGGCGGCAAGAACTGGGGCAACTTTCTCGAAACCGACGGGCTGAACACCGGCCGCTTCCTCGATGCGCCGGAGTTCAGCGTTTTCCACGACAAGGGCAACGAACTGAACTTCTTTGACCGTGTGGACGCCAACCTGACTCCGGTCGATTCCCTGCACACGGATCTGAACTACTCGCGCTCCTGGTTCCAGACGCCCAACGCCTACGACAACCTGAACGTGCAGAATGTGGAAACCACCGGAGCCTACAGCGGAATCAGCGCCGCCCCCGAATTCCAGAGCGTGGGCGACACCGATCAGCGTTCCCTCATCGAAACCTACAACATCGCGCCCACCTATACGCGCATTCTCAGCGATCAAGCGGTGCTCAACGTGGGCGTGTACATCCGCCGCGATGGCTATCACTACTACCCGAGCGGCAATCCCCTGGCCGACCGCGGCCCGGAGGATCTGCAAACCTCTTCGGTCGCGCAATACCGCACGCTGACCAACACCGGAATCCACTCCGACCTGTCCTATGTGCGGGGAGTGAATACGTTCAAGATGGGAGCAACGTACGAACAGACGTTTCTGCGCGAGCACGACAGCCTGGGAGTGGTCGACCCCTCCTACTTGTACAGCTCGCCTTGCCTGGACGTGTACGGGAACCCGGAAGCCGGCTACTCGTCTCCTTCCGAGTGCCCGCCCGGGCAGCAGAACCCGTACTATCTTTCCGTGCTGGCGCCGTATGACCTGACCCGCGGCGGCGGCCTGTACAGTTATTTTGGCCACACCGACGTGAAAGAACTGGCGCTCTATATCGAGGATGAGATCAAGAAGGGAAATTGGGACTTCAACCTGGGACTGCGCGAGGATCTTTACAACGGCCTGACCGACGCCAACCAGACGGAGCCGCGGCTGGGCATCGCATATCGCGTCGCGCCAACCCAAACCGTGTTGCGCGTCTCCTATGCGCGCACCCTGGAAACGCCGTTCAATGAAAACCTGGTGCTCTCCAGCGAAGGGTGCTCGAACCCGGTGCTGGCGCCGCTGCTGAATTGCACTCCCGGTGTCTCCAGCACCATGCAGCCCGGCTACCGCAACGAGTTTCACGCCGGCCTCGAGCAGCCCTTCGGCCGGTGGCTTGTCTTCAGCGGCGAGTACATCTGGAAGTACACTCACAATGCCTTCGATTTCAGCGTGCTTGGCAATACGCCCATCACTTTTCCGATCGCCTGGCATAACTCGAAGATCCCCGGCTACGCCCTGCGCGTTGACGTTCCTCAGACTCACGGCTTCAGCGCCTATCTCGTCGCCTCCTCGGTGGCGGCCCGGTTCTTTCCTCCGCAGGTGGCCGGCGCCGGAGCCACCGTGGGCCAGAGCGGCCTTCCATTCCGCATCGACCATGACGAAAAATTCAACCAGACCACGCACGTGCAATACACAAACACCCATGGCAAGCTGCTTGGCGGCCTCTGGGTTGGATTCAACTGGCGCTACGATTCGGGTTTAGTGGCCGGTTCGACTCCCTGCTACAACGTCAACGATCCCAACAGCTCCTGCCCCAACAGCTCCTACGCCCCGAATAGTCCGGTGGGCGCGAGCGGCCTGCCAACGACGCCGGCCACGCTGGACGGCCAGCCTGCGGTCGTGCTGGTGGACAACAACATTCCCTTCACCATCAACCCGATCACGGACGGAATCGCCTATATTCCCCTGACTGCCGATGAAGAGTTTGAAGCGGGGCTGGCCTGTAACGGGGATCAGGCCACGCCAACCCACCTGATCGGCACGCGCGTTGCCAACACGCCCTACTATGAGTGCGTGGCCAGCCAGCTGACTTCGAGCCTGCTTCGCATTCCCGCTCCGGGCACCGGTGATAACGACCACAACCCGCCGCGCGTTGCGCCGCGCAGCCTCTTTGACGTGACCGTGGGAAAAGACAACATCTTCCACGCCAGCCGTTACAAGCTGGACGTTGACCTGACCGCAATCAATGTAGCCGACAAGTATGCTCTCTACAACTTTCTTTCCACCTTCAGCGGCACGCACTATGTGACTCCGCGCGCGCTGACGGCGAAGATCACATTGAATTTCTGAGTCTTCTTCGTGCACGGCAGCGGCGCGCGCCGCGGCCTGGGGCCCGGCAAACTGCAGCCAGGCGCCGGGCCGGCTGGCCGCCGCGGAGTTCAGCAGGCGGAGGGCATGACCAGCGGCGGCAACTGCGGCGTGGCCGCCAGCAGTTGGCGCGTGTAGTCCTGGCGCGGGTGGGCACACAGGGCTTCGGCTTCGCCGATCTCCACCAGCCGGCCGTACCGCAGAACAGCGATGCGCGTGCTCAGATAGCGCACCAGCGGCATGGAGTGGGAGATGAACAGATAGGTCAGTCCGTGCTCGCGCTGCAGGAGACGCAGAAGGTTGACGATCTGCGCTCCCACGCTTACATCGAGCGCCGAGACCGGTTCGTCCAGGATCAGCAGCCTCGGCCGGAGCGCCAGCGCGCGGGCAATATTGATGCGCTGCCGCTCGCCGCCGGAGAACTCGTGCGGATGCCGCCCCAGCGCCGACTCGTCCAGTCCCACCTGGCCGAGCAACTCGACCGCGCGGGCGCGCATCAGGCGGCGTTTCGCTGCGGACTTCAGATGCTCAAAGCCGTCCGTTCCGCAGACGCCGTGAATCGCCCACGGCTCGGAGACGATCGCGAAGACGTTCATGCGCGGATTCAGCGCGGCGTAGGGATCCTGGAAGACGGGCTGCATCTGGCGGCGCAGGCGGCGTAGCGCGGCGCGCGAGGCCCGGGCGGGATCGATGCCGTCGATGCGCACCGAGCCCCGCGTGGGCGCGGTCAGTCCCAGAATCATCCGCGCCAGCGTCGTCTTGCCCGAACCCGACTCGCCCGCCAACCCCAGTGTTTCTCCGGCCTCGATGGCAAAGGAAACTCCCTCGACGACGGCGTGTTGCTCCGTTTTGATTCCCACCCGCCGGGGGTAGCTCTTTGTCACCGCGTCGACTTCAACCAGCGCCATGCCTCGATGGTATATGCGCCGGGCTGCCGGGCGAGAAAGGAATTGCCGCAGCGCCGCGGCTCGTGCCTGATCCGATACCTGCCCAGATCGTGCGCGGCGCAGGAGAGCGAAAATGAGAAAATGGAGGTATCGCCGGCGCGTGCGGAAAATCGCGCCTGGCGCGGGGAAAACCTGTGAACAAGCTGCGAGTTTTATCAACGCACGTCTTCATGAACCAGCGCCTGCATCCCGGACTTCTGGAGCAGGCTGGACGGCTCGGCGTGCAGGCTGTGGAGATCTTCGCCGCGCGCCAGCACTTCGACTACACCAGCCGTGAGCATGTGGCCGAGTTGGCCGGCTGGTTTGCCTCCAACTCTCTTGAAGCCTGGTCGATGCATGCCCCGCTCTATCCCGATCGCGAGATGGGCCGTAGCGGCGCACCCGCCGTCAACCTGCTGCATCCGGAAAAAAGCCGCCGCATTGACGCCATGGACGAGATCAAGCGGGCGCTGGAAACCGCCGAACACATTCCCTTCCGCAACCTCATCGTCCACCTGGGAGAGCGGAACGACGAATGGTCGCAGCGCTCGATCGAATATGCTTTCACGGCTCTTGAGCACCTGGGAGCCTTTGCCCATCCCCTCGGGGTGCGTCCGCTGGTCGAGAACCTGACCAGTGCGCCGACGACGCCCGAGCACCTGATGGAGATTCTCGAATCCGGCCATCTGGATGGCATCGGCGTCTGCCTCGATCTGGGGCATGCCCACATCACAGTGGGCGTCCGCGCGGCCATTTCGGCCTTCAGCGGCCGGATCGTTTCCGTGCATGCGCACGACAACCACGGCGCCAAAGACGAGCACCTGCTGCCCGGCGACGGCACGATCGACTGGCCGGCCGCAGCCGCGGGGCTGAATGCGCAGACCGCTCCACCGGCCATTGTGCTCGAACTCCACACGCAGCTTGCCGAGGAACCGGCCGCGCTCCCCGGCCGTATCCAGAAAGCCTTTGCGATGCTGGACTGAGACGAATGCCGGGGCGGTCCGCCAAGCGGCTGACCACTCGGGAATCTGCTCTGAACGACAAAAGAATTGTTGATCCGGCCAATGGGTGCGTGCCCGCAATTCCACTTTTTCCGCCGGAAACGTGGAAAGAATGGAGCGCGCCATTCCCGCTCGTCGGGGCCGGAGCCATCAAAAGCTGTGGCAGGTTTGCGGGCGTGTGGCAAGCCGGGGCGCCAAAGCCACACGGAGCTGGAACTGATTCTGTTGCAGAGTTTGAAGCAGCGGGGCCGGCAGCTGCGCCTGGCCCGCCTGGATCAGCTCAGCCGATTCCCCGCAGTCTGCACCGGCGTAAAGGTGCATTTGACCTGCAGGGAAGGCTCTTTCCGCACGGCGTCTTTCCCCGCAGCGGAAAGATTGCCCTACCCCTTGACGATCTTGCCGGTCCGGATGCAACTGGCGCAGACCCGGAGGCGCTTGGCGCTGCCATTCACCAGGGCCCTGACAGAGTGAAGATTCACGCTCCAGCGCCGTGAAGTGACGTTGTGAGCATGAGAGACATTGTTGCCGAACTGCGGACCTTTCCCGCAGACATCACATACCTTAGACATAAGCTTGACTCCAAAACTCCAGTGTTTCTGCTGCCGGCTGAGAGGATTTTCCTCTGATCTTGCCCAAGCAATGGGCGTAATCATCCCCGGGTGATGGGGTGGTTCCGCTGAGGCGGCTTCCGACGGTTCGGCCAGCAGGGCACACAACGAATGGACCGGCCCACAGCCAGACGAATTTTTATTATACGCTGGACCACCCACTTGACCAACCCGGCCCTGGATCCGCGGCCGCAGGGGAACCGAAACCTCGTTCGGGCCGCACAGCCTCGAAGGCCAAAGAGGAGGGAGGCGTTGCGGTGGGCTTTCCTCGTGACGCTGCCGTTTGCCGCCTGCTCCTGATACACTTTGCTTGGAGTTTTCAAAGGGTGGGCCGTCCACTGGAGTCTGAGAAAGGCGTGGCGCGTGAACCGGTTCTGCCGGCCGGTTCCATGGACCACCGGCACCCGGCGACGTGCTTTGGCGATCTTCTTTCGGCGGGTGTTCTCTGATTTGCGCAGCTTTTCGGGAAGCTGGGACGGCGGTTTTTTCTCGGGAGAGCCGTTGGCTGCGACCGGGAAGAGCAGCCAAAGGGTGCGATCCGTCAATCATATTTTCCGGCAGTTTTGGAAGAGACCGTTCCGCGGAATCAAAAAGCGGTTCGGGGAGGATTCATGCGGCGGTTTTTGACGCTTGTTAGCTTGCTGTGCCTGGCCATTCCGGCGGGGATTTCGATTTCCGGTTGTACACGGAATCCGGACGCGAACTACTGCAATGGAGCCGGTTACGGCCTCAAAATCACGGATGTGGACAACATCCTGCTCCAGCCTGCGACCACCGGCATCTCATTGGCCTACGGGCAGGAAAGCCAGGTCCCCACGCCAATGGCGACGACCTGCAAGGGCACAGCCGTCACCGTCAACAGCTACAACTACGGAACCACCAACAACCAGTTGGTGGACATTTCGCCGACCGGCAAGATTTGCGCCGGAACCTGGAATCGCAACACCGGCGGCGGCATTCCCAATTACACCATCTGCACTCCGCCGAGCATCCCGCCCACGACCGGCGGACTACCGTATGCCACGGCTTACATCACCGCCTCCACCCAGTCGATCACATCCAATCCGGTGGAGGTATTCGTGCATGCCCAGGTAACCGGCGTCAGCCTGGTCACCTCGCCCCTGTCGAGTTCAACGCAGCAGTGTTATTCGCAGAACGCCCAGGCCACGCTCAATGCGCAGGCCTGTTACGGCAGCCAGCAGTATGAACTGTGCGCGCCGCCCACGGTCGCCAGCGGCGACTATGCCTGCTCCGGAGGTCTGCCTCCCGGGGTCAACTCGGTGCCCAATTGCACGGCGGCGATCGGCACACTCACCTACGCGGTCGGCACCCCCAGCATCGCCACAATCACCACCAATACCGCCACCAACCAGGTTTTGATCACCGCCGAGCAGCCGGGCACCACCGCCATTACCGCTTCGGTGGCGGGTTCCGGCTCATCGGCCGGCTATTTCTCCACCTGCCCGCCCAAGTCGATTTCTGTCACTCTGGCCAATGGCAGCACCTCGGGAACGGTCGCCAAGGGAACAACGCAGAGCCTCATAACCACGGTTACCGACACAAACGGGAACCCGGTTACCGGGCTGGATCTGAGCTATCAATCGACCGACCCGATTGACATCTCCGCCAACAGCAACGGAACCATCACCACGTCCTTCCCCGGCGTGGCGTCGATTTATGCCGTCTGCCAGCCGCCCAACTGCAATCCCGCTCCCGCCAACGAGATCGGCGAATACGGCACCGGCCTGTCCATCTCCTCCAATCCGGTTACGGTCACCACGCCGGGCACGGCCAGCGACTACGCATGGTTTGCAGCGCCCGGCCAGTCGCGCGACGTTGTGTCAATCGATCTGATCAGCGGTGCAGTCGGTTCCACGTTGCGCCTGCCTTATGTGCCAAACTCCATGGTCATGGACCGGGATGGCAACAACCTTTACTTCGGCTCCGCGCAGGAATTGATGATTTACAGCACCTCGTCGGGCTCGATCACCACACAGAATGTTACCTATCCGGGCGTGGTATTGGCTGTCTCGCCGGACAATTCGACGGTGCTCATCAACGATCAGGCGCTCGATCGCTTCTATCTTTACAACGTCTCTTCCGGCACCGCGACGACCTATAACGGCGGTTTGGGCAACGCCGCGGCGTGGACCCCTGACTCGCAGACGCTTTATATTACCGACAACGCTGCGCTGAACAACCCGGCGGAGGGCATTACCGGCCACACGGATACGCTCTACGTCTACAATGCCGGCACGGGCTGGACGACCTATGCGCTGCCGGCCAACTCGTTCGCGAATCCGTCCCTGCCGCCGGGAATTCTGCCGCCCGAGACACCTCCGAATCCGCTGCCGCCCAACTCGGCCATCACCAGCACCGTGCAGACGCCGGCCATCGTCATTCCTTCGGTGGGCGCATTCCTCAGAGGAGGTTCGACTGTGGCCCACACCTGGTGTCCCACGGGAACCGTCGGCGACTTCGCAAGTTTTGCGTTTTATCCGCAGGGAACGGGAAATTCGGTCAGCACGCAGTCCGATGCCCTGGCTTCGACCACGGATGGCAAGCATATTCTGGGCGCGGCCGTCACCAGCAGCGGCGTTCTGCTCTCCGATATCGGGGTCACCCTTCCCAAATACAATTGTCTCTATCAGGAGTCGGACAGCGGTTACGCGGCCAATTATCTGCTGGCCAACGGCGACCTTCTTCCGCCGGCCCTCCAGTTGAGCACGACGCTGAACTCGCAGTATCTCGATCCGGCGAAGGTGGCTGCCACGGCGATCGATCAGGTCGTGCCCTCGCCAAAATCCAACCTGGCATTTATCACCTATACGGCCGATGAGAGCAACACCAACGCAGAACTGCCTTATTACGTGCCGGGTTCGGGCGGCGCTGCCGGCACCGTGGGGTATATTCCGTTGACCGGAGGTTCGTCGATCAGCGCGCCGCTGGCCGGGGCTTTCACCCCGGATGACCAGACCTTTTTCGTCTCCACGGCGGGCGATAACAAGGTTCACGAGATCAGCATTGCCACGCTGACGGACATCGGACAGATCAGTCCCAGCCTGCCCGCATGCACGCCCGGCACAGATGCCGGCTGCACGCTTGTCGGCAACGGTTCCGTCGTACCGGCGACCGT